>JBDNDE010000292.1:0-5909 GCA_046719305.1 Gemmataceae bacterium | reverse complement strand
GGATACGGATTGGCGGACGATCAGGCCTCCCAACCGGTGGAAGGCGCAGACTATGCCTTGAGGCATGGAGATGTGGTGATTGCCTCGATCACCAGTTGTACGAACACCAGCAACCCTTCGGTGATGCTTGCGGCCGGCTTGTTGGCGAAAAAGGCAGTTCAACGTGGGCTGACCACACAACCGTGGGTGAAAGCTTCCCTGGCCCCCGGCAGCAAGGTGGCCAAGAGTTATTTAACCGATGCCGGGTTGCTCGATCCATTGGAGAAGCTGCGTTTTCACATCGTGGGCTATGGATGTACCACCTGTATCGGAAACTCTGGTCCCTTGCCGGAAGCGATCAGCAAAACCATCAACGAAAAAGGACTCGTTGTCGCTGCTGTACTGAGCGGTAACCGCAACTTCGAAGGCCGCGTCCATGCCGATGTACGTGCTAATTACCTTGCCTCCCCGCCGCTGGTCGTCGCTTATGCCTTGGCTGGTCGGGTGGATATCGACCTGACCACTCAACCACTGGGGATCGGTAGCGATGGCAAACCGGTCTTTCTACGCGATATATGGCCCAGCCAAGCCGAGATTCAACAAGCCATCGATCGTTCGGTGCGGATCGAGATGTTCTTGAAGGATTACGAAGATGTCTATCTCGGCTCCGAGGCCTGGCAGAACCTACCGGTCCCCGAAGGCGATTTATATGCCTGGGATCCGCATTCCACCTACGTGAAACATCCGCCTTATTTCGAAAAGATGACTATCGCCGTGCCCCCCCTTGCCGACATTACGGGCGGCCGGGTGCTGGCCGTGCTGGGCGATAGCATCACCACCGACCACATTTCACCGGCGGGCAACATTAAACCCAACAGCCCCGCCGGACGCTACCTCAGCGAACGAGGCGTCGCCGTGGCCGACTTCAACCAGTATGGGGCACGCCGCGGAAACCACGAGGTCATGGTGCGCGGTACGTTTGCCAACATCCGCCTGAAAAATCTGCTGGCACCTGGCACCGAGGGAGGCGTGACCCGTTACCTGCCCACTGGGGAAGAAATGTCCATCTACGATGCCTCCGTGAAATACATCAAAGATGGCGTGCCCTTGTTTATCCTCGCCGGCAAAGAGTACGGCTCCGGCTCCTCGCGCGACTGGGCCGCCAAGGGACCAAACCTGTTGGGCGTGAAAGTGGTGATCGCCGAGAGTTTCGAGCGGATACACCGAAGCAATCTGGTGGGAATGGGCATTCTGCCTTTGCAATTCCGCGCGGGCGAAAATGTCTCGTCCCTAGGTCTGTCTGGCGAGGAACACTATGAGGTAGTCGGCTTGGCTGATCTACTGGGCGGAGAATTCCGCCCCGGGCGGGAGATCACCGTGCGAGTCAGCAGCCCGGATGGCAAACAATCCCACTTCCAGGCGGTAGTTCGTATCGACACCCCTCAGGAAGTGCGGTATTACCAGCACGGCGGCATCCTACCGTATGTGTTGCGGCAACTGCTTAGTGGTAAATAGGTTGCGCCCCTCGGCGCGTTGCGTGATACCATACCCTCATGACCCGCGCCATCGACCTACTAGAACGCATTGCCGAGGCGGTTCTCCCGTTCTTGACAGAGCCGTCTGTTCCGTTGCCGATCGAGCGGATCGCCCGAACCATTTGGGCCGGTTGGTCCCGTGAGGCCGATCAACGTCAACTCGAAATCGACCAGTTACGAGCCTTAAGTGATGCAGAACTGGTCGATTCTACCAGCTACCTCGTTAAACGCTTGCTGCCCGGTCAGCCGGTCGCCCTGCAGGGACTCTTGAGCCGTTACCTGCACGCCCTGCCAGACTTACTGCACTATCGCGTTGCCCGCATCCAACGTGCCGAAGATTTGGCCCATTGGCTTCCTGGGATTTTCCCTCAGCATCAGGTCGGCGAACTGGTGCCCACGCTGGGCGATCGCCGTCTTTCTGCCCTGGTACGTGCTGATGTTCACGGTGAATGCTGGCTGGCTGGCAATCCGCGTCTGCCGCACCTGCCACCGGTCTTGCTGGTGTTCCTGCCCGAAGACCGGATTAACCAAGCAATAGCTTGGCATAACCGCGCCATGCGAGTTGCTACGCCGGGTCTGCTGTTGCTGGAACACACCTTCCCCGGTTGTCTGCAATTCGCACCACCCGGCAACGAAACGCTCGCTCAACGCTCTCGTGAACCGGGCCTGCACCATGCCGCGCTCTGGGCTAATTTGGTACGCCTTGTTGCCGGATTGCATCGCCGCGCCGGAGCCCTAATCGTCGGCGCGATCGAAGCGGGCGATCTGTTTATCCAATCAAACGAGCTTCGCCTGCTGATTACCGATGGCCCACCGGGCAGCACCACTCCTGTCACCTCAACCGCCTCACGCAGCGAGGACCCGCGTGAGGATGTCCGTACCCTGGGCCGCCTGGGCCGACTCCTCGGACTGGATCAGGACGAATATCTGGCTGGCGTGTTGACCGAAGCGGTAGCCGAGGACGCGCTACGAAGACCAATCGACGCCCAAGCCCTTCTGACGCGTGCCGAACAATCCGGCCCCCTAGCCCGATGCCAACCCGCTGCCGCCCTCGTCGAACCGATACGTCCAGTCACGACAAAACGCGGACGTGTCTGGGAGGTGTTGGCCGGGCTAGAAAGCGGCGAGCTGAAGCAGGAAAAACGCCTGATTAACAGCGCCGGGATGACCTTCGCACTCATTCCCAAAGGCTCGTTCCTGATGGGTTCGCCAGCGGAAGAAATGGGCCGTCGCGAGAACGAAGGCCCCCTGCATGAAGTCGTCTTGCCGCATGCGTTTTATCTGTCTGTCACCGTCGTGACTCAGGAACAGTATGCACGGGTGATGGGAATCAATCCTTCTCGATTCCAACTGGCGGCAGGGGGAGGGCCAACACATCCTGTGGAGATGGTTTCCTGGCACGATGCGGTTGCCTTTTGTGCCGCGCTGAGCAACCTGCCCGCCGAACGCGAGGCTCGCCGCCTCTATCGCCTGCCCACCGAAGCCGAATGGGAATATGCTTGCCGCGCCGGCACCCGCACCCCGTTTCACCAGGGGGACTCGCTCGGCTGCGACCAAGCCCACTTCGACGCTGCCTATCCCTACGGCGAAGGACGACGCGGCCCCAGCTTGCCGCGAACCGTGGCCGTGGCGTCTTACCCTCCCAACACCTGGGGGTTGTACGATATGCACGGCAACGTCTGGGAATGGTGTGCCGACTGGTTTGAAGACCGCTATTATCAATCCTCACCGCGTTGCGATCCGCGCGGGCCACAGACCGGCACCTATCGGGTGCTGCGCGGCGGTTCGTGGAAAAATCAGGCAGCTACATGCCGGGCGGCCTATCGCAATGCGTTGGCCCCCAATCAGCGCCAGCCGTTCGTCGGGTTGCGTGTGTTGCTGGTTGCGTCCGATTGAGCCGCCATTCGTCGAGGGGGTTGATATGGGCAAGATTATCTCCATCCACTCGTTTCGTGGTGGGACGGGTAAATCGAACTTGACGGCCAACGTGGCGAGCTGCCTGGCACTCAGGGGGCAACGGGTGGGGATAGTGGACACGGATATTCAATCGCCGGGCATTCACGTTATTTTCAATTTGGATGAGACGCGGATCACCCGGGCGCTCAACGATTACCTGTGGGGCAAATGCGAAGTCGAGGAAACGGCCTATGACATGAGTCCCCCGGAAGTTCGCAGTGCAGGGGGAAGCATTTTCCTGATCCCCTCCAGCATCAACGCCGGCGAAATCGCCAAAATTCTCCGCGAGGGCTACGATGTCGAACGCCTGACCGACGGCTTTCAAACCCTGCTGGAGCGGCTCCGTCTGGATTCTCTGGTCATCGATACGCACCCCGGCCTGAACGAGGAGACGCTTCTTTCGATGGCCATCAGCAATGTATTAATACTTATTTTGCGTCCTGATCACCAAGATTTTCAGGGAACCGCGGTCACTGTGGAGATCGCCAAACGGCTGAAAGTCCCCAATCTTCTGTTGGTGGTGAATAAAGCGTTGCCCAGTCTCGATTTTGCCGCCCTGACTCGCCAAGTCGAGGACACCTACCACGCCCCTGTAGCCGCGGTTTTTCCGCTAACGGAAAAGATGCTGGAGTTAGCCTCCAGTGGTGTGTTTTGTCTGCGTTACCCCGACGAGCCGTTTGCCCGTACGGTGCGTCAGTTGGCCCAACGTGTGGCGGAATCCGCCTGAGGTGTCTCATGCCGCTGTATAAGCAAGACAATCGCCTGATGTCGCTCGACACCCCGCTCGGACCGGATGTTCTGCTTCTGGAGTCATTGCATGGCGTCGAGGCTCTTTCCACTCCGTTTACCTTTGATCTGCGTGTGCTGTGTGAAGTGCCCTTCTCTTGGACGTATGATCAACTCCTGGGTCAGCCCGTTACCGTCACTCTCGCCTTACCCGATTCCGCTGCCTCACGCTTCGTCAACGGTATCGTGGTCGAGATCGAGCAGGGCGACCGCTGCGAGGGTGTGCGTGGGGCCGTGTTCCAACGCTACCGGCTACGAGTCGTGCCGCAATTTTACCTGCTGGGCCTCAAACGTAACAGCCGCATCTTCCAGCAACTAACCGTGGTTCAGATTCTCAAGACAGTGCTAGAAGGTGTAAGCGTTTCTTGGCAAACCCAAGCTAGCTACCAACCGCGCGATTACTGCGTGCAATATCGCGAAACAGACCTGGCCTTTGCCTCTCGTCTCATGGAAGAAGAGGGCATCTACTATTACTTTCAACATGCCAACGGCTCCCATACGATGGTGATTGCCGATTCCCCACAAAGTCATGTATCGGTCCCGGGGCCAACTACTATTTCGTATCAACCCGGCCAAGGTGGACTCCATCCAGACGACCGCATCGTGAAATGGGCTAAACAACAGCAACTCCGCCCGGGTAAGGTCACGCTCTGGGACCAATGCTTTGAATTGCCCGAACAAACTCTCGAAGCCAGTTGCTCCGTCCAAGCTACCGTTGCCGCCGGCAGCGTCTCCCATGCTCTGCAGGTCGGCAACAATAGCCAACTGGAGATGTACGATTTCCCAGGCCTGTTTGCCCAACGATTCGATGGCGTTGATCCCTCGGGGGGGGATCGCGCCGCAGATGTGCAGAAGATTTTCACCGATAACAGCCGTACTGCGAAAATTCGCATGGCCCAACAAACCACACAAGCTCTGCGTATCCAGGCTGAAAGTTTCGCACGCAATCTAATCAGTGGTCATCAATTCACACTTTCCGATCATCCCGATGCCGATGGCGATTATGTGATCACACGGATCGAACATTACGCCAACCTGTACGGAGTTTACTCTCACGAGGGCAACTCGGACGCTGTTCCCTATTTCAACCGCTTCGAGTGCCAGCCCCTCGCCTTGCCCTTTGTGCCGCCCCTGGTCACGCCACGCCCTACTATCCCCGGTCCGCAAACCGCTACCGTCGTTGGCCCGGCTGGTGAGGAAATCTTCACTGACAAGTACGGCCGCATTAAGGTGCAATTTCCCTGGGATCGTCAGGGGCAAAAGGATGCCAACTCGTCGTGCTGGATTCGTGTTGGCACCCCCTGGGCCGGCAAACAGTGGGGCATGATCCACATTCCGCGTATCGGCCAGGAAGTCATCGTCGCGTTTGAAGAGGGGGACCCGGATCGCCCGATCGCCGTGGGCAGTGTGTACAACGCCGCTCAGATGCCGCCGTATGTCTTGCCGGACAATCGGACGCAATCGGGCCTCAAGACGCGCTCGACGCTGTCGGGCACTGAAGATCATTTCAACGAATTACGCTTCGAGGACAAAAAAGACCAAGAGCAGGTTTATTTCCATGCCGAGCGCAATTTCGATCGTGTCGTGGAAAACAACGACACCCTGAAAGTTGGCTTCGAAAAAAAGGACAAGGGCGACCAGACCATCGAAATC
>JBDNDE010000291.1:0-5932 GCA_046719305.1 Gemmataceae bacterium | reverse complement strand
TTGGGATGCCAAAACAACCTCAAGCAAATCGGCCTGGCCATGCACAGCCATGAAAGCACCTACAGCTTCTTCCCCCCTGCGGGCTGGGTAGCCAATGGCAATGCCAACACTCCCTACCACTCCTTCCATACCTACTTGCTGCCGTTTATGGAGCAAGAGAATGTGCAACGGGGAATTAATCTGAATGCTTTCAGTATTGCGCCGGCGAATATGACAAGCTCGGTGTTGCGGACGCAAATTAAGAGCTTCTTGTGCCCCTCAGCACCGCAACGTCAACCGTCGGACTACGGCCCCGCCTTCAGCATGCCTGCTGGTGTGGTGTTGCTGGGTCAGACCGACTATGCCGTGTGTGATGGCATCGGTGGAGCATTTGCCAGTGCTTTACCTTCGGGCACCCCGTCTGGTGAGACAGGTTTCATTCGCATAGACTACTCCAGCAGTGGGACCAATCGTCCTCGCATTGCGGATTGCACGGATGGGTTGTCCAACACGACTGTGATCTGGGAGGATGCCGGCCGACCAGCCCGTTATGAACTGGGTCGCTTAATCAACTCTAACGGTCAGTTGATCGGCTCAGGTTGGTACGACATGCAAACCGAATTTTGGGTTCATGACATTTGTAATGGAACCCAAGCCATTAATTGCAACAACGGTGATGAGATTTACGCTTTTCACACCGGCGGTACCAACGTGTTGTGGGGGGACGGACACGTCTCCTTCGTTACGCAAACAACTCAACCAGCCGTGTTAGCAGCTATTATTAGCCGCGCGGGTGGTGAAGTACTCAACGTCAACTGACCTAATAACTGTTTTCTAACTGTTCTCCCTGCCATGCAACAACTTCTCGTGACGTGGCAGGGAGTACTAACATAGTGGTGTCCAACGAATCTCAGCCGAGCCCGTGGGATTCCAATCTCTCTATCTGGCCGCAGGCATCAATCCCATCCCCCCTTACAGGTGTTGCTAGAATAGTTAGAACCCACAGATTGCTCTAAATACGTTCCTTCCAAAAAATCCGCAACTTGGCCACCCTTGGTGTTCGATAGAATTTTCATCTACAATGCAAGGAGGTGGCTGATGCGTAAGGTATGGATCGCCTTGATCGGGCTGGTGACCGGTTGCCATACGTTGCCACAGGTAACCATCCAACCGCAGAGGGGGCCGCTTAGCCTGACGACTGCGACTGCGAAAAAGACGAACCAGACTGCGACCGTCCGGTTGGTGCCGATTGAGAGACAGACAGACATATCTCTTCCACGAGGCTTGGTGCCTGCATCGTACAGTTACTTCGAGGCGGATCGTTCACGGGTGAATGAACCCGTCGTTCGTCTCCCCCCCTCTCGCCGCCGTCAAGTGGAATTGCAGCTTGTGTCGTTGCGTCAGGCCCCGGTGGTGTTTCGGTTAGGGGGCGAAATGGACCACGGCTATGAGCATAGTTGGTTAGTGGGACGCATTCACAAACACGGAGAGAATTGGCGTCTGCGATATGAGCGGCCTGGATCGACTGATCGCTACGATGGGTGCCTGGAACTACTGATGAGCGGGAACAAAGCATTGCTGCAAGAGGGGATGTTGTTGCGGGTCGAGGGCGACGTGATTGATCCGGCTCCGTTTGAGATTCAGCCACTGTATCGGGTGCGATCTTGGAAGCTGTTGTCCCCGTAAGGTGGGTAAGTTATTTGGAAGCACGCGATGGTACAGCCACCCCCCCGCCGGGTGGCTTTTTTTTTGGAAACGGGGCTGACGAGAGCAGAGGGCATGGTCGAAAAGAAAAAACAGTGAACGACGACCGCCTCGATGGATCGAGCGGCATAGTCGTCACCGGCGGTAGGCGGAACGGTCGGCCTCGGCCTGAGAAAGAGCTTCAACGGCACGATCCGAGCGTTCGCACCTGGACCCCCCTTGCTTTTGGAGGAACCTCTCGTGACTTTTTCCTCGTTCCTTTTGGCGTCGGCTCTGAGCGTGGGGGCCTTCCCTCCCGTCGTTCAGACCAACCATGCCAATCCGGCTCCGGCTCCCGCCTCGGCTCCGGCCGCAACGGCTCCTCTGGCCTCGGCTACCCCACCTGCTCCAGTGCCCAGCACGGCCATGAACGGCTGCGGCACCCAAGGCACGGTAGTGAATGGGGCCAACGGCTGTGGCTGCGAGAACAGTTGCCGCCCGCGTCTGCTGGATTCGCTGCGTGGCCTGTTCTCGCGGAAGTCGGCAGCGGACTGCGGCTGTGCCCCGGCTGCTCCGGTGATCATTTATCACGCACCCAAAGTGGTCCCGGCGGGTCCCTGCGCACCGGAATGCGATCCGTGTGCCAAGCCGGCCCGGCCGAGTTTCTTTGATCTTTTCCGTCGGCACAGGCAAGCCGCTCCAGATTGTGGATGTGGCTCAACGGTCCCGCTGGGAACTGTCCCAACGCCTGCCCCGGCATACCATGGCACTCCGGCCCCGGCACCCACGCCGGCACCCGCTCCCAGCACGCCTGAGATCAAGAAACTTCCGACTGGCGCTGCCCCCGTGATTCCTTCCATCACACCGGCTGCTGCCAAGGATGAAACGGGGCCTGTCCACCCTTTTAATCAACCCCGTCGGGATGGTCAGCAGGAAACTGCCGCGAACTTCAGCATGCTTACGGGTAAGCTGATTTTCGTGCATGCCGACGGGGGAATCTGGGTACTGCGTTATGCCGATCTGGCTACTGAGGACGCCAACGGTGGTAGCGTGCAATTGGCCAGAGACCGCCGCCTTTCGCACTACCGAGAGGGGGATCTCGTTCGAGTTGAGGGCCGATTGCTTGAGGAGAAGGGTTCGCCCCGCGTGGGGGCACCGCTCTATCAAGTCGACACGATTCAACTGGTCGATCGCCTGTCACGTTGAGCGAGAACCGGATTGATAAGATTGGCAAAACATATCAAAAGGGACGCGCTCGGAGTGGAGCGGTGTCCCTTGGAATTTTTTCCACCGCGAGGAGCCTTATTTTTCGCCCTCGGGAGCGTCGGCATAGATTCGCGTCGGTTCCATTTTCACGACGGGTTCCGTCAGATTGGCACTCGACACCTGAATCTTAAACCGGATCGAACCGGCCTTGAGCGTCTTTACTTTGATGCGAAAGATGGCATCAGCTCGTGGAGCCAACCGCTCAATCGGCTCGAAGAGAATCGTCTTGCCTTCCTCTCGATAACGCACCGGGCCATCTGCATTCTTAAATTGCATTTCGTCCGGCACCGTGGCAACCAGTTTGATATCGGTTTCGGTTTTAGAACCAGTGTTGGTGATACGCACCTCGTAGACGGTTTCGCCGTTGACCTCGATGGGGTCTTCGGTGTCGATCAATTCGACCAGCATCGCGGCAACCCCTTCGACCTTCGTTGTCAACTCGCATTCAGCGCGTAGGCCACGAGCGCCGACAGCAGTGGCTTTGTGGGTGTGGTTACCACTGGAAACGGCTTGCACTTCCATCTCCACTTCGCGCGAGTCGCCTGGAGCGATTTCGCCCAAGAACCACGACACCATCCGCGTTTGTGAATCCCAGCGTCCGCCGTGGCTAGCAGCCAACACCTTGAATCCAGCGGGGACGATATCGGCCACGGTGACATTAGTGGCCGGGGCATCGCCGGGGTTGGTGACTTTAAGGGTGTAGCGTGCCTTGCGATCAAGGTAACGCAGACGCGGCCCAACTATACTAATATCTAATCGGGGCATGATGACCTGGACCGGGCAACTATCCGTGGCCTTGAGCCCATGGTCCGCAATGGCAGTGACATCAACCTTTTGCACTCCACCTGCCCGGCTGGCGCAGAGCAAGGTTACATTGCGGCTCTCGCCCGGAGATAGGCTACCAATCTCGAAATCGAGTTTGTTGCCGCGAGCATGTTCCAAGCCACTGGAGAGCACAGCGCTAATCTTGACCGCATCAGCCGAGCCATCGCCTGGGTTGCTGATGACCAAGGTGAACTGGGTGGCATCTCCGACCAGCACCTTCTCGGGCGATTGGATTTTCACCGTCAGTTTTGGCTCTCTGACCCGAAGACGCATGGCCGCCGCGCCAGTGAAGGTAACCCAGGCTTGGGGCATCATGTCCCCTTTAGCATCGGCCCTTAGTTTCAGATGCAACACCCGCTCTTGCCGTGGCATCATGGTACCCAGATCCCACATCAGCAGGCCGTTCTCATCGGCTGCTTTGGGTAGCGATTCCACCAACGACAGCCCTTGCGGTAGCCGCACCCGAGCCGACACCGATTGAACCGGCTGAACGCTGGTATTCTTGATAGTCAGGGTATATTCACTGATTTGGCCAATCTTAGCCACTCCACTGCCGCCCCATTCCAGTGTTACCGCCGGTTCTTGTCGACCCGTGGGCATCTCGACCACGCTGGGCGTCACTGGCACAGCGGCTTCCGACCGCGAGGGCAAGTAGGGACGCACTTCTACCGGTACCTTCACAGGCTTCACCGCCTCAGGCTTCTCGGCCACAGGTGGTGACGACGGCGGACTACCCGGCCCCCTTGGTGTGGGCAGCGGTATTAGCGATGGTGTCGGGGCCGGTACCGGCTCCGTAGTCTTCGGGGTCGGTGCCCCCGACGGGACACCCGGTAGGCCGGAAGGCATCGGTGAAGGATCCATGGGAACAGGAGACGCCGGTGGGTTGGAAACAGGCGGCACGGCTGGCGATTCAGGCGGAGTTGCTCCAGACGGAGCAGCGGGGGGCGTCCCTCCAGGCAACTCCGTGTCCGAACCGGGCAAAGGTGGAATGGGCAGCGGCATCGGCGGGGCAAGCGGCGGCACGGCGGGCGGTTCCACAGCCGACGGTACTGTCGGTATTCCGGGCAAGCTCGCCCCCGGGGGGGGAGGAGGTAGTTCGCCAGGCTTCCAATCTGATGCCGAACCAGGAGTTGTGGAAGGAACCGGCTGAGCCTGAACTAAGGCGACCCAGCTGATCGAGGCAACTGCTGCGAGCAGTGCGCCCGTGATCACACATTTCCAACCCATACTGGACCTCCTGCCATACAGGGACACGCCCGCCTCTGGCCTGGGCGAATCGGATCATCACGACAAATTCAAAGGTCGGATTGCTGTCATATCGCCAACATAAATCAAATCAACCCCAAAACATTGAACAGGAAAAATCCCAATTGTTGGCACGTCTTTCATCCATACCTGTTTCCTATCTATTTCTTTGAGGGGGCCTGCGCCACACCTGGTGGATAATACGTAACCTTCTTTGCACGAGGTTGTTATGAGTACGACGGCCCACGAGGTTTTTCGTCCGTCTCTGGATCTGTTCCCTGCTTTGTACCAACACTAACTCGAGATGGCGTGCAACAGTCCGACTTGTTTACACCCGACGGCTTTAAGCCGTGAAAGTGAATCGTTTTGCAACGGTTTCGGACTGCGGGCAGGCGTGTGGAGGTGGTGTGGAGGTGGTGTGGGGAAGAGATGGGGGGGAGGCGGACCTGGACGTTTGGGTCAGGGGGAGCTAGGTAGAAAGATATGCACGCAGGAGGTCGTTAATTCAGGAAGATTACGCAATTCTTTCTGGTCGCATAAAATAAATCGTTTCGGAAAAATTCTCGCTTTGGCGAAATTAGAGGGTTGTCAATCATCGATACCCGCTCTACGATGATCTCGTGTCGAAGGTCAATCAAGGCGGTTGACCTCTTCCTAGGTTTCGCCCCTCGTAGAGGAGTCTTTCTATGGTTAGCTCGATCGTGTTGATGACGGTCCTGACGGCGGGCGCTCCCCCGGTTCTCACTTCCGCTCCGGCCAAGATTTACGGCCTGGGTCGCCAAAGCCGTAGTTGCGGCAGTCGGCAGGCTCGTGGGTGCGGTCGCGGTTGTGGCACTGTCAACTATACGCTGTGTGGTGCAACGGTGGGCTATGCTCCTGTGACCAGTTGCACTGCGGGTGCCACTCCGTGCGCCCCGGTCGTGACCCACTCAGC
>JBDNDE010000290.1:0-5933 GCA_046719305.1 Gemmataceae bacterium | reverse complement strand
TGTCGCCCGTTACGATCCCCGCCGCCAACGGCGTCACTCGTCGTGCCCGCGCCCGTCGAGTCGACGCCCCAACCGACGGCGAACCTGCTGCGGTGGAGCGAACTGTCAACGCCCGAACCAGTCGTCGACCTGATCCCCGACGCTCCGCCGCTTCGAGCCACCTTCACCGCCCTCCCCGACGAACGATTCTTTGAAGGAGATCGAGAATGAGAATGGCCAACTCGTGGATGTGTTTCCTGTTATTGGCAAGTGTGTACTCGCTTCGGGCCGACGAGCCGCCCGCCCCGACCCAGACGCTGGTGAGGCTATCGCTTTCGCCGAAGGCAGCCCCGCGTCCCTCCCTCAAGTATCAACTGTTGCCACGCCTGAGTGAACTACGATCAGGCAACAGTGTGCATGGCTTCCTGAAGTGTTTCGCCGAACAAAACAGCTTCTTCTTCAGCAAGGAGGCCAACGCAGAGCGCGACAAACTGCGTGAGATGCCCCTGAGTGAACTCCGCAAGGAGAAGTACGTCCCCTATGGTGGCAGCGCGTTGCGCCGGGCCGACGATGCTGCCCTGCTGGATCGCACCGATTGGCAGATCCTGCCCGAGATGCAACGCGACGGCTTCTACACGTTGCTACCGGAGGTTCAGCAACTCCGCCTCCTGGCCGACTGCCTACGAATCCGACTACGGCAGCAGATCGCCCACGGCCGGTACGAGGAGGCGCTGGTGACTGCCCGCACGATGCTGCGATTGGGCCAGACGATGAAGCACCATCCCACACTCATCGCGCAGCTGGTGGGGCTGGCCATGACGCACCTGACGCTTACCGCGCTTGAGGAAATGATCGCGCAGCCCGACGCGCCCAATTTGTACTGGGCGTTGTCGTACTTGCCTGATCCGCTTTTCGACCTGCGAGCGGGCTTCGATGGCGAGCTTCTCATGGCCGAGGTCGAACTGGGCCGCATCGCCCAAGAACCGATGACACCCGAGTCGCTGAAGCAGGTGATCGAAAGATTTGAGCCGCTCCTGAACCAGGGTCATGAGCCTAACGCCAAGCAAATCTCCGTTTTGGACCGGCAACTGACAAAGCTCGTCGAAGATAAAAAACGCCTTGACCAGGCACGCCACTACCTTCGTGAGATAGGCTTGGCCGAAAGCAGACTCGATGCCTTGCCCGCACGACAATTGCTTTTGTTGGAGAGCAAGTATCGCTTTCGAGAACAGCAGGAGGATCTCGTTCAGTGGCTGATCCTTGCTTATCCAGTGGCGGAATCACGCATGCAACTAAAGGACGGCAAACCCAGCTGGCCGACCTCAGCGGAGTTTGAAAAGTCGCTGTTTGCCCCGATCATGACCCACGCATTTAGGGTCCGTCAAGTGCAGGTTCGCATCCAGCAGCGGTTGGCCCTGCTTCGTCTCGCCGAAGCGGTTCGACTGCACGCGGCCAAGACGGGAAAGTTGCCGGACGCGCTTAGGTCCATCGAGGTGCCCGTGCCGGTCGATCCCGTGACGGGCAAGGCGTTTACCTACGAGATAAAGGACGGCATTGCCCAGGTCCATGGGGCCGTCCCCAAGGGGCAAGAGAAGCAACCCGCCTTCCGCGTGCGCTATGAACTCACGCTACGCAAGCTTGGCTCATGAGCGATTCTGGGAGGGGAGCCACCGGTTGCGTTCAAGGTCGGAACCTTGAGCGCAACCGGTGTATTTTGTCAGCCTGCGGTAGAGCTGCTGCGGGAGAAGCATCAACACCCCGAAGGAAATTGCTACAATTCCCACATGAACTATCGCTGCGCGGAATTGGTATCGGGAGTTTAACGTGTCATCTTTGCATACCTTTGTTCGTTTCCTATTCGTGGGACCGTTCCTGGGGCTGTGCCTCGTGACCTACGCGGCTGCTCCTCCGCTGGAAACCGACGAAATCAAACGCAACCGGCTACTGATCGCCCAGTTGGCCGATCGCGATTGGGCGGTGCGGGATGCCGCCGAGAGGCAAATTGTAGCGATGGGGTTGCAGGCCGTGCCGCTGTTGCGGCGAGCCGCAGCGAGTTCGGATCCCGAGGTTCGTCGCCGGGCGATGCGACTCTTGCCTGGCCTGGAGCATGCCCTTCTGGTACAGCCCAAGCGGTACAATCTGATCGTGGTCGATCAACCCATCGGTAAGGTGATCGAGCTTCTGAAGAATGAGACCGGTTACAAGATCGAGAGCAACATCGGCCTAGTGACCAATCCCCCCGGACCCGATGGCAAGGTGGTGCCCGGCGAACGTAAGTTTAGCTATCACTTCCGCAATGCTACCTGGTGGCAGATCATCGACCGAATAAATGAAGATATTCCGCTGCAACCGCCGGCCAACTACGGCGATGATGTGGTGCGTCTGTATCGGGCACATGGCCGACCCGTGAACTCGCCGTATGTGGGCTACGATGGCGGCATCCGCTATGTGGCCAACAACATCTCGCTGAATCGACTCGTCGAGTATGGGATGAAACCTGAGCCGAGCGGAGTGCGAACGGAGAGTCTGCTCTTGAACCTGACGCTCTACAGCGAGCCGCACATGCCGTTTCTGGGCGTGGATCAGCCTCGCTTGGAGATCGCCCAGGATGACCTGCGTGGCTCGATGGTGCCGCTGCCCCCTACGGAGGAGAGTGCCGAAGCTCGGGGGGGGCTAGTCACGCGGCGATACCACGCGGGCAGCTATAAACAACCGACCGTCCAGGTGGCGATTCCCCTGACGGCGGGTGCCGTCGGTGCCAAGCGATTAGCGCTGATCCGCGGTGTGGTACCCGTGACGCTGCTGGCAGCACAGCGTCCAGTGGTGATTACCCAGGACACGGCCAACGCCAAGGATTACAAGAAAGAAATCGAGGGGATCGAGTTTCAGATTCGCGAGGTGAAAACGCTGCCGAATAATCAGGTGCAGGTGCAGATCAACGTGACGAACAAGTCGAACCCGAGCGATTACAACTTGATGAACACGATTTACCAGCGTCTGGAGTTGTATGACACCAAGGGAACCAAGTTCCAAAATTATGGCTCCAGCTGGGGTGGCGGAGGCGCGGGGATCCAACTGACGCTGACGTTTGGCAATTTCAACGCCAAGATGGGGCCGCCCGCCAAGATGATCTTCCATCATTGGGAAACGTGCACGCACGAGGTGACCTTCGAGTTGAAAGATCTGCCGTTGCCCTGAGCGAACTCCCCCGAAGCGTCCGTCACTCGCGCTGGCGGACGCCGAACCGTACTTATTCTTTATTCCTTCTCGGCAACAAACTGAATCTTCCCCTTGAACGTTGGCACCAGCACAACATGCGAAGGGAAGGTGATCGCCTGGGTAACAAGATCCTCCGGGCCAGGTGATTGGGTTTTGTAAAACACCGTTAGCACCCCCTTTTCTTCTTTCGCCCTGGTGATGCGGATGCTGTAGCCGCCGGTCGATTGTGTGCCCATTGAGACGACCAGCAGCATTTGCTTGTTCCAGTCGATCGTTTTGAGGGAGAGAGCTTCGCACAGTTCGCGGGTGGCGTTGGCTCGGCGGACTTCTTCGGCTGCCCGGCTCATCGAGTGCATTGAGGCCGCTACCAGTTCGTCGGCATTACGCACGGCGAGCTGTTTAGCTCCGAGAAAACTGGCCCACGGATAATTTCCCTGGGACTGGATTTTGAAGGCCCATGTGGGTTCGGGGTCAGCTAGCAACAGGCAGGAAAGTAGCAGGAACATTTAATCTCCTCCGATGAATGTGTTGTCGGGCAGAATCGCGCCCTTAGGTACGACGAGAATCCCCTCGCGAACGACGTAATTTTCTGCATCCAAGCGTTCCGGTCGCCCTCGAGCCAGGATGCGCACATTGGCCCCAATCCGACAATCTTTGTCCAGGATGGCTCGTTCGATGAGGCAGTTGGGGCCGATCCCCAGCGGCGGACCAGGGGTTTCCGGAGTATCGTAGCGGTCGGCTCCGCAGACCACCGTTTCCCGTAAGACGGTACCGGCTCCGACCCGTGCGCGAAGTCCTACCAGACTATGGTATAGTTCAACATTTGGCTCGATCACGCATCCTTCCGAGATGAGCGATTGTTCTACCTGAGCCGCTTGTACCCGTGAGGCCGGCAGATTACGCATGTGGGTGTAAATGACACCGTCGGGGGTGTGAAAATCAAACGGCGGTTGGTCGCTGGCCAAGGCCAACTGCGATTCATGATAAGTGCGAATGGAGTGCCCCAGATCTTGCCAGTAACCGTGGAACTGATATGCATGCACGAGATACGTTCGCACAGCGGGCGCAAACATCTGTGTCACCAGATCCATATCATTGGGTTGACTGCGCAGTAGATTCACTAAAAAGTCACGTCGACACAGATAAATCCCCATGTTGGCCAAATAGGAGCCATCGGCCCGGCAAAGCCCCTGCAACTCGGGGTCGCGCGGCTTCTCGATCAGGCGTTTGACCCGCCCGGTGTCGTCGATTTCCAGAATCCCATAGTTGCCGGCCCGTTCGCGTGGTACGCACACAGCCGCAATGGTCAAGGCCGCCCCGCGATCGCGATGCTCCCGCAACATCTCGCGGAAATCCATGCGATACAAACCATCGGCCGAGACGATCAAGACATCACCGGCCGGCTCATCGCCGATATAGCGGAGATTTTGTCGCAAGGCGTCGGCAGTGCCTTTATACCATTCTGCGGTTTCGTTGGTTTGCTGAGCGGCGAGCATCTCCACGGAACCTCGCGAAAAGGGCGCAAACGAATAGGAGTTTGTCACATGCCGATGAAGGCTCGCGCTTAGCACTTGTGTCAATACATAGATACGCAACATGCCGCTATTGATGCAGTTGCTGATTGGAACATCAATGAGCCGATACTTCCCGCCGATGGAAACCGCCGGGACACTGCGAAACTTGGTGAGAGGATAAAGTCCGCTGCCCCGTCCACCGCCCAGAATAAACCCAAGTACGTCCTGCATACCACCACCCAGCAGAGAGAGAGAAATAAGACTGTTGTAGCCGATAGCCCCGCCACGGGCGAGAGGTCGTGATAAGCCACCGCCTTTCTCTCGTCGCGTCGGCGAGGCATCCACCCACGCTACGACTCGCCTGACTCCACAGGTGGCGGTAGGTCGGTTCTGGTTTGCAACCGTCTTGGATCCTCTGATCTCTTGTTCACCTGGGACAGATCAGATACGATAGCTCCAGATGTGCCGGTCATTCTGTCCCGGCCGAGACGGGCGCATCTGCCGAACGAAACAAAGGGGCTTGAGAGATTTTCTACCGCTCGGCTGTTCCCGATTGAAAGCGTTCGCCTGCTGCGGCGCACAATAGAATTGCGCGAAAATCCCCGCGTTCGTCTTTTAGCCGTTTTTGAGGTGGGCACCGGCCATGCAGATTACCCGACGTTACACCATCCAAGGGCGTGATCCCTTCGCTTGTTTCACCTTCGTACCGCGGTCGTCGCGAATTTCCAACCCCGACGGCTCGGTAGTTTTTGAGATGAAAAATGTCTTCGTCCCCGAGGGCTGGTCCCAGGTGGCCGTCGACATTCTTGCTCAGAAATACTTCCGCCGGGCTGGGCTGCCGCGTGTCTCGCGCAAGGTGCCCGAACCTGGCGTGCCGGATTGGCTGCAACGATCTGAAGCGGTCGAAGGCGATCCGCGTGACGCCCACGAAACCGATAGCCGACAGGTCTTCCACCGCCTGGCGGGTTGCTGGACCTACTGGGGGTGGAAGGGGGGTTACTTCTCTAGCGAGGCCGACGCTCGTGCCTATTACGACGAGATGTGCTACATCCTGGCGGCCCAAATGGGGGCACCCAACTCGCCGCAATGGTTTAACACCGGCTTGCACTGGGCCTACGGCATTGACGGTCCCCCCCAGGGGCATTACCGGGTAGATCCAGCCACAGGTCAGATGGTGCGAAGCACGTCAGCCTACGAACATCCGGCACCTCATGCGTGCTT
>JBDNDE010000029.1:0-22237 GCA_046719305.1 Gemmataceae bacterium | reverse complement strand
GCATGCTCAGCGGGAACCCCATGGCGCAGAGCCGCCCACAAAGCGAGGATGGCAAACTGGGTGTTGGAGTTGTCCGTGTAGTTTATCGGCAGCTTTTTCGCTGCTTTGGCCTTATCTTTGCTTTTCTCAGCGTTTTTCTCTCTTAAGCGTTTCTCAGGTGGTCGGCGGTCCAGCAAGCCAAGCTCGGTTAGCGCTGCCGACTTTCCGCTGGATACTTCCCTCAGTCCGGGTAACTGTCGCAACGGCTCAGGTAATAAGGCCACCGCTTTGGTCGCGTCTTCAGGCAATGGGGATACGGTAGCCCCCTGAGTCAAACGCTCCAGCGGTTTGGCCGGTTCTGCTGCACCTGGTTTAGAGGTGAGGCGTTCCAACGGGCGTGACTCTTCCAGGATGCGAATCAGCTGGGCCAACTCGGGCGGTCGCACCTGGGTCAACGCGTGGAACAACTGTCTTTCGTCCGTCTCCGACAACTTCGGTACCTGGTAGCTCCAGCCGCCATCGGCTTGCTGGCCGGCGATCAGCCGCAGAGCCAGCGTGCGTAGCAAGGGGCGATCTTCGGCGGCCTGCAGAGCATCGAGGAAAAGGATAACCAGTGAGACAGTGTAGGTGTGGGTAGATTGGTGATTTCGCAACGCCTGCTCACGGATAGAGCGGGCCGCCCGTTGCACGCGTTGATCGTCACGCGGCACGCCCGATTCCAAAAGCGTCAGCCCGCCCAGGGCGGTCATGGCCAACGTGTAATCCGAGGGGCTCCAACTGCCGTCATCGCTCTGTTGCTTGCTTAGATAAAACAAGCCACGTTCGACGGCCCGGTCGACGCGAACGTGTAACTCCGGCGGCAGGTCGCTGCGGGCGGGGGGGGCCGGCTCTTGTGGCTGCCGTGCTTTCCCATCCCCTGGTGGCACTGGCAAAGGCGGTGGAGTCCGGAATGGATGAGACGAGAACGGTGGAGGCGTTGAGGGAGACGAGGGTTCCACCAAGGGAGGGTTGGCCACTCCATCGGGCCGATCAGGTGCTAACGAGGTTTCGTCGCTGGGTCTGGGTACGGCTGCGACGCGAGCGGTCATCTTGTGCCGCGGGGCAAGCGTAGCCAGGGTCCAGGTCAGGCCCGCCCATACGAGAGGCGTGACAAGCAACACCGGAAACACAACACGCCAGGAAAACTGGGTTGGCCACATGACAAGCTCCTCGCGCGACGATTCTTCGCCCGCGGTCAGCTTAGCCCCCAAAAGGGCAAGGGGCGAGGGGAAAACTCCCCCACCCCTTTTCCGTTACGTTTCGCACTCAACGTGTACGCCGGCCTGGCTCGTCGATGCGAGAACTTAAACGCCGGCCTGCTGGGCCATCTGCTCCAGCACTTCCTTCAGCCGGTTGCGGGCGACAAACAACCGACGCTTGATCGTCCCGACGGGCACCTCAAACTCGAGGGCCATCTGCTTGAGCGACCGGCCACGGAGATAGAAGGCAACTAGCGTGGCCCGGTCGACCGGCTTGAGGCGATCGAGCGCCTCGTGTAGTTCGACGGCCCGCTCGCTCTGGAGCATCGACTCCAGTGGGTTAGCCTCTTTGGCCTTGGCCTGGTCCAGGTGCTCGCACTCTACCTTAAGCAATGGTCCCTTGCGGGTCTGGCGGTTGATGATCATGCGTATGGTCATTTGCCGTAGCCAGCCAGCGAAGCAGAGGGGGTCACGCAGTTGTGGTAGCCTACGCAGCACATGGATAAACACATCTTGCGTCAGTTCTATAGCATCAGTTTCGTGACGCAGCCGAGCCAAAGCGATGCTACGGACGGTGGGCGTGAAGCGCTCAACCAGTTGACCGAAAGCCTCGTGGTCGTTGGCCTGCGCGCGAAGAACCAGTTGCGAAATTTCATTCCAGTTCATGAAGGAACATCACCAGTCGATTCGATCCGTTGAGTGCTCGACAGGCCCATCGAGAGTGGTGGAGAACTGCCTGGATCTCAAGAGGGCAGCACCCGACACCGACCACGCTCGCCTCAACCGTCCCCGACCGACGAGAGAGGGCCGACTACAATACGGCGAGACAATCCCCCCGTGGGGCACCCCGCACCTGTTCAGCGGGATTGCCGACTTGGGGAACGACGCCTAGTCACTCTGTTGGGGTGGCTCGGACGCGGCCTTAGCCCAGGCCAAATCGCCCGTAGCATCCGCTGCAACCGCGTTGCTGGCCTCGTTGCTCGGCAAGCCCTCCCAGACGGGAGGTGGACACGGCACCACAGGACCGACCGGCCCTGACCCCGCCCCCGCTTGGGGGGATGGTTGCTTGCGGATCATCCGCGGGGTGATCGGCATAGAGTGTCGGTGCCACCAGCACGGCCAGCTGGGTGCCGAGGCGCGTTTCGGCGACTCGACCGCTCGTGCGAGCGACCACGCCAGCCAGCACCAAGAAACCACGAATACTAACCATGGGTGACCTCCGACTTCTCGAAACGGCTAAACCGTTGGGTTGTAGGATGGTAAGGAAGGTTACCTTGCCTCACTTACCCCGGTGTTACGAGTCTTCTGGGATCTGTCTGTTTATACGGCGAACCGGGGCGAGTGTGACGCCGAAGACCTCTTTTTTGAAGAATTCTTTTTCTTAGGGGGTCGATCGCAAAACAGTAGTTCCCCCCTTACAGGACAATCTTTCCTCCTCAGAGGTTCGCGCTGTTCTCTCTCCGCACTACACCGGCTTTCCACTGTGCCCTTCCTAGAATAGTTGCCGAAGGCTTTTCTCGTTCGGAGACGTTGCCATGAATCCGGCCGCTGAGAAGGTCAAATCGTTTCCGACCACGCCGGGCGTCTATCTCATGAAAGACGAAGCCGGCCGCGTGATCTACGTCGGCAAGGCCAAGAGCCTGCGCAACCGGGCGTCGAGCTACTTCACCAAACAGGCCGCCGAGGATCACCGCACCCGGGATTGGGTGCCGAGCATCGCCGATGTCGACTACATCGAGACGGAAAGCGAAGTGGATGCCTTGCTGCTAGAGGCACGGCTGATCAAGGACATCCAGCCGCGTTTCAACACGGAGTTGAAAGACGACAAGACCTTCCCCTACCTGCAAATTCGCGTTCGTGAAGATTACCCGCGTGTGGAATTCACCCGCAAGCCGCGCCGCCGTGGCGTGAAGCTGTACGGGCCGTTCACCTCAGCCCGCTCGCTGCGCCAGGCCATTCAGGTGCTGCAGCGGATCTTTCAGTTTCGCACCTGCACCCTGGACATCAAAGACGGCGATGATCGCTGGCGTTGGTTTCGGCCCTGTCTGCTGCACTCGATCCGTCAGTGTACTGCGCCGTGCAATTTCCGCGTCAGCAAGGAAGAGTATCGCAGGCAGATTCGGGCCTTGCGAATGGTGCTGGAGGGGAAAAAGGAACGCCTGCTGCGTGAGATGCAACGTGAGATGCAGACCGCGGCTGCCGATCTCAACTTTGAGAAAGCGGCCCGCCTACGCGACGACATCACGGCCTTGCGGAAGCTCGCGCAACGCGGCGAGGTGGACAAACACGAGCAACCCGAGGTATTCCCCATCGACCCACGCAAAGGGCTAATCGGCCTGCGGAAACTGCTTGGCCTGAAGCAGACGCCACGCACCATCGAGGGCGTAGATATTGCTCACCTGCAGGGCGAATCTACCGTGGCCTCGCTGGTCCGCTTCATCGACGGTTTGCCGTTCAAAGCCGGCTATCGTCATTTCAAGATTCAGAGCGTACAGGGAGTGGACGACTTTGCGAGCATCCGTGAGGTGGTGACCCGTCGCTTCCGCCGCCTGGACGAAAAGGACGAACTGTTTCCTGATATCTTGCTGATCGACGGAGGCAAAGGCCAACTCAACGCCGCCTTGGAAGCGTTTGCCGCCCTAGATCTCACCCCGCCAACCCTGCTGTCGTTGGCCAAGCGGGAAGAAGAGATCTACCGGCCCGGCGAGTCGGAGCCAATCCGCTTGAGCCGTAGCACGCCGGCGTTGCGGTTGTTGCAATCTGTGCGAGACGAAGCACATCGCTTCGCGCAACGCTATCATCATACTCTTCGCCGAAAAAAACTTACCGAATGAAAGGATTCGTCATGCGCATCTTGCTGACCAATGATGATGGCATCTATGCTCCAGGTTTGCGCGCACTTTTGCCCGAACTCCGCAAACTCGGCGAGGTCACCGTCATCGCCCCTGCTACGGAGCAATCGGCCGTCGGCCATTCCGTCACGCTGACGACGCCGTTGATTGTGCAGCAAGTGACCGACGATCGCGGCCAGGCCATTGGCTGGGCAGTCGAGGGCCGACCAGCCGACTGTGTTAAGTTGGCGATCCGCGAACTGTTGCCCGAGCCGCCCGATGTGCTGATTAGCGGTCTGAACGCCGGGTCCAATGCCGGCATCAATGTGCTGTATTCGGGAACGGTAGCGGCGGCGATCGAGGGGGCGTTTTTTCGAATCACTTCGATTGCCTGCTCGCAGGAATATATGAAGTTAGCTCCCATCGATTTCGCGCGGGGCGCGGCGTTGGCCCGGCAAGTGATCGAGCAGATTCTTGCCCACCAACCCCGCACGGGTGAGTTATTCAACGTCAACATCCCCAGCCCGGAGAAAGGCCCCGTCAAAGGTATCAAAGTTTGCCCGCAGAACCTGGCCCCCTATGTCGAAGCATTTGACCGCCGCAGTGATCCACGCGGCCGGGTTTATTTCTGGACTACGCCCGACTTCTCCTGTCCTGATCCCAACCCCGATACCGATGTCACTGCCCTGGCCGACGGCTACATCACTGTCACGCCCTTGCAATTCAACCTGACGGATCACACCCGGATGGAGGCTGTGCGGGCCTGGCGTTGGCAACCGCCGAGCGAGTGACGAGTGAGTGATGAGTAAACTGGTGCTGGTGCCAAGGAGTCTTAAGCAGCAATGGACCCCTCGCTGAGGTGAGCCATGGCCCGCGAGAACCCTGCAAGGGTTCCCGAGTGGGCTATCCATTCCAGGCTTCGTTCGAGTTGGCCCGACCATCTATCCTTGCCCTACCCAAATCGCCCGGCAGGACCACTGAGGACATCGAGTGGATTGTGCCGCATATGTGTGGGAGATGGTCCCTGTGAGCTATACCAATGACCTAGACCAACGACTGCGACCCTCGAACGACTAGATCCGAAGCTGGCCCCACTACACACCGCGCCCGAATGGCAGCCCTTCACCTCCATCACATGGGTGCTCAAGCAACCTACCGGTTGCCATCCCCCCCAACCAACCACACCGACACCAGCTAGGAGGGAGGCAGCCGACCGTCCGGTGCAAGCCAGCAACCAGGTTGGGTGCCTGCGATCCGCAGGGAAGGCTACTGACGCTGCAGCAGAGCATCCAGCAGCCAGCAGCCGCGAAAATGAGGTTCCCCACTGCGGGCATGCTCTAACAAACGCGGATCATCGCAACCGGCCTCTTCCAGGGCATCGGCCAAAACCGGTAGGTCGTCAAAGCGTTGCTCATCATAAATTGCCTGGGCCAAGCGGCGTAGTTGGCCATGCTCCCAGAGCAGCCAGTGGGAATC
The DNA here is from genome assembly GCA_046719305.1 of Gemmataceae bacterium. Classification (GTDB taxonomy): domain Bacteria; phylum Planctomycetota; class Planctomycetia; order Gemmatales; family Gemmataceae; genus RGDT01. The sequence continues at coordinate 16,713 of JBDNDE010000029.1, read as the reverse complement.
TAGGTGAACAGGATAAAATGGAAACAGTTCGCGAATCATCTGACAATGCCGCATCTGGAGTTCGGAGCGTTCCGGGGGATAGAAGCGGGCCTCGTGGGGCATCATATTGGATTGCAGATGGTAATTGCTCCAGGTGTGCCCAGTAGCTAGGGCTGCCTCCCAGGCAGCGTTTACGGCATCGTAGAGCGTCAGATGCGGCGAGGCAGCATGCAACAAGGCGTTGAGCGCGTATTCCCATCGCGAGGCGAGCGGCACGCGGCCTAGGGCTTGACGCACCACCATCCAGGCCGCACGCAGTTGGTCATAGCTTGTCTTGCCATCGGCGAAGTCAGCCGCGGTCTGCAGCGCTTGCCAGGCTTGGGCATCATTAACGAAGTTTTTGAGTCCGCGACAACACTCTACGGCGAAGAGTCGTAACTTACGCGGAGTATGAAGCCGGATGGACCAGCATAGGAGGGTCGAGGGGTTTTCGTTGGTCCACCATTCCTCGGGCAGCTGCTTTTTCATGATCCGATTCGGCCTCCCCAACGCAAGGGGTTACGCCATACGAGGCTTCATTGTGGGGAAATGGGGCCAAAGAGCAAGAGGGGCCCCCCCTTTCAGGGAGACGAGAACACTGCATACAATAGGACACATTCGCGGCCCAAATCTCTCTCGGGGAGCCTCTGATGCCCTACTATCGTCAACTCGGCAGCATCCCGCCCAAACGCCACACCGAACACCGGGTGCAGCCCGGTTATCGTGGCGAAGGGATTTATTATGAAGAAGTAGTCACCCTAGCTGGCTTTAGCCGCGCCTACAGCACCCTCTATCACCTCCGGCCCCCCACTCGGACCCGCCACATCGAACCGGCCGGTACCCTGGCCCTGCAGACGGTGCCGCAAGAGCAGTTGCGACACCATCACATTGCTTCGGGCAAATTAGCCGCCGCCGGAGACCCGATCCTCGGTCGCGTGCCCATGATGACCAATCCCGACGTGACGCTCTGGCGGTGTCGGCCGCTGCAACCACAAAAGGAGTTGTACCGAAATGCCTCGGCCGACGAAGTGATCTTCGTACATAAAGGGCGTGGGCAGCTGCTGACACCGTTCGGAGTATTGCCGTTCAAGCCGTTTGATTATGTAGTGATTCCGCGAACCACGACGTATCAGATGGTGTTTGAACCGGAGATCTTGCCGGACCTGCTGATTATCGAATCAGAGAATAACATCCTGTTTCCGCCACGGTATCTGAATCCCGAAGGGCAATTTCGCCTAGGCGCGCCGTTCTGCGAACGTGATCTGCACGGTCCCACTGAATTGCTGCTGATCGATCGGGAAAGCGATGTCCCGGTGCTCATCAAGGATGAACAACGCCTGACCCGCTATATCCTGGCCCAGCACCCCTTCGATGTCGTCGGCTGGGATGGGTTCGTCTATCCGTTCACCTTCAACGCTGACGATTTCGAGCCGATCACCGGCACCATTCATCAACCGCCGCCGATCCATCAGACGTTCGAGGCAACGGGGTTTGTCATTTGCACATTTGCGCCGCGGCTGCTCGACACGCACCCGGATGCCATCAAGGTTCCTTATGCTCATTCCAATGTCCAGGCTGATGAAGTCCTCTACTACGTTCGGGGCAAGTTCGGCTCACGTCGCGGAGTCGAGGAGGCTTCCTTTACGTTGCATCCGCGCGGCATTCCACACGGCCCGCATCCGGGCACTATTGTCGCCAGCCGCGAGGTCACCCGCACCGACGAACTGGCGGTCATGGTCGACACCATGCGCCCATTATTGCTTACCCGCGAGGCATTGGAACTGGATGATCCCTCTTATCCGTTCTCCTGGTTGGAATGATGGCAGTTCTGGCAAAAGAAATCGGCTTTAGCGGTTTCACGCGGTTCGTTTCTTCTGAGCAAGCTGGATCAACCATCCTAACCAGGGAAAACCTGTGCCCATCTCCCCTTCCTGGACGATGCTCTTTGTTAGGATCATCGGCCGATCGCCTCGCCAGGACTGGCGCTCGGATCGGCTTGTTGTGTGTCAGGGAATCCGACATCCCGAGCCACGTCACGGAGGACAACGATACATGAGAAGTCTGTGGACCAGGGGGGTGGCTGTTGCCCTGGGCTTGGTGGCCGGCACCCAGGCACAGGAGTATTCCCGCCCGCCGGTCGTCACCTTCGGTAAGCCGATCGCCGTCCAGATGGGTAAACCGCGTCCGCTGCCGGCTCCCTCCCCAGCCTCGACGGTGACCCAGAAGCCTGGTGAGAGAACCTTTGGACCGACCATACCGGCTATCGTTGGGGCGACTGACTCGGCCATCACCCCGGTATCCTTTAGCAAGCCGGTTGTGCGCGGGGTGGCACCGGATCCGACCCCGGTTCGTGCCCAAGCAGGTATCGATCGCGCCGCGTTGGGGATGTATGGCTGGCGTCGGCCGGAAGAAAATGTCACCGTGCCGCCGTTGATGCCGCCGCCCCTGACTCCCACGGCGGGCGTCTTGGCACCAGGCACCCTGCCGGCCCCGTCGGTGGTGAACACTGGTCCGGTGTATAGCACACCAATAAGCGGTAGCGGGCAGTTGTCTGCTCCAGCGCTAGGTACAGGCCTCCCCACAGGTACGCTCCCTGAACCGGGAGCGACCATTGCGGGCACTTCGCCTTCGGTTGCGATTGCCACCGCTGGACCGGTGGTCGGTCCCCCCTGCGATGCCTGTGTCGGCGGGGTCTATGCAGGGCCGGCCGATGCCACACTTGCAGCCATGGGGGGGCCCGGTGGGTCACCCTTCGACAACCGTTTCTATGCGGGCTTCGAGTACCTCTTGTGGGCCGTGCGGGGCGATCAGACGCCAGCCCTGGTAACGCAGGCTCCTCCCGGTGGGGCACCTGCCCTGGGAGTTGGCGGCACGCAGATCCTTTACGGGGATCGTCCTTTGGGCAATGGCCCGCGCTCGGGGGGCCGCCTGAACCTGGGTTGGTGGTTGTCGCCCGAACACTGCCTGGGGGTCGATGTCGGCGGCTTCTTCCTCGGGGAAAAGGTCAGTTCCTTCCTGGCCACCAGTGTCCCTGGAGGACCGGTAATCGGTCGTCCGTTTTTCAATCGCACGCCGAATCTGGTCAATGGACCAGACTACGAGTTGGTGGGCGGGACCGACATCAACGACAACTCGCTAGCTGGTGCGGTGTCGGTACGGCACTCTAGTTCGCTGTGGGGCTACGATGTCAACCTGCGGCGGAACTGGTTGTGTGGTCCGTGCTTCAACCTCGATTGGTTGGTCGGCTATCGCCAGATGGGATTGGACGAGACGCTGCTGATTCGTGAGGATCTCAACCTCGTGGATGGTAGCGGGGCACGCGTCAGCGTGCAGGATCGCTTTGCCACCCAGAATCGCTTCTATGGCGGTCAAGTGGGGCTGGTGGGTGAAGTATGGCTGTACAACCGCGTGACCTTGGGCGGTTTCTTTAAGCTCGGCCTGGGATACACGGCTGCTCGCACGACGATTGACGGCTTCACCTCGGCTACGGTGCCGGGACAGGGGACACTGACGGGGCCCGGCGGTCTGTACACGGGTGCCACCAATATTGGTCACTACACCCGGCACAGTTTCAGCGTTGTGCCCGAACTCGGTTTCAACATCGGCTACGCGGTCACCGACTGGATGCGTCTGACGGTAGGTTACAATTTTCTGTATTGGAACAACGTGTCCCGACCAGGAGCGCAGGTGGATACGAACGTGAATCTCAACAATGTTTTCGGGCTTGGGCCAGCCGCTCCCCCGTTGGTGCCGCGTTATTTGAATCACCCAAGCGATTTCTGGGCGCACGGTTTGACGCTGGGTCTGGAATTCCGCTATTAAGCCAGCCAACTAGTCACGCGAGACGGAGCAAGGAGTGTCCGTCTCGCCTGGTTCTCTTTCACCCCCGAGACGTTGGCTCAGGATAGAGCCACGAAGGCAACATGGAGGTAGGAATGTCTCTATCCGTCCCCTCGCCGCATCCTCGACTGGAGACGCTGGAAGATCGTGAGGTCCCGGCCGCGCTGGGCTTCTTGAACCAGTTCGCCCAGCTGAGCCAGATGACCAGTGTCCCCGCCGCACAACCGACATTGTCGATGCAGGCCGCACCGATGACCGCCCCTGGGAGCAGTTCGTTGTTGACCAATCCGCAGCAGCAGTCCGCACCGGTCGTGAGCGATCCGTTGCCTGCCCCAACCCCAATGCCCAGCCCCCCTCCCCCAAACGGTGGTGTGGTCTCCAGCGAGGCGAGCTTCAACGCCTCCACTACGGCGCAAGTCCGCACTGCGACTGTTAACAAGTTTAATCCAAACCTGGGTGTGCTGACCAAGGTAGAGATCAGTGCCGAAGGCACCGTGCAGGCTAACGCCGCGCTGGAAAACCTCAGCAATATTTCTCAAACAGTCAAAACTCATCTGCGCGGTACGATGCAGTATCAAATTCAAGGGCTTGGCGCGACTCTCAATGCCTCCTTTGATCGTCAGGAAACCGGTCATGTCGCTGCCTTCGACGGCATGGCCGACCTTCAGGGCGTCTCGGCGAAACAGTTTGCGATTCAGAGTCAGGCGACCTTTCAGACCATCACGCTGACCGATGACGCCTCGTTGGCTCTGTTCAGCGGCAACGGCACGCTCCAAGTCGCGAGCTTGACCGATGCCAATGCCTGCAATTGTGGGCCGGGCAACCTGATGTCGGCCATCGAGACGACCTCGCAGGGGCGTGTGCGGGTGGTCTACCATTACACACCGGCGAGCCAGTTAGGTTCCCTCGCTGGGTATGTCTATCATGATGTGAACCGCAATGGAGTGTTCAACCCTGGCGACCGCATGATCCCCGGAGTGGTCCTGACGCTGACTGGATTCGATTTGCAAGGCAACGCCATCAGTCGTACGACCACAACCGGCAGTAACGGTTGGTTTTCATTTAACCGGCTGCCTGCGGGCAACTATACCATCACCCAGACGCAACCGTCCGGCTTCCAACAGGGGCTGAACGCGGCAGGGACGGCAGGTGGTGTCGTGACCGGTGACGTGATCAGCGACATTAACTTGCAGACCGGCCAGAACGCGACCAACTACAGCTTCGGCGAGATTACCAACGCGGTGGTGCCCCCCCCGCCCCTCGTCCGTCCGCCCGTCGATCCGCCGTTTTTCAGTAAAATTCGCTTCACCGGCCGATTCAATGGCTGGCTGTAAGCTGTAAGCTTCCGCGGTTGGCTGTAAGTATGGCTCAGACCCGCGTTGCTTTCGCCTGCGAGAGCAGCGTATTGGGGCACGGCCCTGGACCCTTTTGCCCCCAAGGATTCCAGGGCCGCTCTTGAGGCGCTCAGCCTTCGACGCTCACCACCTCACCGCTGGCCCGTGAGAACACGGCGGGCAAGATGTTGGCGGCCGATTAGGGTAGGAAGCAAACCGAACCGTCGGCAATCGAAGACCCTGTTAGGGTCGGCGTAAGGCCTCTAGCAGCCAACAGCCGTGGCAGTGCAAGCGAGGTACACGCGCATGAGCCAGCCAAATATCCTCGGTACATCCGGCTTCTTCGAGGGCGTCGGCTAGGATTGGTAAATCTTCATAGTTGCGCTCGTGGTACAGGGCTGTCGCCAGTCGCGGGATGGTGCCGTCGGCCCAGGTTAGCCAGGCAGGATCGGGCCGCAGACTCGACGGCGGCAGCAGATCGGCCAGCAGATGCAAACGGGCCTGGCGTTCCTGGGGGCTGCGGTCGTAATCTTCTAGCCAGACCAAGCCGCGTTGCACCATTTCCAACGGATCGTTGTCATCGGGCCAGAGCAGAATCCAGGCCGGATGCGTGAAGCGATAGCGATAGGTGAAACGCATAGACCGCACGGCGTCGGTCGTTGCCTGTCCCTCGACATAGCGTTCGGCTAATTCGATCGCTTCGCGGAAGCTGGTCTGTTCGGCTCGACGCAGGCGACGCACACAGGCACAGAGAAACAAGCGTGCTTGGCGTCGATCCAACCGGATTGCCCGTTGGACCATCTCTTCCCAAACGGAGTTGCTCATCGGCCTACCCTCCGCGATGATTATAAGCGGAGGATCTTGCCGTGTTGACCGTGGTTCTCTTGCTCTTTAGCTCTGGTCTCGACGCCCTCGCCCTGAGCAGTGATGGTAGACTCCTTGCGGTCGGCGGCCGCAATCGAGCCGTTTACGTTCTAAATGCCGACAACCTAGATCTAAAGCAACGGCTAGGGGTGCGTGCCCCAGTTCGCAACCTGGCTTTCACACTCGATGCGTCGGCCGTGGTGGTCGAGGATGACCGGGCGACGTTGCGACGGTTCGACCGCGCCACGGGCAAACCGTTGGCCAGCTTGGAGGATGCCCGCGGCCTGACGCTCCATCCAGCCGGCAAGCTAGCCCTGGTCCATGGTTCAACGCTACGGCTGATTCAGTTGGCCGACTTCCGCACGCTAGCAACGCTGGAAACCAGCGAGCGACCAGCAGCCATGGCTTTCGATGCCACAGGGAAACAGATTTTTGTTCTGGAGCAAGGGCAATTCAGCGAGGACGAAAAACGCGTGCCCGCTGCTGAGTTGCCGGAGAAACTACGCGGCTTGCAACGCGAGGAGTTTCGCCAACGCCACGATGGCCGAATCGCCCTGTTGCGGAGCTACGATCTAGAGGGCAAAGAGTTACGCCGTCGCCGGCTGTGGTACACCTCGGACACCGATAGTACGACGTTGATTCCTCGCGGCGAAGAGATGCTGATTTTAAATCGGAGCAACATCGTAGCACGCGTGGATGCCAAAGGAGAGATCACGCTCTATCGGCTCGAGGTGCCGGTCTTGCACGCCCGGGCAGCCAATCCCGATGGCTCTCGACTCGCCCTAGGTCTGCGTGGTGCGGTGCGCCTCTTGACGGACAAAGTCCGCGACATTTCGTTGGGCGAAGACGACGCCGAGACCGAGTTTGTCACCCGAATCGTAGTGCAGCCCACCGGCGCAGTGTTCGGCGTGACCAGTGCCTATCGGGTGTTTCGTCTCTCCCCTGAGGGCAAGCTCCTAATCGTGCCGGTGTTCTGAGTCGCACTCAAATACAACCCAGCCACGCAGACAGAGAGTCCGTCCGCATGGCCGGGGCACGGGTCAATTTGCCAGAGGATGGTTTTAGAACAGTAGCTGGACTTCGATGGTCGGACCATGATAGAACACATCCCGCGAGCCGAGCGGACGGGTGCCTTGGGTGCTGAAGTCCGTGTCGATCTGACTGCCGGGCGTCGCGGTGCCTAAAATCCACAAAGCCTGATAACCGACTCGCAACCGAGCCTTCTCTAGCAGATGAAAATCCGTTGCTAACATCAGATCGTAGATTTGGCCAAACTGTACCCGGTCGTTCTTGACCGAAAAGCCAACCAAGCCATCGCCCCGCGTAAGATCCAGCGTGCGTTGCACATGATTGACACCCCAGGCTCCTTTCGTGATACCTGTCAGCCAAACATACTTTTGCCACAATGGCACCGACCATTCGGCCCCTAGGGTAATACCGTAAAAGTGGGTGTCGATCTCCGAACGGTAAGTAGCCGAGCGATTGATGTCGTTTTGTCCAAATTCGTTGACGACAAACGCCTCATCGTCGGTGAAAATGCTCATCTGTTCCTTGAGGTTCAAATACCGCACGCCGACCAGAAAATCGACGCTGTTAACCGCCGGATTCCAGTTGCGATAGAGCAACTCACCGCTAGTGAGTTTGTTCTTGAACTGAACTTGTACCACATCGGCTTGACGCCAGAGACCATTATTACCCTCGAAACCCAGCGGCACAGAGCCGTCCGAGCTGCCGAAGCCGACATTCAACGCGCCACGCGAACCGAGCGTAAAGCGGTTGGAGCCTTCCGGCATGTAGAAGCCATGAACTTCGATGGCATGGTTGGCGTACAGATAGCCTAGGGTCAGGGTTCCGTTGTACCGATACGACGGGTCAATGTCGCCGACATCGGCAATACGGGGAAGATTGTTGCGAGAGGCGATGCCGGTATCCAGGACCGAATCGCGGTCAAAGAAGATCGGGGTGCCACGATCACCGCCGCGATAGCGTCGCAGAAACGACGTTCCAAAATGGGCGTAGAAACCCGCCTCGGTCGAATAGTTCTCAAACTGAAAAGCGCTGGAGTGCGAGGCGGGCAAAGCCAACTCCGGTGGCGGACCAGCCGGGGCCATCAACGGGGAAAGCGGGCCGTTGACCAGCGGCGGATTAGGTTCCGGGATGTACCGGAGCGGCTCAGGCATCCGGGCCGCCCCGGTCGGACTGACATTGAACGACTGGGCCTGGGCAGCCATCCCCACCCCGAGCCATGCGGTCAGCACCGCCAGGCGTTTCCACCATCGCTTCATGACGGATTCTCCCTCAGCCGCCGCCCGGAATAAGCCTCGGCGCGGCGGTAGAAATTCGACCCTGTGCAACAACTGAATCGGTCAGCACATCCCTCGAACTTAAACAGACCCGCAAGATCGTTGCCGATTCACACCACACCATGCAACGCCTCCAGCGCCCAGCAACCGGCCAAATGGCCGTTTGGCTCGCGTAGATGCCGCAAGAGCTGCTCTTGGTCGCAACCGGCATCCTCTAGGGCGTCGGCGAGAATGGGCAAGTCGCTAAAGCGATGCTCGCGACGGATCAGGAGCAGCAGCTGGGCGGCGACTCCGTCTTGATGGCGCAACCAATCACGCTGCAACCGCAAGGGGCGAAACGGGTTGGCGATAATCTCGCGTAGGACCGCACACTGGCCGCGCGACTCGGCCACTCGGGCTTGCTGAGTGGCAAGCGACTCATCCAAGCCCGGCGGTATTTCGTAGGCCTCCTCCTGGGCGGCATGCTGGATCAGCCGCTCTCGGCATCGTCGGGCCGCCTCTAAAGCCGACTCGTTCAACACCTCCACGGCGGCTTGGAAGAGATAGGTCTCGAAAAGGGGTGCGTCGGCGGCGTCCCGCTGCAGCAGTTCGAGCATCAAAGGCAATTCTTCTAGGTTGGCGATGCCTTGGGCCCATTGTTCGGCGAATCGTACCGCGTTTTGTTGTCGCACGAACCGGAGCATCGCCCAATGCCGCCGGATAAAACCGCAGGCGATCCAGCGAAGTTGGCTGGGGGTAGCGAAGCTGGCTACGAAATCCAGCAGCGTAGCGGATTCCGTCGAAACGATCCAGTGGTGCTCATTCATAAATCAAACTCCTGAGAAGTGATTTGACTGATCTATCGTCTTGTGGGGCTTGAGTGTGGGTTGCTGCACCAAGTGGATCAGTGCCGGTAGTTTCGTTCGCTGCCGCTAGCCACCGCCTTGCGAAGCGGCCCAGAGAAGAAGAAAGCAAGAGAAGCGAAGGCAATCACGCGACCCCTGATTCTTGTCACCCGCGGAAAAAAGCAAATTTTCCACTTTTCCGGCAAGCTCCTAAGGCGTGAACTATAGTTCGGCTGAGACGACATCGTAATTCGCAAAGAACAAGGGGTGAAACCGATGCGGTTGCGACTGGCTTTCTTCTTGCTGGTTTCGTTGGTTCTGGTCGGCTGTGCTGTGCGCAAAGAAGTTGATGTCGCGCCTGAAGATAACCAGACTCGCTTGCCTGCCACCACCCAGATGGATGTCAAAGGCTGGCTAAGCAAACCGCGTGCCGAACTCGCCGAACTGGTCGAACATCACCGCGATCAGGTCAAAACGCTTCACGAACGCTTACGTCAAGATGCGGCAGCCGCGACGCTGTTGCCCAAGCTGCGTGTGCCCGTTCGGGGCATCGTTTTCCACTCTACCAGCTATCAACCCCAGCGTGGGTTCAGCCTACCGGCTTATGTGACGACCGACAAGGATGCAGGCGTGGCCGCCCATTTGGCCCGCTATGGCGACTTCGAGGCCGCGAGCAAGCTGGGCTACAGCGGTCCCAAAGCGGAGCGTAACTACCCGGTGGAATGGACTGAGGCGGTCGGCTCTGCCTTCCAAGTGGCCGAACTGCGGCTGTCGATGGGAGAACTAGAAGCCGCAGCCGATCTAGTGCGGATGCACGAGGCATTGCGCGAAGTGCTGGACGAACCCACGCAGAAGTCGCCTCTGGGCATTGCTCTGCTCAGTGCCGGCAAACGGGCAGTCAGCCAAGCTGCCAAGGCGTATCGCGATCCCAAGGTCAACCTCACCGCCGTAGCTAGCGATCTGGATGAGGCGCTGAAAAACTGGGGCGAGGTGAGCGAGGTCCGCTTCCCCGCCGCCTCACGGGACCAAGTTGTCGCCCTGTGGGGCACACCAATCGATGGCCGAGTTGCAGTAGCGGCCCAAGAGCAACTGCCGCGTGTGTTGGATTTGCTCGGCTTACCGGTCGCCCCGGAAGGCGTGATCGCTGCTGCTGCCTTTCTCGATGAAAAGGGGCAGCTCGCAGTGGTGCAACTGGCCTATCGCTCGGGGTTGGACACCCTGTACCCGCACCCCACCGACTTGGCCTTTCACCTGGAAGAACAGGGGCTGCAAGCCGGCAGCGAAGCGAAGCAACAAGGGACGGTGCGGCAGATGTTCAGCAATAAGCATTTGTTTGCTGATATAGTGCGGACGAATACCTCGCCCATCCTGGGCGCTCTGCTCACGCTCTCGGCGGTGCCCAACGTGACGCTGCCGCCGCCCGGACGCGACTACCGCGATTTTGGTGCGGTGCATCTGGATCGGCTCGTCGATTCCTGCCGCGTGCTACTCGATCCGACCTTGCGTGGCAACCCGTTGACCATTAGCGACCCCAAGCTATTGGCTCGCATGACCTGCCCCAGCTCGCGAGCCGCTCCTTTGGCTGCCTTGATCGAACGCGACGGAGACTTGGTATCCATCGTGAAGTTTAACTGGCCCAGCGATCTGAGCAACCCTCAGATTGGTTGCTTGCTCGCCGATTTGTGGCAACATTACGGCTTGCCGCAAGTGCTGGAACCTTCGGAGAAACTGCCCGCGCCGCTAACGCTAGCCTGGAACCTGGATGACACCCGCGCCGAATTCCGCTTCGCTGGCGACGACAAGGGCAGCCTGCTGATCGTAGCCGACAATCAACCTAAAGAAAAACAAGCCGCCCGCCTGAGCAAGGCCCAGCAGCGCGATGTCACGGAGCGCGAGCAACGCCTTAGCAGTGGCAAAGCCGACATTCGCCTGTCCACCGGCCCGGGGGAAATCAATGGCTACCAACTGCCGCGCTTGAAACTGGGTGTCAGCCGCAAGGAAGCCGAAGCGGCCTTGCCGGCGGTCAAAGACTTCCGCAAGTATAAACTAGCCGACGGCCTGAGCGTGTTGATCGACACGCCCAGCGGCAAGGCTCCGTTTTGGGCCAAGCAGATTCTGGTGCGTTTCACCGAGGACCAGGTAAGCGAGATTCGCGTTCGCTATATAGAAAAAGATGAGAAAGTCTTGCGTTCGCAACTGAACAAAGAACCCAAGGCCGGCGAGGGCGACACTGTGCCCGCCAATTGGCTGGCGGTGTGGGCCGACAAACCCGGTGCCAAGGTAACCAAGTTGCGTTGGGTCGATGACCAGACGGAACGCACCTATCAGCATGACGTGGGGGGTAGCGAGGTGGTCTGCGTAGCCGACGTTTCCCCGCCACGCCATGGAACTTTGTCAGCAAAGGGCCGGGTCCCGTGGGACTGGGCAACAGCCGCGAAGAGTTTGGCAACGCCTACGGTGCCCCGCCGACCACCAGCGACGCCGCCACCGTCTATCGCATGGGCGAGAAGACCCCCTACTCGATGCTGTTGGTCTGGTTCGAGAAAGACAAAGCCATCCGCCTAGTGGCCGTGCATCGCGACAAGCCCAAGTCACGCAAAATCGTGGATGTCAACGCGGCTCTGCTAGCCGTTTGGGGAAAGAATCTAGGCGAACTGGGGCTGATCCGACGCGAGGAAGTGGGGCAGGGCGAAATCCTCAGCACGCTGTATTGGCATGATGACGTGGTGCGAGTCTCCTGCTCAGTCGTCGAAAACGACAAAGGGCTGCAACTGCTCACCGAATGGCGCAGCGTGCCGTTCGAACCGGACCGCAACGCCGTGGTAACCGCTCCCTGAGCCGGGCCGACGCAACTCGTGCAAACCACCTTCCCTAAGGGGCCGGAAAGGGTGAAGGATGCCTTTCCGTCCTCTTGGGGCGTTACTAAACCCTTCTGTGTCAGCATGCCCTTATCTTTCAACTCTATCAGGGCGTCGACAAGGAGGTTCGGAATGGATCCGTTGGAACGTGTCGCGCAAGGTTTTGCTTCGGTCGCTGCTCCTCAGGCCAGCAAACAACAAGCCCTCATCTTTTTGCAGCGCTGGTTGCACGATCCCGCCTACGCTCCTTATCAGCCTCAAATTCACTGGCTGATCGAGCAACAACAATGGGCTGGCTTGCTCGACCGCTTCTATCAGATTCTGCCTTTTGGCACCGGCGGACGACGCGGCGCGGTGGGCATTGGCCCTAATCGGATGAACCCCTGGACGCTGAGCGCCTCGGTCCAGGGCCACTGCGATTACTTGCGAGCCCAATTCCCCGAGGTACCACGCCTGCGGGTGATCTTGGCCTATGATGTCCGCCAGTTCGAGGATCAACGCCGACAATACTGCCCCGATCTGCCCAACCCCGTGCTGCACCTCTCCAGTCGCGGCCTGGCCCAGCTTGCCGCTGGGGTCTATGCGGCCAACGGCATCGACGCCTGGATTCTGCCGCCGGAGAGTCCTCATTATTTGGCAACGCCGGAGCTTTCGTTTTGCATTCGTCAACTGCAAGCACATGGCGGGTTGAATATCTCCGCGTCGCACAATCCCCCTGACGACAACGGCGGCAAGTTTTACGACGAACGCGGCGCGCAACCGGTACCGCCCGAGGATCAGATCATGGCCGATCTAGTCGATCGTGTTGAAGAGATTCGGCAACTGAGTTGGGCCGACGCAGTGCGTAGCGGACACATCCACTATTTGGACGATACCTTGCACCAAAGCTATATTGATTTATGCCGCAAGCAAAGTCTGGTGCCGCCGCCACGCGGCGATGATTTCAAGGTGGTCTTCACGCCGCTGCACGGAGTCGGCTCCATGACCGCAATGGAAGTGCTGACGGCCCAGGGATTTCGGGTGTTGCCGGTGCCCGAGCAGATGGCCCCCGACGGCCAATTTCCCAACGTGACCAAGACACCCAACCCCGAGGTGCCTGAGTCGATGGATCGGGCTTGCCAGCTAGCCCAGCGTACCCGAGCCGATCTGGTGTTGGCCACCGATCCCGACGCCGACCGCCTGGGTGCCATGGCTCCCGATGCCGCCGGAGAATGGCGTTTTCTCACGGGCAACCAGATCGCCGCCTTGCTGACGCACTTCAAACTGGCCAAGCTGTCGCAGCAGAACCGATTGCCTTCGTCCCCGATTGTGCTGACGACGGAAGTCACAACCCGGCTAATCACCGCCATCGCTCGACACTTCCAGGCGCAGGTGGTCGATTATCTGTTAGTCGGCTTCAAGTACATGGCCGACGTGCTCTACCGGCTAGAGACCGAGGGGGAGTTCGGCGACGTGCGTGGCACTCCGGAGGATTTCATTATTGCCACCGAAGAAAGTCACGGGGCCATGCTGACCGAGGCGATTCGCGACAAAGACGCCGGCGCGGCCGCCCTGCTAATGGCTGAGTTGGCGCTGGACCAGAAACGCAGGGGCAAAACGGTTCTAGATTACTTGGAGATGCTGTACCAGCAGTTTGGCTACTATCGCACCGAGGGTACCTCAGTAGTGATGCAGGGCATCGAAGGCAAGCAACAGATGCAGACCATGCTCGAGAGCCTTCGCCAGCAACCGCCGCAGACTTTGGCCGAACTGCCGGTCACGGGATTCGAGGATCTGCGTGACGAGGCCGGCAAGTTTGGCCCGCTCAAAGGCGCTACCGACGCTGCCTCACGCAATGTGTTGCTCTTTCGCCTGGGCGACTCGGCCCGGATAGCCCTACGGCCCAGCGGCACCGAACCCAAAGCCAAGGTTTATCTCGAAGTGTGGACTGCACCACGAGGTACACAGTCGCCCGAGCAATGGCATGCCAGCCGCGAGCAGGCCGATGCACTGGCCAAGCGACTCGGTCCGGCCTTTGTGCAGATGGCTCTGGCGCGAATCGGGAAAGGGTGACAAAAACTTCCGATTCTGCCTATGCAGGAATCGGACCGGGGCAAAGGGATTTCCCCTACAAGAGGCATTTGACCCCCTGCAGAGCAGGATCTACGGTTTAGTATCGCTCCTGGAGCGTTGATCCGTGGCTCGGTTGGTTTCTTGGGAGGGGGTTGTCATGACGAATCTAATCCCGGCGTTCGCCAGTATCGCCGTTTCTCTTGTTTATTGTGCTTATGCACAGATGCGTCAGCGTGAGTTGGAGCGACAACGACTGCTGCGGCAACGGGTCGCTCAGATGCTTTGGGCTGCTGCCGAGCGCGCGGCTTAAGGTGTCATGACAGAAGCCTGAGAGAAGGTGTGGGGCGGGCAGCTGGCTCGCCCTTTTATTTGGCATCTTCGTCACAACTTTCCATTCATCCGACTTCATTTTCTCTCATTCTCCTCATCCTTGTGTACCTCTAGTGACTTGTGAGCAAAATTGTTCGTAGCAACGGCTAGCCTCGCTGTCGGAAGCCAATCGTTCGTTGGCGTGCGTTACTGTCGTGCCACCCCGAAACCCCCCTCAACACCACGGAGGTTCTGACCGATGCCCCGATCGGCTCGTCTACGTGTGGAAGTTCTGGAATCCCGATGGCTGCCCTCGGCCACACCGAGCTTGAGTTGGATTCCGAACGACCCTCAGTTTCCTCAACAATACGCCATGCATAACACGGGGCAGAATGGTGCCAAGGTTGACATCGACATCAACGCGCCCGAAGCGTGGCGTGCGGCCACTATTGCACGAACGACCGTGGGCGTCGTGGATACGGGCATCGACTACACTCATCCCGACCTTTATCTGAATATCTGGATCAATCAAAACGAGATTCCGCCTGCCATTCGTGCCCGGTTGGTCGACACCGATCGCGATGGACGGATCACCTTCCGCGACCTTAACACCCCAATCAACCAGGGGCCAGGCAAAATCACCGATCTTAACGGTAATGGCGTTATCGACGCCGGCGACCTCCTGCGCCCCATCAGCCAAGGAGGTTGGGCAGATGGCATCGACACGGCTCGCAACGGCTATATCGACGACCTCGTCGGCTGGAACTTCGTCAATAACACCAACAACCCTTTGGACGATCAGGGGCACGGCAGCCACATCTCCGGTACGATCGGGGCCGTCGGCAACAACGGTGTGGGGATCGCCGGCATCGCCTGGAATACCCAACTGATGGCCTTGAAAACCTTCGATTCTCGCGGTGCCAGCGATACGCGCTGGTTGGCGGCCGCGATCGACTACGCTAGCAATAATGGGGCACGCGTGGTTAACGCCTCGTGGGTTTTGTCTGGCCCCAGTGCGGTCATCAATGCCGCTATCGACCGCGCTGCGGCCAAAAATGTAGTGATCGTGGCCTCGGCGGGGAACAATGCCCGCGATGTGGATGTTACCCCGGTTTATCCTGCCGGCAGCGGGGCCAAGAATGTGATTGTCGTCACCTCGGTGGACAATCAAGGTCGGCTGTCGAGCTTTGCCAACTTTGGTGCCAAATCGGTTCACCTCGCCGCTCCGGGCAACAACATCTACAGCACCAACGCCCGGGGGAATTACGGTAACCGTTCGGGAACCTCGATGGCCACCAGTTTCGTGACCGGGGCCGCAGCGATGGTAACAGGACTACGCCCGGAGTGGAACTATCGTAACGTCATCGACCAACTCCTCGCCAGCGTGCGTGAACTCGATAGCCTGCGTGGTCGGGTTGCTTCAGGGGGCATGCTCAATCTGGCCAAGGCGGTGCGTGTACCGGCCCGACCGCGGACACCGCCTACTTTCTCGGGACCGGGGCCGAGCCTCTCGGAAGTCTGGGTAGCCCCGGCAGGCTCCGTGCAGATTACACCTTCGCAAGTGACACCAGTGGCCAATTCTTCTTCAACTTCTAGCCGGGTAGATGCTTTCGTCGCCTTGGGTTCGGCTTCGTCCTGGTTAGATACTTGGCGTTCGGGTCGTCGCGGTCGTCTGGGTAGCTTCACTAGCTACGATGCCAGCGCCGCCCCACTACCTAGTTGATCAGGAGGCTTGGCGTTGTGCAAACGCCAACTCCTCTACTAAGGATTCGGCCGCCTTTACAGAGGTGTTGTCTGGGGCCAGACAAAACAAATCCCATTGCTCGCCCTTGTAGCCGTGCTGCCGAACGTAGAGGTGTCCAGTAGCATCGTCGCGTTCGAGGGGAAACAACGAGCAAGGGGCCGGTTTATACTTGAACTTGTCCCCCTCGGCAGCACCGACCTTGTGCAAGACGCAACCGTCGTTGAAAAAGACACACCAGCCACCAACCACTCGCAGCATTGGTTTTCCGCTCTTGATTCGTCGACTGAGAAACCCCTGACGTTGGATCAACTCTTTCGCTTGCGAAGTGAGATGAGGCCAAAACTTCTTGAGGTTTTTCTCGATACGGGCCGACTCCTCCGATGACACCGGAGGCCGGCCATTTTGGCAACAGATCCCCTCACAGCCGCGTCCGTAGGTGCATTCAAAAGTCGCGCTCTGCAGGTTCAGCACCGTCAACTCGACACGCTTGCGCGCCATACCCACTCTCCCTCAACTGGCCTTTCGAGACGCAAATCGCTGGGCCGTTTGCCCCTGTCGCCAGGCTTC
>JBDNDE010000289.1:0-5983 GCA_046719305.1 Gemmataceae bacterium | reverse complement strand
ACTTGGGTAGCAAGCGGGCATGTTGGTACCGACCTGCCTGTCGCTGACGTTTGGGGTGGCGGCGGTGGTCCTGATCCATGCCCATAGTGCCAGCCTCACTGATTGTGCGACGGCCTTGAGTGCGTCTTTGGGCGGCATCGCATTGGCCAGCCTGGGACGTGGCGAAGCTCGGGGCTGTTATGCGGGAGTGGCGGTCGCCTTGCCGGGGCTGCTGTGGGTCGGGCAGCAAACGACCAGCAGTCAGATACCCGACTCCGTGTTTGCCTTGGTTGCTATCGTGCCGCTGTTTTTCGTGTTGGCCCGCTTCTCGTGGTGGGGCAACCGACCGGCTTGGCAACGTTGGGGCTTGGCCTGTGGAGTTGCGGGCCTTTTATCGGCAGTGGCCGTCGGGCTGACGTTGGCTTACGAGAGTTTGCCCGAGTGGTGAGTCCTAGGAGGTAGCCGATTGCCCTGGAGATTCTCTGATCGTCCTAGAGACAGCGTATTATAATAGACGTTCGGGATAGCTCGGAGCCTGGGATCATGGCTAAATCGTATGATAGTATGATTGAGTATGTTCATGCTCGGATTCATCGTCTGCTCTATGATGACGTGATTGAGCATACCATCGTTGTGATGCGCGAACTGGGTTCGGGCCTCTCGCAACTACTCGCTGCCCTGGGCAGCAGCGCCGACGACCTCAGCGACCAGCAGAAACAGCAGCTACGCGAAACCTTATTGCCACTGACCAGCGAGTCGATCCGCGAGGCGTTGCACAAGGGCGAACTGAGCATCACCAATGGCATCATCCGGAGTAAGAACCGCATCCTCCAACTGCTAGGCGAAGAAATCCCCGAGAGCCACCAAGAAATCGACCCGCGGAATTACCCTAACTACAACTGGTAGTTTAGCGGTGACTGCTACGCTCGAGCGATGGAAGTTCATGACCCCCAGACGATTTCCAGCGAATTGGCCGTTGGGTGGACGTTTGTAGGGAATCGCAAGCTGGGAGATGGATTCGACTTGCGGTTGGCCGAGCCGAGTATCGGGGGTTCGATCAACTGGAACGTCCGGGGCAGGAGAGGGGGTTGATCCAATCCTTTACTAGCCTAGCGCTGGACAGATCGAGAAGTTGGTCCCGCATCTGCATATCCGCGAATGAACCTTCGACCGCCGGGAATGAACCTTCGACCGGCGGATTGCGGATCTATCGAGCATGGGGTGAGCCATCGTGGGGCAGCCTAAGCCGGAGAACAGCTGAGAGAATTAGGTGGAGCAGCGTCGATCTGCTCGGGGCTAAGAACCATAGCCGAGCGAATCGCTGAACAATAGAACAATGATGGATCCATCATTTGCCACGGAATCGCTTCACGGAGGTTCTGCTATGTTGTTACGTTGCCTTGCTTTGCCTCTCCTGCTGGGTTGCTTCTTCACCGCTTCGCTCTCGGCTCAGGATAGCAAGAAAAACCCTTCGGACGATTGGCCACAGTGGATGGGACCTAATCGAGATGGTGTCTGGGCTGAAACCGATTTACTTGACAAATTCCCTGAAGGTGGACCCAAAGTCCTCTGGCGCGTCCCGATCTACGGTGGCTATGCGGGGCCGGCCGTCGCCGCAGGCAAAGTCTATGTGATGGATTACGAGACGAAGGCTGACACCCGCGCCGACTCGGAGCCGGTCCTGCCCAAGCAAGCGATCGACGGCAAGGAGCGCGTGATATGCCTGGATGCTCGAACGGGCAAAGAGATCTGGAAGCACAGCTATGATTGCTCGTACAAGGTGTCTTATCCTGCTGGCCCGCGTTGCACGCCAACGGTCGATGGCCAACGTGTTTACACCCTGGGCACTATGGGCCACCTGTTTTGTCTGGATGCAAACACCGGCAAGCGGCTCTGGTCGAAGAATTTCGTCAAGGAGTTCGGCGCGACCGTCGCGATCTGGGGCTACTGCTGTCATCCATTAGTGGACGGTAACCAGTTGATCGTTATTCCAGGTGGCGAAGCAGGGGTGGTTTCGCTCGACAAGATGACTGGCAAGGAGTTGTGGCGTGCTCCGCTGTCCAAAGACCCGGGCTATGCACCGGCCAGCATCATCGAGGCAGGCGGCACGCGTCAGTTGATTGTCTGGTTGCCCGAGTACATTCATTCGCTTAACCCAGACACAGGCAAGGAATACTGGAAGGTAGAACTCAAACCTTCCTACGGTATGTCGATCATGGCCCCACGTAAGTATGGTGATTACTTATGGGCAGGGGGAATCGGTTGGAAGAGTGTGCTGCTGAAACTCGACAAGGACAAACCCGCGGTCAGCGAGGTCTGGCGCGGCAAGCGGGATACCTCGCTCTCGCCCGTGAACATGACGCCGTTAATTGTTGATGGAGTAATCTATGGCGTCGATCAGCCGGGCGAACTACGCGGCGTGGACCTTCAGACGGGCAAGCGGCTTTGGCAGACCTACGCCCCCACGACCACCAAAAAGAACGCCAACAGCGGCACGGCATTTCTGGTGAAGGCGGGCGACCGTTACATCCTGTTCGGCGAGACGGGGCGACTGACGCTAGCGAAACTGACACGAGAGGGCTACACCGAGATCGACGCGGCCAACATTCTCGAGCCAACCACTAAGGCATTTGACCGTGACGTGGTTTGGAGTCATCCGGCGTTTGCGAACAAGTGCGTGTTCGCTCGCAACGACAAGGAAATCATCTGCGTCTCACTGGCTAAGTAGATTCCGTTTGGAGAAATCATATGGCGACATGATCGTCTCGCACGAAGCATGTCGCCCTCGACGGTTAAGAGATCCTAGAAGTTGCTGTTGATCACTTCACCCCCGGCGCGGGTGAAGGCGGCTCGCCATACGGCCAAGCTAATGCCGTCCCGCACGAAGCGGACCGAACCATCGCAAAACAGCGTGTTGACCCCACCAGTGTGGTTGCTGCTGGCTGACATCCAACCGAAACCGCAAGTAAACCAGTCGGGCAGTCGGCTGTTGGGCGTTTGCCAAGCCAGCATGCCGGTATCAAACTCGCGGCCGTTGATCCAACGCAGACCGCGATTGCCGACGAAGCGACCGCGGAAACCGCCGCCCGCTTGCAGTTGGGTCAGGAAAGTAGCGGGGTTGGGATCGCTGATGATCGGGCCAGAGGGACCGTTGCGAATCCCCGGCGGATTAGGTGGAAAGGCCTGATGTGCCCAGAAGCAAATCGCATCACCCATCTGCCGCCGGGGGTCTTGCGGCGTAGTACCGCTGGTGGTAATGTTGTTGCCACGCAACCATTCGCTCATCAACACTGTGTTGCTCGTGCCATCCGTAACGGAAAGCCAATTGATTTGGGAGTTGATCCAAAACATCCCATCGGTTGGAACCCGGGTGTCGTAGGTGGTGCCGGCTCCTGAGCCGAGGTTGACGGCATAGTTGGTCCCGGCCATACGATTGGTGACCAGATTTGGCGGGATGCCCTCGATGTAATCAACGACAGGGGGCTGTCCATCGCTGGGGCACAGGAAGGTTTTGACGATTGTTGAGGCAGCAGGAGCGACCAACGGGTTGAGCGTTGAGCCGCCGCCGCTACCGAGCCGAATGGGGAGGTTAAAGTCGATCAAGCGTTGTAGATTCTCTTGTTCGATAAACGGCAGCAAACGAGCGTGGACGGAGTAGTTGCCTGAGATTTGATTGGGTCCTGGAGCCAGCTCGTAGTTGGGCAAGCGTCCGTAGGACCCTTCAAAGTTGTGGCAGGCCAGGCCGAGTTGTTTGAGGTTGTTGCTGCATTGCATACGGGCGGCCGCCTCGCGGACTTTTTGCACCGCTGGCAACAAGAGGCCGATCAGCACCGCGATGATCGCCATGACGACCAGCAGTTCGATGAGTGTGAAAGCGACGCGTGTGTGATTCATCTGCATTCTCCTGATTAATGAATATAAAAGACTAATCATCTCCGACGCGCGAACACGCGGGAGAAGCAAAAGTCAACTTCACTGGAGAATCAGCGCGGCGGAGGAACTGGCGGACTGTCGGATCGGCTTGGACGATGCATGAGTTGCTGGGGCAGATACTCGCCGGGCAGAGCAAGCAATCCCCAGCTTGACCGTTCGATTAGGTTTTGCCACGGTAGCGGTGAGAGGCTGTGCGAGCCTTCGCCGCGGCATTTGCGGGCCGATACCCCACTCACCCAAGCGAATGCGACTGGCATCGAGTTGGATTCTGGCTCACTGCAGCACGTCTCCCTGGCCGGTTGGCAGCACGGACAAGCCTCGGCCTGTTTGCAACAAGGTGCTGGCTGGGCCTTGTGCTCGCAACCACGTGCTGGCTGGGCCTTCTGCTCGCTAGCATGTGCTTGCTGGGCCTTGGCCCGAGCCGCCGCAGGCACGGCCACCCCACGGGCGTCGGCCCAGGCAATTTTCTCTTGCAACGTGAAGCAGCAGCAGTCGCCGGCCCAGCATTCCTCAGCCGTCAGACAACCGCAAGGGCGAAACTGGCAGGGGAAGGCAGGACCAGTTGGTTTGCTGTAGCGACAGGCCAAGACGGGATAGCCAAACGTGGTCAAGAGATAGGTCAGAAGCGTGACGCCGCCGAGCCAGGAGCGAAGATCCAGAACGAGCCAGCGTCGGCGGGTCATGACCAGCTAGGAATCCGGGACAAGGTCAGGCGGGTATGACAATACCATTCAATTGTATTATTTCGCCGCCGTCTTGCTTTGTCCAGTCCCGCGGTCCGTTCGCAGCCAGTCGCGTAAGCGGCTGAGGTGGTCCGTGTTAAGCCGGTCAACGCCGGCGTCGTAGAGTTCTTGCCAGACTGCCTCGCGTTCGGGGGTAGCCCAGAATCGCAGCTGACGGCCTTTGGCGTGGGCCCTGCGTACCATGGTTCGCAACTGCTCGCGTTCGGCAGCAGGCATCGCCCCTTCGCCGCGCCAGCGGAAACGCCACGCCGTGCTAATCCATGGCATCAGGTGCGGCGGGTCGTCGCTATCTAGGTCGCTTGGCCGGCCGTCGATACCGGCATAGCGAAGCTTTTGAGCGCGGATCACCTCGCGTGGCGTGTTGCCGCTGATGACAGCGACCACCGGACCAGGGGTGTGTTTGCCGTCGCGGGTGACGCTGAATACGTCGGGATACTGAGCCAAAGCTTGGTGAACGGCCGCATAGGTGGCCTGGCCCTCCGTTTTAAGGTCGATCAACAGGTAAAAAGGCGTTGCAGCATGGTACACAGCGCCGCCGCGCTGCTTGATCCGCTGTCGCAGCGGCTCCAGATATAGCGTCTGTAGGGTGCGTAGCGGCTTGTCCCGCAGCCGATCGGGCATCACTTCTAGCCAGGTGTGACCCACCAGCAACTGACCGTTGGAGAGGAAGACATCGGCCTCGACACTGGTAAAGCCGTGAGCCAAGGCATCGTGAAGGGGACGGGGATGGGCGTAGTCGTTGTGGGCATGTGCACGGGGCAAAGGCACCACCGGTGGAGGTGGTGCCACCAAAATCGCCAAGAGCGGCAGCATCGGTTTACTCTTTGGGCCGGAACATCACCATATCATGGCGTTTGATTTGAACGCCGGGCTTTCCATCAACCCGTTGTCCCATGGTATAGACGCCGATCTTGCCTGACGAGGTTTCGGCCACATAAAGCGCCGCTTGCCCTTGGGCAATCATGCCAGTGGTCATCATAAAGTGAACATTTTGCCGGGGCGAAATATTGAATTCATTAACGAGATCGACCTCGGCCCAGCCGACAATTTTCCCTTGTAGCCGGTCGATGAGCGTGGCCAACAGTTTGCCGGCGCGGTAATCGAGCAACCACAGGCCATCGGTGGGCGCTTTGGGGGAGATGGCCACCGCGCCGGTAGACATGATGTAGTCTTCATAGCGGTCATTGGCGGCGCGAGCCATGGGTTGATTGCCTACCCAGATGACGCCGGCCAGCAGGCCCAACAACAAGCCGCATCCTAACCAGGTTAAGCGTCCACGATCGTTCATGTTTGGATTCCTCCCGTGCCGCCGCTCCATCCCTGCACCG
>JBDNDE010000288.1:0-5996 GCA_046719305.1 Gemmataceae bacterium | reverse complement strand
GTGGTCAAGCTCTGGTGTTACGTGTACGTGCCCATGGGACTGGACCGGACCTCGCCCTGAAAATTTTGCACATGGGTGAACTGGTTAGCAGTTCCGAACGCCGCTCCCTGAGCCGTGAACTGGAAGCCTCGCGGCGATTGCACCACCCGGCGATCGTGCCGATATTGGATGCGGGAGAAACGCAGGGCCGGTCGTGGATTGTGATGCCGCTGATACAGCAGGGGAGTTTGGCTCATCGCCTGGAGAAGGGGGCGATGGCTCCACGCCAGGCAGTTGAGCTTCTGTTGCAAGTGGCCAACGGGGTGGGCCATGCCCACCAAGCCGGAGTGCTCCATCGCGACCTGAAGCCGTCGAACATCCTCCTAGATGAGTTCGGTAGGCCGCAGGTGAGCGATTTTGGCCTGGCACGCTTTTCGGATTCGCACAGCAAGCATACTTATACGGGGCAAATGCTTGGCTCGTATCCGTACATGGCACCGGAGCAAGCAAGCGGGTACAGTCACGAAGCCACCCCCGCGACCGATGTTTGGGCCTTGGGAGTGATCCTCTACGAACTGCTCACGGGCCAACGTCCCTTTGAGGGAACAACGGCCGAGGTACTAGAACAGATTCGCAAGCTTCGGTATCGTCCACTACGCAAACGCGATCCTTCGCTGCCAGTCGAGCTAGAGACGATCGTTACCAAATGCTTGCAACGCTCACCCAAGCGACGCTATCCCGACGCCAACGCCCTAGCTAGTGACCTGCAAAGCTGGTTGCAAGGAACGCCGCTCTCCGTGCAGTCGACACTGCCCATCTGGGGAAGCCTCTCTGCGCGAGCGAGTTTACCCAGTCTGTTGCTGTGTTGCCTGCTGCCGGCCTGGGGGTTGGCTTGGTTAGCCAGTGGGTCCGAGCTAGCTGTGCCCGAGAGACGCGTGCAAGCGATGCCGGTTCCTCACACACAGCGCACGACGCTCTGGGTACCGCGACTGGGGCCACGCCAGATGGTCTTTGCCTTTGGCGGTGATTTGGTTACCATTCAGCCACGTCGCGATCCAGGGGTCGTTAGTACCTTCTCAGCCGCTCTGATGGAATTACTGCCCGCCCACGAACAACGCGGCCCGTTCCGCTTGACGCTACGAGCGCGACAGAGTGTGGGAGGTGAACTAAGCGATGTCGGACTCTATGCCGGTTATCAAGTGGATGGTCCAAAAGGTAGCCGAGTGCATCGCTTCGTACAGTGTAGTTTCAAAGAACCAGGACATTATAAAGTGTTGGATCAACGTTGGCCGGTCCAGACTACTCTGCATCCGCGTATGGTGATCGAACGGCCGGGACTCAAACCGTTGCCTGTGGGCGGCGGGGGCGTGGAAGTGAGCATCCCTTCCCCAGCGGAGTTTGACCGCAATAGACCCCCGTGGCGGCAATTGATACTCGAAGTGTACCACGACCACCTGCAGATGGAAATAGACGGAAAACGCACGCGGATGTCTACAGCTCAGGCCGTCAGCGAAATGGCATTTCTGGGCCAACTGCATAAACAGACGGCAGGGCTGCCTCGAGCCACCATTTCCCCTACTCAAGCCGCCGGCCTGGTGGTCTGGGGGGCCACTTTGGAGATCGAATCTATCGTATATGAACCCCTGGCCCCTGAAGCTTCCGCGAAACGCTAAGGAAACAACCTCCTATGGCTAAGAAATCCTCCGCAGGAAGGAAAAAGTCCACCACAGCAACAGCCGAATCGGCTTATTCGCTGCCGTCGGTTACCGGTCCGTTGCGCGCGGTGACGATCACGGGGCCTACAAATGGGGCCAACATTCCCCCAGGCTCGCTGACAGTGCAGTTGTTTGCAGTCCCCGCCGTGCAGACCGACAAGTTGATCGTGACCGCCTATCCGTTGCCTAGTTGCCCGCCTGGCACCCCGATTGTAGCCAATCCGGTGACGCCGTTACCCGCGGCCCAGGCGTACAACGCCACGCTGTCGTTGGCCCCACATACCAGCTACATGATCACAGCCACACTCGTAGACCATGCCGGGCTGCAACACGATGTGGCCGTTATTCGGGTTAATGTTGGACCATAGGCATAGGTTGGCCAGGCGTCCGATTGATGCTTATGGACAGGATAGTGTTATAGCTGATTTCCTGTCCTAACCTCAGGCCAACAGCACACTTAGGAGAAGAAAAACGACGGGCACCTCGGGGCCGACCTCAGGGCGGCGTCGTGGATCTGCCCCTGAACAGGCCGGTCCTGACCCTAGTTCGCGAGATTTTTTCTCTTAACAGGCGAAACCTTGAGGAGAAAAGTGGGTTGAACTCGCCTACGGTTCATCTGACACCCTGTGCCAGAAACGGGGTAGATACTAGGGAGTAGATGGCTCACGCTTCACACAATCCGCCTAGGCGATGGAATGCTCAATCTTGATGCGTTCTGGCCAACTGGCCTGTTGGTCTTCGATGACAGGACCGTTGCCGTGAACATGAGAGAGAGATTAAATCGGTGTTTTGAACTCTTGCTCTCTTAAATGAGCGCGGTTAGGCTGGTGGGGTAAAGTGTGTGCCCTCCCACAGGTGAACCAAAGATGTCGGTGACACCGTCCGACGTGCGACCCTTTTGCGACCAAA
Organism: Gemmataceae bacterium; assembly: GCA_046719305.1. Classification (GTDB taxonomy): domain Bacteria; phylum Planctomycetota; class Planctomycetia; order Gemmatales; family Gemmataceae; genus RGDT01. The sequence continues at coordinate 3,393 of JBDNDE010000288.1, read as the reverse complement.
AGGGTCTCAAGGAAGGTGTTTGTCCTTATAAACTCCATACCGGAAAGATCTCTCATGGAACGCTTCTCCTGGCTTCGTTGGGTCCGTTCTCTTCGCCAGCCACAGACTCGGACGATCGTTCGATCGCGTGATCTCCGTCTGGAGCGTCTGGAACCCCGTGAAAACCCTGCTACCTTCATCTGGACTGGGGCCGGCTTAGACAACTTTTGGTCTACCAGCGCGAACTGGGCAGGCAATGTAGCCCCCACCGGAGCACCGACGGATCAACTCGTCTTCCAGAGTGGGGCTTCTCGGCTGAGTAACGTCAACGACCTAACCAATGCTGTCTTTGCCTCCATCACCATCTCAGGCAACGGCTACAACCTCAGCGGCAATGCGATTACCCTGGGCGATGAGACTTTCGGCACCTCAGGGGCCATCACCCTTGGGGCAGGGGTAACCAGTGCAACAATCGGACTAAACATCCAGTATGGTGCCTCGGCCAATAGCACCATGCCGATCGCCATCGGGACCGGATCGACGTTGACATTCAACGGTCAACTCAGTGGGACGGCCGACAAGGGCTTAGCCAAGAGCGGGCTGGGCACACTGATTTTGCGGAATGCCAACCCCGACTGGGATGGGGTGATCAACATCAATCAAGGCATTTTGCAAGTAGAGAATGACGAGGCATTGGGCAGTGTGGTGGGGGGCACTTCGGTGGCCACGACCGCCCAGTTGCGGTTGGCGGGCAACTTGACGATTGCCGAGCCGCTGACTCTCAACGGACCGGGGCAGTCCAACGATGGAGCGTTGCTAGCATTTTCGGGCAACAGCCAGCTGACTGGGTCGATTCTGTTGGATAGTAACGTGACGCTCGGGGCTAATAGCAACGCTTCGATGACGATTCGCGGGGTGATTAGCGATGCTGGAGCGGGATACAACCTCGTTAAAGAAGGCACCGGACAGGTTACCTTGAGCGGGGCCAACACCTTCCGCGGCCAGGTTACGATCAACAACGGCACCCTGGCGCTGGCTCATGCGCAAGCGTTGGGCTTCACCGATGGCACCGAGGCGAGCGGTGTGGTCGTCAACTCGACCAGCCTGCGTTCGGGTACCTTGCTATTAGATCCGGGTCAAGGTCAACGGATGATCTTCGCCAATGAAAACCTCACCCTCAATGGCAGGGGGTTCGACAACCAAGGGGCGTTGCTAGCGATTTCCGGCCAAGTGATCTGGACAGGCACGGTCAACTTGGGCGGCACTTCCACCAGCGATGTGGATATCACGGTGGAAGATGACAACACGGACTATGGGCCTTCGGCTACCGAGGCGTTGCGAAGCAACTTTTTGCTGATTGGTAGTGGTGCGCCGTATGGTGTGGACGGTGACGGTTTGATCCAAACGCCTAACGGTCCGCGAAACTGGTCCAAACGCGGCGAAGGGGTGATGGTGTTGACCAACCAAAACACCTATGCTGGTCGAACCACAGTCGCAGAAGGTATCCTAGAGGTCCGCGACTCCAATGCTCTCGGAGAGGGAGGCTCGGCAGACAACGAGATACAGATCCTGACGATTAGCGGGGACAACGGCAGTTTTACGCTCAGTTTCGGTATCGATGACCCCACGACGACCTCTCCGATTCTGGTGGGACCAACCCTCATCGCGCCCACTGTTATCCGGGACGCTTTAGCTTCGCTGGGTGCGATTGCTGACATCAACAACATTCAAGTGACGCGTGCGGTGCCTTTCCAAAACGTCTTTCGGATTCAGTTTCGCAACGCTCTAGGCGGGACGGACCTCAGCCCGATCGTGGTCAGTTCGGTAACCGGCAACGTGCAGGCAACGGTGGACACAGAGCAAGACGGCAACCGCAACGGGACGGTGGTACTGGATGGGGCCACGCTGGCAATGCGCGTCGATAGCAACCTGCACCCTGCACTCATCGACTCCAAAACCGGTACGACCAACCGCCTTGACTTGCAAGAGTCGATCACACTAAGCGGCAACGGAGTGGCTGGTCAAGGTGCTCTGCGGAGTATCGCCGGCATCAACAGGGTATCGGAGCGGATCGGTTTGTCGGGGCCCGCGGCGATTGGTGTGGATGCAGACCCCAACCAAGTCAACAACCGGGATTATCTTACTCAGGAGTATTCGCTGACGATTCCGGGCAACCTTAACGGAACCTCGAAGCTGACCAAGACCGGCGAGGGGCATCTGATTTTGCCGACGGCCAATCCGTTCTTCCGCGGCGATATCGACATCAACTCGGGGTGGATCACGGTTTCCGACAACGAATCGCTGGGCAAACTGCCCCCTAGAGTAAGCCAGAACCAGCGACCCAACGTAAATATTGTGCAAGGAGCAGCCCTGCACATCAACCCGCTGACACCGGGTCAATCGCTGACCATCCAACAAAACTTCTCGATCGCTGGACAGGGATTTGAACATGCCTTTGAATCCATCAGCAACAAAGGAGCGATCACCAGCCTCAACGGCGTGAACTACCTGACGGGCAATATTCGTCTCAGCGGGGAAGCGGGCGTCGGTTCAGTGCTGATTCGGCCGGAGGATTTCCCGGCGGGGCAACTCTATCTGACAGGTACTTTGACGCAGGCTCCTCCGACGGGGGGAGGTTCCCTGGCGTCCACAGGCGGCCGCGATGAGTTCTCGCGGACTTTCCGGATTGGTCCTAATGGCTCGTTTTCAATTGATGTGGACGTCTATTCGCGTCCGGACAGCGTGCGGATCTACTACGGCACGAGAGAATCGGGCGACTTTGTACTCGTGTATGATTCCGACCCCAACTATGTCGGTCGCGATCCAGGGCCGCCTGTCGAAGCAACGAATCAGTTCCGCGCTCGCATCGACATCGACTTCACCCCAGATTCGGCGATCGTCGATGTCGTGTCCCTCAAAGGCAAGGGCGGAAAGTTTGGAGGGGGCGGGGGCGGCCAATTCGGCCAAAACTGGCAGTACCAAGATCTTGGCCCTCAGACTCTTGACTATGGCCGAACGGTGGTGACAGACACCATCGAATTGGTCATCAACGAAGGGGGATCTAGCCAACCGTTTACCCTATGGGAAGCTTCGGTGAGCTTCTCTGGTAACGACGCATTGGGTGGGCTGGCCAAGTTGGGCGACCAACTCGTGGTCATCCAGGGCAACGGTTCCTATCAGGGCGATGTGCTTGTACAAGAGGGCGTCCTGCTCGTGCAGAACGACACGGCTCTGGGGCTGGCTCCCGACGGGGGGCAGAAACGCGTCGTGGTCGAAGAAGGCGCGACCTTGGCCTTGGGTACTACCTTGCCGCAACTCAACGGGGGTCGCCAATCGGGTCTGCAGACGCAAAACTTCAAGCTCGAACTCAACGGTGTGGGCAACAACACCTTGTTACGACCCATCAATACCAAT
>JBDNDE010000287.1:0-5996 GCA_046719305.1 Gemmataceae bacterium | reverse complement strand
AGTGGCATTGAGGAGCGTAGTCAGTTTGGCGGAAAGCGCAACAGGACCTTCAATCAACTCAAAGTGCTCGAAGCCGGCAGTCCCGGCCACCCAAATGGCACCAGCCGGCCGATCGGCCCCCCTTGCTACCGTTCCTTTGGGAGCATCTGTCGCTTCTCCGCACTACTCGGTCGGCGGTTCTCCGATTATTCGGGCTAGCATGGGAGAAGAGGTGCCGTTTCCCCCCCCGCCGCCCTTTCTTCAAGTGGCCGCAATCGATCCCTTACGCGACAGCGGCCCGGCCCCGGTACCAACGCCCCATCCCGCTGTAGCCCTAAGCGCCCCCGAAGCAACCACCACGAGCATCAGCCGAACCAACCCGCCTGAGAGTGTTGGCCCCGTGGTAGGCGACCCAGGACTGCTTCCGGGGGTCGTGGCCGATCAACCCGTGGGACCGACCAAATGGTATCAACGCCTGGGGGAATGGTTCACCTGGGGCGATGCCCGCAGTGGCCAGAAGGGCAATTGGTGCAGTGATGGTTCGTTTCCTGGGCTGATCTCGCCGGTGACGATGCCGTTCTTCTTCGAGGATCCTCGGGCGCTCACGGAACTCCGCCCCATTTTCTTGTTCCAGAGCATCCCCAGCAACACGCCGAATGTCGGCGGTGGAAATGCTTGGTTTTTGGGTACTCAGGCTCGTTTAGCCTTTGATGATCGTTTCAGTCTGGTCTTGAGTCAGTTGGGGATAGTCGGCACCGATGGCAACAATCCTACCGGACCGATCAACGACACCACTGGGTTTGCTGAGGTCAAGATTGGTCCGAAGTACACCTTCCTCAAGTATGCCGACTGGGGTTCTGTAGCAGCCGTCGGCCTTGATTTTGCCCTGCCGGTGGGATCGAGCAAGGTCTATCAGAACACTGGTAACCTGGGGCTAACGCCCTACCTGAGCTACGGCCAAGCGTTTGGCCGGTTGCCGGGCGGTTACGGTTCGCTGAACTTCTTGGGCACTACGGGCTACTCGGCGAGTTTGAACAACGAGCGAAGTGAGTTTTTCTTTGTGAACCTGCACCTGGATTGCAACATCGCGAATATGAGTACTTGGTTCCCCTTTATTGAACTCAACTGGATTCAATATATGAAGAGTGGCAAGCGTGGCGACTTTGGCTTCGAGGGAGCCGACTTGATCAACATCGGATCAACGACGCGTCAGGGGAACACCTATTTCACCGTCGCACCAGGTCTGCGTTATCGCTTCAACGACAACGTCTTTCTCGGTGCGGCCGTCGAAGTTCCCGTGGCCCGAGAGAAGGGACTGGCCGACTATCGCCTGACCTTCGATATGATTTTCCGCTACTAAGGCGCTATTTTCATCCGTCACACGTTTGTTGGTGTGGAATTATTGGATTAGTAGGGCAGCAGAGCCAGCCAACCGATGCCGATCACCAGTGTCATCAGGGTCAACGGCACGCCGACCTTGGCATACTCCAGAAAGGTAATCTCGACTCCCTCGCGACGTGCCCCCTCGGCCACGATGAGATTGGCAATCGACCCCAGCAGCGTGAGATTGCCGGCCAAGGTACTGGAGAGCGACAAGGCCAGCCAGGCGGTTTCGCGTTGGCTCTCGGGCATTGTTTCGATCAGATCGCGAAACAGCATCACCGCGGGAACATTGCTGACCAGATTCGAGAGCAGAACCGACAGGCCGCTGAGGGCGAACAGCGGGTCGCGTTGCAACCAAGTCCACGATTCGATGCTCCAGTATGGCAACACCTGCTGGCGAAACGCACCGACCACGATAAACAGCCCCGCGAACAGCAGCAGTAGCGAGCCGTCCACCTCTTCTAATAATTTCCGCGGTGAACTGCGACGTAGAAAACTCAACGCCGCGGCCACCAAGGCAACGATCGGCAATGCACTGGACGGCAGGACGAAGAAACCGGCCACTGCCACAGCTGCCAGAACCAGCGGCCCGGAATGCAAGGGCGGCAATTCGAGTGCCTCCACACGCGTGGAGGTGGCCACCAGCCGGCGAAGGCGATCGCGGTGCAGCCAAGCCAACAGCAGGAAGGCAACCAGCAACGAGAGCAAAGCAGGGGGGCCGAGTTTTATTAGAAATCGCAGATAACCAATCCCCGAATTGGCACCTATGTACATGTTTTGCGGATTGCCCGTAATCGCCGCTGCCGATCCGATGTTCGACCCCGTCGCCAGGCCCAGCAAATGCGGTAAGGGATCATATCCACGACGGCGACACTCGGCCAACAGCAGCGGGGTAAAGGCCACGCAAATGATGTCATTTACCAGAAAAGCCGAGAGTACACCGGCCAACATGATGGTGCCTGCGAGCAGAGCCATCGGCGTGCGGGCGATGCGGAGCAACCGTTCGGCTCGGGCAAACAGACCACCCAGTCGCACCGCCCCCACAACAATCATCAGACCAAACAGCAACACCAGGGTTTTGTAGTCCATCACCTGGGCGGAAAAGGCTTGCTCGAACGAAAGCAACCCCAATCCCAGAACGCTAGCCGCCCCGAGCAGGGCGATACCGGCCCGATCGGTTTTTAGCCCAGGGATGCGCCCCAGAGCCAGCAAAACATAGGTGACCACAAAAACAACAAGAACCAACGCATACGCCACGCCGCCAATCCTTCCTGGAGGGAATTTAAGAAACCGCAGGCAAGTTAGCAGATTGCCAACGGAGAGACGATGGGAATTTCATGAGGGTCTGGGAGAAGAATTCCTCTGGGGCACACCTTCCGTCTCAGGCGGAGCCAACTCTTCCAGCCCAACAAGCTGCACGGGGCCGCACTCGACAACGGGGTCCGACTGGCGATACAATGCCTCTAAATCAGACGTACGAGGCATCGCGGTGATGACCACTCCGAAACTGTATATCGAAACCGTTGGCTGTCAGATGAATGTTCTGGACAGCGAGTTGGTCGTGGGGAGTCTACGCCGGCAGGGCTATGAACTGGTACAGACCCCCCAGGAAGCCGATGTCATTTTCTACAACACCTGCTCGGTGCGCCAGCACGCCGAGGACAAGATTTATAGCGCCCTAGGACGACTGCGTGGTCACATGGAGCGGCATCCCCACAAGGTATTGGGGGTGCTAGGCTGCATGGCCCAGAAAGATCAAGAGTTGATCTTGCGTCGCGCTCCGTATGTCAACATCGTCTGTGGCACCGGACAACTGGCCCAGCTACCGGCTTTGATTGAGCAAGCCAAAGCGACCCGCCAGCCGCAACTGGCGTTGTCGCTGGCCCGCAATGAGGCTTCTCGTCCTGAAGTCACCGCCTCGTTCGAGAGCTATGACCCTCTGCGCGATCCGTCGATGCGGCCAACCCCGTTCCAAGCCTATGTACGGGTGCAGATTGGCTGCGACAAATTTTGCACCTATTGCGTGGTGCCCTCGACTCGCGGCCCAGAGCAGGGCCGACCGCCCGAACACATTGTTGCCGAGGTCAAGCAGTTGGCCGACGAAGGCGCGGTGGAGATTACCCTGCTGGGCCAGACGGTAAACAGCTACAAATATGTGTATGGAGATGGACGCGTGGTGCGGCTCTCGGATCTGCTGATGCAGATTCACGATACGCCGGGCCTGGCTCGCATCAAGTTTATTACCAACTTCCCGCGCGATATGGGCGACGACTTGCTCGACGCGGTGCGCGACCTTCCCCGCGTGATGCCCTATCTGCATGTCCCGGCTCAGTCGGGTTGCAACCTCATGCTCAAACGCATGAAACGCCTTTATACGGTGGAATTCTACCGTGACATGTTGGCCCGCTGCCGCGAGACGATACCCGGTGTGGCCATCTCTAGCGATTTCATCGTCGGATTTTGTGGCGAGACGGATGAATCGTTCCAAAAGACCTGCGATCTGGTTCGCGAGGCACGCTTCAAAAATTCGTTTATCTTCAAATACAGTGCGCGGACCGGCACCAAAGCTGATCAACTCTACGCCGACGATGTACCTGAGGAGATCAAAAAAATCCGCAACAACGAACTGTTGGCCATCCAAAGCGAAGTCAGCCTAGCCGACCAACGGCAGATGATCGGCCAAACGGTCGAAGTGCTGGTCGAAGGGCCAAGCAAGACCGCCCTCAAACGCGGCGAAACCAGCGGGCCGATTCAACTCACCGGCCGTACGATGACCGATCACATCGTGGTATTCGATGGCCACCCGCGATTAGCTGGACGTATCCTGCCCATCACGATACGCGAAGCGTCGGCCTTCACGCTATTCGGCGACATAGTGACGGGTGAACAGGTAGGGGCCGGGACTGAGGTTCGCGAGACACTTTCCGAGTGGTTGAATAGGCCCCAGCCTCAGCCGACCTCCCAACCGAAGCGGTTCGCTTTGCCGTTGATCGGCAGCGTCGAAAGCAGGCTTACTTAACCTCGAAGTCCGAGGGTGTCGCCTTTCCGTTGGTTACGGTCGACTTCAGCGGTGAACTGCCAAGCTTGCTGAACAGTTCGTCGATCTTCATATAAGTTTGCTTGCCTGGATTGGTACCGCCGGGAGCATCGATCCCGCTGGGAGACGATCCCATCTTGCTTTCTGTGTCTTTGGGAGCCTTAGAAACACCTGGAGAAGATCCCGGTTTGCCTGGCACTCCCGGAATGCTTGGCCCTACTGGAACTGTCGGGATGGCGGATGTTTTACCTGCCGTGTTGAGATGACTATTGTCGATCAGCACGATACACTCGCCAATCGGCGCGGTGACGACCTCATAGGTGCCATCCGCGTTGATAATCCCGCCCCCGTAGATCTTTTCATTCGAGGCTAAGACGAAGGTGATGTTACCACCCGTCAGCGGCCCTTTGCCTGCTACAGTGACCTTACCTTTGACGGTGGTACGGCTGACACCGCCGCAACCGCTGACGAAGAACACAGTGACCAGAAGAAGCGAAAAACCAAGTCGTTTGTTCATGTGAATTCGTGGGATTAAGGGGGGAAAGGAGCAAGCCGAGCCAGTTGGGCTGGACTCGGCTTGTGGTCAGGGACGCGTTGGGAGTTTTACCAGTTGGCCATGACTTCACCACCGTTGGGGGTCATGGCCTGATTCCAGGTCAGTTGCGAGACAGTAGCCGAGACGTTGCGAACACTGCCATCCATCATGCCGACCAGGCATCCTCCCGCGCTGAAGGCAGTAGCCCGGAACGGTTCGCAGTTAGCATCTGTGGGAGTCGGTTGCGGGAGACTCCAAGCTCCAGCGGGAATTCCACCAAATGTCCCGCCATACACGGGGGTGTTCCCAAACATCGGCATCCAATCCGCATTCCACCAACCATGGCCCCACAAGTTGCCGTTGCTGCCGCTAATGCCGCCGCGGCACGCAGCCCGCTTCTCAGCAAAACCGATGGTGTTGGATGTGCCGTCGGGGATGGAGGCCAGGCGGGTTGAACCCATACAACCCCATTGCCAACCCCAGGGGTGATTGGGACGGCCGAAGACTTGATAATTCACGCCGTAGCTGCTGACGCCCCAACCGTGGGTCCGTTCGTTGCTAGTCGGATCCAGTGGCGATTGGAAGGTTTTGATCATGTTGGTGTGAACATTGTTGTTGTATACGCTGTTGCCGGCCAGGCGGAAGAGATTCTCTTGCTCGATGTACGGCAGCAGGAAGAAGAAAGCTGTTCCCGTTGCACCCAAGAAAGGCCCACTATACATATGACCAGCATTCGGGTTAACCCAGTTTTCGATGTAGGCAGGGGGCAGAGCGCCTTGGCCAGCAGCGTCGGCACAGGAGTGACACGCCAGAGCCAATTGTTTCAGGTTGTTGCTCGATTGCATGCGAGCGGCGGCTTCGCGAACTTTTTGCACCGCCGGCAGAAGTAAGCCGATGAGGATGGCGATGATGGCGATGACAACCAAGAGTTCGATCAGCGTAAAAGCTGAGCGAGCAAGCGAACGTACAGACATGCCTTACCTCCAGGATCAACTCGATGTTGAAGAGACCGGAATGACGTACCGGATAAGAACACTCTGCAACATGGAGAGAGTTTGTTAA
>JBDNDE010000286.1:0-6036 GCA_046719305.1 Gemmataceae bacterium | reverse complement strand
GATCTATTCTCAGCCGACTGGCCGGCCGCTTCACGCGTCAGTTTGCGAGCGGCAATCTCCTCCTCGATGCCGCTCTCGATGGCGGCTTGCACCGTTTGCGGAGTGATGCCATGCTCGGCATTGTAGGCGAGTTGTGCAGCCCGGCGGCGGGCCGTCTCCTCAATGGCAAACTGCATAGCCTGCGTCACGGTGTCGGCGTAGAGAATCACCTCGGCATTGACGTTGCGAGCGGCTCGGCCAATGGTTTGGATCAGCGAAGTACCCGAACGCAGGAAGCCTTGTTTGTCGGCGTCGAGAATGGCCACCAGCGACACCTCGGGCAGGTCTAGGCCCTCGCGTAGCAAGTTGACGCCGACCAGGACATCGAAGGCCCCCTGGCGTAGTTCCCGTAAGATTTGGATCCGTTCGATGGCATCCAACTCGCTATGCAGCCAGCGACATTTCAGACCAGCCTCGCGGAAATAATTGGAAAGATCCTCGGCGAGGCGTTTGGTCAGCGTGGTGACCAAAGTGCGTTCGCGTCGCTCCGCACGCGATTTAATCTCCTTGACCAGGTCCGGCACTTGCCCCTTGGCAGGCCGCACGTGCAGCTGCGGATCGACTAATCCAGTCGGCCGGATGATCTGCTCCACCACTTCGCCACCGGTGCGTTCCAGTTCGTACGGTCCCGGTGTGGCTGAGAGAAATAAAGCGGTCTTGACGCGTTTCTCCCACTCATCGAAGCGATACGGTCGATTGTCCAAGGCGCTAGGCAACCGAAAGCCATGCTCCACCAGGGTGAGCTTACGGCTGTGGTCGCCAGCGAACATGCCCCGTAACTGCGGCAGGGTGACGTGGGATTCATCCACGATCATCAGGAAGTCTTCGGGGAAGAAGTCGATGAGGGTGTAGGGTGGTTCGCCCGGCTTCTTGCCGCTGAAATAGCGGGCATAATTCTCGATCCCGGAGCAGTGGCCGGTCTCTAGCAGTTGCTCCATGTCATAACGAGTACGCGCCGCTAGCCGCTGGGCTTCGAGCAATTTGCCCTGTTGTTTGAGTTCTCCCAGGCGTTGCTCCAGCTCGATGCCGATCTGTTCGACGGCCGAGCGGATACGGTCTTCAGGCGTGACGAAGTGCTTGGCCGGGTAAATATACAGTTCGTCCTCGCGACGCAAAACCTCGCCGCTGGTGGGGTTGATCAGGGCCAACCCCTCGACCTCGTCGCCAAATAGTTCCACCCGCAGGCCAAATTCTTCGCTGGCCGGCCAAATCTCGACAACATCGCCGCGGACACGAAAGCAGCCGCGGCCAAAAGCGAGATCATTGCGGGTGTACTGGATGTCGACCAACTTCAGGAGCAGTTCATCGCGGTGGATTGGGGTATCCTTGGCGACGCGAACTACCATGCGTTTATAATCCGAAGGCGAACCTAGCCCATAAATGCACGATACCGAGGCAACAATTATCACATCCTCGCGACTAACCAATGCCGAAGTAGCTGCAAGACGTAGCCGATCAATGTTTTCATTAATGCTTGCATCTTTTTCAATGTAGATATCCCGAGCCGGAATGTAGGCCTCGGGCTGATAATAATCGTAGTAACTGATGAAGTAGTGAACGGCATTGCGTGGGAAGAACCCACGAAACTCCTTGTATAGCTGGGCCGCAAGAGTTTTGTTGTGGGCCAGTACCAGTGTCGGCTTGCCCAGCCGAGCTATCACATGAGAAGCCACAAAGGTTTTGCCGGTGCCGGTCGCACCCAGGAGCACTTGACACGATTTGCCAGCTTGAAAACCTTCAACGAGCGTTTCAATCGCTTTGGGTTGATCGCCGGCCGGCTGAAACTTGCTGACGAGTTCAAACGAGATAGCCACGCTGCCTCCTGCTATGTACGCACGCACAGATCTATTGTAGCGTGAGGCTTCGCAGGGAGAAGCGTGTTTGGCCCCGATACCTCCAGGCAGGGTTTCGTGGTTCTCGCTTTGATCCCTCGGCCAAGCGGTGTATCCTGATAGATACATCCTAATATCAGGCGTGGCTGCTTCGCTCCGGATGTCTGGTGTGGAAAACGCCTTGCTTCGTTAGAAAACGCTTTGCTTCGTTACCCGGGTTTGGTCTTCGGGCGGTCGGTGTCGTAGAATCAAGCTTATGCTGACACGACGCATTATCCCCTGTCTGGATGTCCACGCTGGCCGTGTGGTCAAGGGCGTTCACTTCGTCAACTTGCGCGATGCAGGCGACCCGGTCGAGGTAGCCCGCCGATATGAAGCCCAAGGGGCCGATGAACTCGTCTTTCTCGACATCACCGCTTCAGTAGAAAATCGCAACATCTTCGCCGACATGGTCTCCCGCGTAGCCGAACAAGTTTTTATGCCTTTTACCGTGGGCGGAGGCATCCGTACCCTCGACGATGCCACCCGCCTGATCCAGGCCGGGGCCGAAAAGGTCAGCATTAACTCCGCCGCAGTGTACAATCCCGATCTCGTCCGCGCCGTTTCCGGCAAATTTGGCCGCTGTGCCACGGTAGTAAACATTGACCCTCGCCGGGTCCGACGCGATGGCCGCGAGGTCTGGGAGGTGTATATCAACGGTGGCCGGACTCCCACGGGGTTGGAGGCAGTGGCCTGGGCCGAACAAGTCGAGCGTCTTGGTGCTGGCGAAATAGTGCTGACCTGTATGGATGCCGACGGCACCAAGCAGGGCTACGATCTGGAGATCACCCGAGCTGTCAGCGAGGCCGTGGGGATTCCGGTGGTGGCCTCGGGCGGGGCGGGGCATCCGGAGCATCTTTTTCAGGCACTCACCACGGGCAAAGCCGATGCGGCTCTCGCGGCGAGCATTTTCCATTATGATGAATACAGCATCCCGGCGACGAAGGCCTATCTCGCGGCGCGTGGGGTGCCAGTACGTTTGACGAATCCAATCCCTTCAAACGGTTCGGGAGACATGAAATGAGCAGTCACGGTGGGCACGACGAGAAAACTTCGGCCACGGGGGGCCTCGGCTCCAGTTCGCCGGAGTTTGCTCCGCACGATCACAGTAAGGGCGAACCAGAAGCTAACAAACTCTTCCGCATGGTCATGAAGCATGAGGCGTCCGACCTGCATTTGAAGGTCGGTCAGCCGCCCATGATGCGGCTTCGTGGCGACATCCGCCGTGTCGAGATGCCGCCCATGACCCAGGAAATGATGGAAAAACTCCTGCTACCTTTGTTGACTCCTCGACAACGCAAGATTCTCGATGAAGAGGGCGGTGTCGACTTCTGCCATGTAGTCGGCAAGGATGAGTGCCGCTTCCGCGTGAGTTTGTTCCGGCAACGCGGCAAGCTGTCGCTCGTAAGCCGACGGGTGAACAACTTCATCCCGAGCTTCAAGGATCTGGGGTTACCCGACACCATCGAGAGCCTGTGCCATTACTCCGAAGGACTGGTAGTGCTGGCAGGCGTGACCGGCTCGGGTAAAAGCACAACGATTGCGGCGATGCTCGACTACATCAACGACCGCGAGCCGTTGCACATTCTCACCATCGAAGACCCGATCGAGTTCACGTTCACTGATCGCAAGAGCTACGTCAATCAGCGCGAGATCGGCATCGACGTGATCGATTGGCACAAGGCGCTGAAGGACGCGGTGCGACAAGACCCTGACGTCATCCTCGTGGGCGAGTTGCGCGATGTGGAGACGTTCGAAGCTGCCGTTCATGCCGCCGAGACGGGCCACTTGGTCTTCGGAACGATTCACGCCTCTAGTGCACCGACGACCATCAACCGCATCCTCGACCTGTTTCCCCCGGAAAAGCACGGAGCCATTCGCAAGGCCTTGGCCAACAACCTCAAAGCGGTGGTAGCCCAGAAACTGGTCAAAGGACTCAAAAAACCTCGCGTGCCCACTAACGAGATCATGATTGTCAACCCGACCATCAAAAAGCTCATCGAAGAAGGCCAAGACCTCAAGCTAGCCGACGCCATCACGCTGTTCTTTCAAGAAGGCATGGTGGACTTCACCGAGAATCTTAAACGCTTGGTCGATGGTGGCCATATTTCCAAAGAGGTGGCCCTGGAGTGGGCACCAGACCCCGAAAAGCTCAAGATGGCCTTCAAGGGTATCAAGGTGGCCTCGGCAGGGATCCTCTAAGGCGTTTAGGGAACTCAGCGGCGTTTATGGAAATCAACCTGGAACCGCTGTTGGCCCTGGCTCGCGGGCCAGGGTGGTACTACCATCCCGCCAAGCTCGGGGCCGTGGCGGCGGTCTATCTTGTCTGGGTGTACCTGTGCGCCTGGGTGAGCCGCGACACCCAGCAGCATAGCCTGCCGGGCACCACCTGGATCGGCCTCGTCCTGGTCGGCGGTGTTGCCGGCCTGCTGGCCGTCCTGTCGCTGCCGGCGTTCTATCTGGCGTTTCTGCTGTTGCTGGTTCTAGCGATAGTGCCGACACTGCTATATGTTGTGTACCGCAACCCCAAGGTGGATGAACCCGATCGCGTGCTGACGCCCAACCACTTCCAGCAACTACTGGGCGGCAAGCCCAAAGCGACCACGCCGACGGTGACCAAGACCATTCCCGTGCGATTCCTCAGCAAGGGCGGCGCGGGCCGTGGCAAGGAGGACGACGCCACATGCGTTCGTCGCGCCGAGGAGTCGGCCGGCTACCGTGCGGCTATCGAGTTGGTGCACGAGGCGATCAAGAAACGTGTGACCGACATTCACATGGAGCCGACCGAAGAGGAGATGATCATCCGTTATCGGATAGATGGCATCCTCACGCCTGGAAACAGCATGGAGCGTGACCAGGGCGACGCAGTACTCAACATCTTCAAAGTGTTGGCCAACCTGGACATTACCGAGAAACGCAAAGCGCAGGATGGCTCGTTCAGTGCGGAGGTTCAGGCCGAGGCCGATCCCCTGGGCCCCACCAAGTCGGCCCAGGACAACGACGAAGACGACGACGGTCCGCCCGAGGTGCTAGAGTTGCAAACGGCCAAGCCCAAGCTGGTGACCCGGCAGATTGATTTTCGCGTGGCGACGGCGGGTAGTGTGGTTGGGGAGAAGATGGTCATGCGTCTACTCGATCGAAGTCGGCAAGTGAAAGATTTGGCCCAGCTAGGCATGCGTCCCAAGCTGCGTGAGCAGATACGCGGCATTGTCAAGCAACCGCACGGTCTGTTTCTGGTGTGTGGTCCGACAGGATCAGGGAAATCGACCACTTTATGTGCGTGTCTGTTTCAGATTGATCGTTATCAAAAGAATGTCATCACTGTTGAGAACCCTGTCGAATACCACATCGACGGCGTGACCCAGATCGAGGTGAACCCCAAGGCGGGCAAAACCTTCGCAAGCGAACTGCGTAGCATCCTACGCCAGGATCCGGATGTGATTTACATCGGCGAAATCCGCGACCAGGAAACTGCTGAGATCGCTTGCCAGGCGGCTCAGACCGGCCACATGGTTTTCAGTACCATTCACGCCAACGACACCGTGACGGCCATCGGCCGGTTGCTCGAACTCGATGTCAGGCCATTCGTCCTTGCCAGCAGCTTGACGGCGATTCTGGGGCAACGGCTGGTGCGGAGATTGTGCCCCAAATGCAAAGTAGCGTATCGGCCCAATCCTGAATTGGTCAAACGGCTGGGCGTGCCGCCGGAGAAGGTGACACATTTTTATCGTGCGGCGAGGGAGGATGAGCGGAAAGGGCCCTGCGCACATTGTGGGGACACGGGGTATCGAGGTCGAACCGGCGTGTTCGAGCTTTTAGTGGTCACCGACAAGCTACGCGATCTGATCAAAGCCGAGCCAAGTCCCGAGGCCCTGCGGGCGGAAGCCCATCGAGCCGGAACCGTACTACTCATCCAAGATGGCATGCGCGTCGTGATCGAGGGTATTACCTCGATTGAAGAAATCCAACGAGTCGTCAAGTGAAGAGTTCGTCATGCTGATCGTGCTTACCCTCCTCGTCATCGGTGCTGTTGCTTTCGCCATGTTAAATGAAGGGCTTCTTGCCGCCATTTGCTCTGTCTTCAACGTCCTGCTGGCCGGGTTAGTTGCCTTCGGCCTGTATGAGC
>JBDNDE010000285.1:0-6053 GCA_046719305.1 Gemmataceae bacterium | reverse complement strand
CAACGCATGGAGCCGATTCGCAACGCTCCCCACTTTAGCGACGACCAAAAACGCCGTATCCTCGAGAGCCTTTGCATCGCCGCTCAGTTCGAGGACTTCCTTCAGAAAAATTACAACGGCCAAAAACGCTTCTCCTTGGAAGGGGCCGAAACGCTCATACCGATGATGGAAACGCTGGTCGAGCAAGCTCCCAATATGGGCGTCCGTGAAATCGTCATCGGCATGCCTCATCGGGGCCGGCTCAATGTGCTGGCCAACGTGCTGAAAAAGCCAGTCCAGGAGATCTTTGCCCAATTTGAGGAAGGCTACTTGCCAGCCAAAAACGAAGGCGATGGCGACGTGAAATATCACCTGGGTGCCGGGGCCGACCGCGTCAACCCCCAGGGACAAAAGGTTCACGTCTCGCTGACGCCCAATCCTTCGCACCTCGAAGCAGTCAACCCCGTCGTCGAAGGTCGAGTCCGCGCTAAACAAACCCGCTTCGGCGACCTGGAACGTCGCTGGGGACTGCCGGTCCTGCTCCACGGAGACGCTGCCTTTGCTGGTCAGGGCCTAGTAGCCGAGACCCTTAACCTGTCGCAGCTAGAGGGCTTCACCACTGGCGGCACCATCCACATCATCGTCAACAATCAGGTCGGGTTCACCACCGTCCCGAAAGATGGCCGCTCCACGCCCTATTGCACCGATGTGGCCAAGATGCTGCAATGCCCGATCTTCCATGTCAATGCCGAAGACCCCGAGGCGGTATTGTTCGTGACGCAGCTGGCCTTGGAATATCGCCAACAATTCCGCACTGATGTGGTGATCGACCTGTATTGCTACCGCTACTACGGCCACAACGAGACCGATGCCCCTGAGGTGACCCTGCCGACGGTCTATGCCAAAATCAAGTTGCGGCCGCCACTAGCTACAGCCTATGCCCGACGCTTGGAAGCCGAGGGAGTTATTGTCCCTGGAACTGCTGAGCAGATTCGCGAAAAATACCGCCTGGAACTGGAGGCCGTTCGCGATCAGGTGCGCACGGGCCCAAAACTGTACCATCACATGATCGGTTTTGAAGGAGCGTGGAAAGGGTTACAACGCAACTACAGCCATGACGCGGTTGAAACAGGGGTGCCGCTGGACACCCTCAAACAGATCGCTGAGGGGTTGTGCCGCACTCCGGAAGGCTTCGCTATCAACCGCAAGATCGCCCCGACCTTCGCCGGTTGGAAAAAGGCTGTCTTCGAGAATAAACCGATCCTCTGGGGCTTGGCCGAAAGCCTCGCTTATGGTTCGCTGTTGCTTGAGAAACACCCCGTTCGCCTCACCGGGCAGGATGTTCGCCGCGGTACCTTCAGTCATCGGCACGCGGCCATCTACGACGAGCAGACGGGCGAACGTTATGTGCCGTTAGCTCACCTGAGTGCCGATCAGGCCCGTTTTGAGGTGTATGACAGTCTGCTGAGTGAGGCGGCCGTACTGGGGTTCGAGTTTGGCTACTCGATGGATCTGCCCAATGCCCTGGTGATCTGGGAGGCCCAGTTTGGGGACTTTGTAAACGGTGCCCAGGTCATCATCGACCAGTTTATCTCGTCGAGCGAATCGAAATGGAATCGCGATAGTGGCGTGGTCCTGTTCCTACCGCACGGCTACGAAGGGCAAGGTCCCGAACACTCCTCAGCCCGCTTGGAGCGGTTTTTGCAACTGTGCGCCGAAGACAACATGCAAGTGGTGATCCCTAGCACCCCTGCCCAGCATTTCCATCTCTTGCGTCGGCAATTGAAACGGAACTTCCGCAAGCCCCTGGTGGTGATGACTCCCAAGAGCTTGTTACGAGCCGAAGTCTGCTCCTCCAGCGTGGATGAGTTGGTTAGGGGACGCTTCCATGAAGTATTGAGCGACCAAACCATCGAACCCAACAAAGTTCAGCGAGTGATTCTTTGCTCCGGCAAGCTCTACTATGACCTGGCCAAATATCGCAGCGAGAAGAAATTCAGCGAGGTGGCTTTGGTCCGCCTTGAGCAACTCTACCCGTTCCCTGAGGAGCAACTTCGTTCTGTGCTTTCAGCTTATGCGAATGCGACCACCTGGGTCTGGGCACAGGAAGAATCCCACAACAACGGTGCTTGGTTTTTCATCGAACCTCGATTACGACAAATGGGCTACGATCGTTTGTTCTATGTCGGCCGCGATGCCAGCGCCAGTCCCGCGACCGGATCGCCGACGGTTCACACCCGCGAGCAACTCGAATTGGTCGAAGCCGCCTTTACCAAACTTTCGACCCAACTCGTGCGGGCGGCTTCGTTTGAATCGTATCTGGCAACAACTTCGGCTACTGAAACACCTGCGATGAGCAACGGCGTGCACACCGGCAGCAATGGCCACGCATCGGCCCCCAGCGACAAACAAACGACAACGGCTCCGACGGTGAGCTAACCGAAATTTCTTCCCCCCGGGATTCACGACGATGGCTGTGGTTGAGATCAAGCTAACTCCTGCCGGCGAATCAGTCACTCATGCAACCATGCTGAAGTGGTTTTTTCCTGATGGCGCTTATGTGAAACGCAATAGCACCGTTTGTGAACTGGAAACCGACAAGGTGACCAAAGAAGAGTACGCCCCCGCTGACGGTGTACTCACAATCATCGTTCCACCTGATACCAAAGTGCCCATCGGGACGGTCTTGGGTCACATCGATACCTCGGCCCCGGCCCCGGTTCCTCCAGCCCCGACGACTCCAGCCCCAGTCAGTGCCACTCCAGCTGCTCCAACTGCTCCGACGGGGTCTACTGCTCCTGCTGGACCCGCAGCCCCAGCCGCCCCCCAACCCGTCTCCTCTTTGCCTCCGCTCTCCCCTGCTGCCAGCGTGATGGCCGCTACTCAAGGCATTGATGTCAGCAAGGTGACACCGGCCGACAAACGGGTCATCACCAAAAGCGACTTGATCGCCCACCAAGAAGCGGCCAACGCTGTCAAGACCAACGGTATCGCGGCCCTGGCAGTCGCACCGGAACCCCCGCTAGTGGCCAAGCCTGCCGGAGGTATTCGCCGTCAGCCCATGAGTGCGATGCGCCAGCGTATTGCCGAGCGATTGCTCGAAGCGCAGCAGAACGCCGCCATCCTCACCACCTTCAACGAAGCAGATATGTCTCGGGTGATGGAGCTTCGTGCCAAGTACAAGGAGAGCTTCCAGAAGAAGCACGGCGTCGGTCTGGGCTTCATGAGCTTTTTCGTCAAAGCTGCCGTCAGTGCCCTGCAAGCCTTCCCAGCGGTCAATGCCTTCATCGACGGCAGCGACATCGTTTTCCACGATTACACTCATATCGGGGTGGCCGTCAGCACCGACAAGGGGCTGATGGTGCCGGTACTGCGCAACTGCGAATCTCTTAGCTTCGCCGACATCGAAAAAGGCATCGTCGCCCTAGCCAACAAGGCCCGTGAAGGCAAAATTAGCCTGGCCGACCTCCAGGGCGGTACCTTCACCATCACCAACGGTGGCATCTTCGGCTCCATGATGTCCACGCCGATTCTCAATCCGCCGCAGTCGGCCATTTTGGGCATGCATGCCATCACTAAGCGAGCCGTCGTAGTGGACGATCAAATCGTGATTCGGCCGATGATGTACTTAGCCCTCAGTTATGATCATCGGATCATCGATGGCAAAGAGGCAGTCAGTTTCTTGGTACGGATCAAGGAAGCCATCGAAAACCCCGAGAGGCTCTTGCTGGAAGTGTGAAAGGCGGATGGGCAAGGGGTTAGCCGATCGGTAACCCAAGAGAGGATACCTACGTGACCGAGTTTGATTTGATCATCATTGGCGGGGGGCCGGGCGGCTACGTGGCAGCGATTCGCGCGTCGCAACTGGGCAAGAAAGTTGTCTTGATCGAAAAACGCTCCACCCTGGGTGGCACTTGCTTGAATGTTGGCTGCATCCCTTCCAAAGCCTTGCTGGACTCCAGCGAAGCCTACCATCAGGCCAAATCGTCTTTGGCTCGCCATGGAGTTCAGATCGGCGAGGTCAAACTCGATCTCCCCACCATGTTGGCTCGTAAAGACAGTGTCGTCAAAGGCTTGACCCAGGGCGTTGCTGGCCTAATGAAAAAAAATAAGGTCACCGTGATCACGGGCACAGGCAAACTGTTGCCCCCCTCAGGATCTCTCCACAAGGTGCAAGTCGGCGAGCAACTTTTTTCGGCCCCCAACGTTTTGCTGGCCACAGGGAGCGAACCCACGCGAATCCCAACAGTGCCCTTCGATGGCAAGTTCATTGTCGATTCCACCGGGGCCTTATCCTTCGAGAGCGTGCCCAAGCATCTCATCGTGATCGGGGGCGGCTACATCGGCCTGGAACTCGGTTCCGTCTGGGCACGTCTGGGCAGCAAGGTCACTGTTTTGGAGTTCCTGCCGCGGATTTTCCCTCTGGCCGATGCCGAGATCGCCGAGATTGCCTACAAGTCGTTGACCAAATTGGGCCTCGAGTTCCATCTCGAAACCCGAGTCGAAAGTGCCACCGTCCATGCCAATGAGGTGGTTGTCAAGGTCACGGGCAAAAACGGCCCCTCCGAATTCCGTGCCGATCGAGTGCTGGTCGCCGTCGGCCGGCGACCCTATACCGCTGGACTAGGCGTGGCCGAAGCTGGCGTCAAAATCGACGAACGCACGGGGGTCATCCCTGTCGATGAAAACTTTCAAACCAACGTCAAAGGCATTTATGCTATCGGCGATTTAATTCCTGGCCCCATGCTGGCGCATAAAGCCGAGGAAGATGGTGTTGCCTTTGCGGAACGACTTGTTGGCATGAAAACAGCTGTGCATTACGATCGCATCCCGAGCGTGATTTACATCTGGCCCGAAATCGCAAGCGTTGGACCCACCGAGGAGGAATTGAAGAAGTCCGGCCGCGATTATAAAGTCGGTAAATTTCCCCTCTCCTACAGTCCGCGTGCCAAGTGTATGGACGAAGCCGAGGGGCTAGTGAAAGTACTGGCCGACGCCAAGACAGACAAACTCTTGGCCGTCCACATCTTCGGTCCACGGGCCAGCGACATGATTGCCGAGGCCGTCGCCATCATGGAATTTGGCGGCAGTGCCGAGGATATTGGCCGCATCTGTCACGCCCATCCGACGCTCTCGGAGGCTTTGAAGGAAGCAGCCTTAGGAGTCGATCGGCGGGCGATTCATTTGTAAACGGCAAACCCAGACAGTCAATCGGGGGGCGGTTACAAAGACGGTGTCCTCGCAGGCCAGCGGAGGAGCCAACATATTCTCACCCGGGAGACCGTAGGGTCAAATCCCCTCGAGGATACTAGACTCGAGCAGATATTGCTATACTAAAGACACGCCCCCGTAGCTCAGCTGGACTAGAGCCGCTGCCTTCTAAGCAGCCGGTCGCAGGTTCGAATCCTGCCGGGGGTACTGACCAAACCTTCCAAGCAACTTTCCGACCCGGCGGTTTATGCCGGGTCGGAGACTTTCATCGCCTCACCTCCGCGTTTTACGCCAATCTCCGCAAGGGTTTACGTCACCCGAGTCTCTGCCCTTGTCTCTCCCCACGCTCGGGTGGAGACATGACTACGCCCACTGGCCCGGAGGGATCGGGCAAACTCTCGGTGTCTCTGCCCTGTTCCCACGTTCGGGTTATAGCCTTGTCGGCATCGCTCCCGAGCGGCCAACCGTCCGGTTCGTCACGGGCGAACACCACCCTCTTCGGAATGACGGCGGGTCCGTTCGAGTTGTTCGAGCAGGCCATCGACGATCGCCACTGGATGAAAGGCCGAGGCGGCGGACTCGCGGACCTGCTGGCGATCCCAGTTCTGGAGTGATTGCAGCCTTTCCACGAACGCCACCAGTGCCGCCTCGTCCGCGTCGTTCTTGACGCACTTCGCGCCGGGCGGCAGGCGATCGACGAAGACGCCGGTGACGCCGTCCTGGATGAACGGTGCCCCGGTGCGGACGCCGACCACCGGACACCCCGCCAACAGGATCTCCTGCAGGGCGAGCGGGCCGTGGTCGTCGTCGGCCAGGTAGGCACAAGCCCGCGACCGCCGGGCCGCCTCGAACAACTGCTCCCG
>JBDNDE010000284.1:0-6087 GCA_046719305.1 Gemmataceae bacterium | reverse complement strand
ACCAATCCCGTAGTCGATGCGGAGCGGACCGAGCGGGGTGCGCACGCGGATCCCTAACCCCACCAGAGAAAACCAGGCTTGCACATCTTGCAACCAGGGTGGCGTGAAGCCGTGGTTGAAAACCTTCACCAGGGAATTGGTCAAGTAACCGATGGAATAAGCCCCAATCAGAATCATCAGCATGCGTAGCACGGGGGCTTTGTCCGGCAAACTAAACACGTTGCTATGCCGATAGGACCACACCACTAGCAGCAGATAGCCCGCCAAAAGCAGGATACGCAAGGTGCCCTTGGGCAAGCCCAGCGGCGAGCGGTTGCTCACCTGGCCGCCGATAGTGTAGCCGTGGGCACTGAAGAAGTGAGCAAACATGAGTACCAAAAGAAACTGCATGTAAATAAATGAGAGAGAAGATTGTTCCTGAAGCTGTTTCTGAATCTCGTCACCGCTGGGGTTTTGGGTCAGGAGAAGGATGAGTACCCACGAGTAAACCAGAATGCCCAGACACAGCAGCGCTCGCACGCTGCCGGCGGGCATCCCCAGAGCGTGACGATGGGGAGTAGTGGGAATCGTGGCCATCGCTGGGCATCTCCTGTTGAGTGTGGGCAAAGGATGTTTCGCTGCGGTATCTACAATGTTGTAGGATAAGCCGCGAGAGTTGACAGGACTAAGTCATACCTGGATCGACTGTGATCGTCTCGTGAGGGCCAGGGATGCTGCCCCGCAAAAACGAAGGATTTTGATAAATATATGCCAGATTGAATGATCAACGATTGAGTGTCGGGTATGCTGCCCCGCGAACATCTTCAGTTGGTGCTTCTCGCCTTGCCTGTTGAGCTTCAGCAGGCTGTGGCTACCTTTTGGCTCCAAGTTACCGGCTCATTTCCGGTTACCTATGCGACTCCTCAGGATGCTCTGGCCCAGGGGCCTGTTGCTTCTTCGAAGCGGCTCTGGCTGTTGCTGGGGCAGGCCGAACCAGCCATGGTACGCCGTCTCCGAGCGCAACTCCCCTGTGAGGTTTTGCTGGCTCAGCTAGCTCCAGATGCTCCCGCCGACATGCTCTTGGCCTTACAACGGGCCGGTGCTACGGAGGTGTTGGCTGCGTCGGCCACGGTCGAAATGTGGACGAACCGGTTGGAACAGTTGCTGACAGCCTCGCAAGCGTCGGATCGCGTCGGCCGGTTGATCGTAGTGTCTGGCGTGACTGGGGGCGGTGGAGCCACGACGATAGCCCTCGAGTTGGCCCGCGAGTTGGCTTTTGACTATCCCAACCTGCCAGGTGGGGTTCTGCTGATCGAGGTACCCAGTCGCTTGGGTGCATTAGCCACTTTACACACCATCGAGCCGTCTCTGACCTCCCATGATCTGCTGGCTGCCGGTTCACGGCTGCAAGCGAACCTGCTAGAGCAAGCAGTACAAAGCGTGTCGCCCCAACTGCAAGTGCTGGTCGGACCATATCGCGAATTGCCGCCCGCTCCGCCCAGCTCCCGGGCTTTACGGCAGTTGTTAAGCCTGGCCCAGCAGCGGGCTGGAGCGGTGGTGGTCGATCTGCCGTGTTCGTTTGATGATGTTTTGTTCGAGTCGCTCTCGTTGGCACAACAGACGGTTTTGGTGGGGGTGCAGAACGTCTCCTCGTTGCGGGCAATGAAGCTGGTCCGTGATGTCATGATCCGCGAAGAAGGCACCGCTCCGCCTACTCTGGTTATCAACCGCTACGATCCCCAGTTGCCCGGCTTCGAGGTCCAGCGCCTGGAGGAGTGGCTTGGCACCCGGCCACTTCTTACCGTGCCGGCCGATCTGCCCGCGTTGATGGCCTCGCTAGCAGCCACGCAACCCTTGCACCGGGTGGCTCCCCACTCGGGGCTGCGTCGGGGGGTGCGATCGATTGCCTTGCCCTTGCGTGGCGGTTCGGGGCTGACGCCCAACGCCCCGACCATCGACCAGCGATTACGGCCGCCGCCGCCGCGTAAGCTGCGGATTCTCCACATCGAGGACGACCCTTTCCAACAGCAGATTGTCCAGCTTCACCTCGCTTCCTTGCCCGAGTATGAGGCTTGCCTGGTGGCCGTGTGCAACGAACAAGAAGCACTGAGGGCGTTCGAGTCCCAGCCGTTTGATCTGGTTTTGTTAGATTACCAATTGTCTCAGGGCGACGGACTGGCCTGCCTACGGCGTCTGCGACAACGAGATGCCATGGTGCCGATTCTGGTTCTCTCCGGGCTGAGCGATCCGCAGGTGGCCGCCGAACTACTCGAAGGCGGAGCAGACGATTTTTTGAGCAAAGAAAATTTAGTGGGCGATCGATTGGCCCGGACGCTGTCGGCTCTGTTGGCTCGTAGTGATGGCCTCAAGGCGCGTTTACCTGTCCTGGGCAGCGATTCACTCCCCGAGGATCAACGCGACCTGTTGCAACGCCTGCAACGCATTCGTGAAGCGACTCAGGGGCAGAAGTTCGAGGTCGGCCGCCTCCAACGAGCCGTGGATCGGCTGCTAAATGAACTGCAAGCCGACTCTACCGTCGAGTTGCCGCGTAAAGAGTTGCTGGAATTGTTCCTACGCTTGCTTTCTCGGCCGGAATCTTCAGCGGCTACGCCCGAGACCAGAGACGGCTCGACAGCAACCACCTCACCAAAGACAGCGAAACAGTCCGCTGAAGGTTCTGTTACTGGCTTTGTTACAGGGCAAAGCGACCAGTAAGCAGCCCGATCAAGAACGATAGCGCCAGCGACAGAATCAGCACCACCGTCAACACTGTCGCTTGCATCGGCGACAAGACCAGCCCAACGGCATCGCCTTGTTTTGCTCGCAGGGACAACGGTTCTCCCGGTCCTCTTAATGCTTCTGTATAGTCTCTAGCCTCCTGGTCTGCCCCGGTTGCAGGCGGCCCAGCCATCAGCGGAGCGTTCGTGGAAGTGGCAACCGTCGCTGGCATGCCCCTTGCCGATGGTGCAGCCGATTGAAAAATCGCCGCCAGATCATCACGCTCAAAGGGGTCTTGGGTAGGAGCGGCCGGAGCCGGTTCCGGTGCAACCCGGGGCGGGGGGCTGAGTTCGTTGCTGTGGGGTACCACCACTTGCTGAGCGCATTTCGTGTTGGTGCAAATCACCAGTGAGCCAGCTTTGCGGCGAGCAATACCCATGAGTTGACCGCAGTAAGGGCAGCGAAATCGAATCGGCATGGTGGAGACATCACCTCACGGCAAACAGAGCGGCTCTAGAAGGTATTGTGCGTGGCAGATCGCTAAGAAGCAACCATTTGCTTGACAGCCAGGCCATTCACCTAGAACAATAAGCGCTGGGGAAGATTCTAGCACAGGAGCATGCCGCATGACCCATCCACCGCGCCGGCTGATCGTCCTCGCCCTGATCCTGGCTCTGCCTAGTTTTGTACGAGCCGAACTGGTTTTTCTCAAGGATGGTTATGTGTTGCAGGGGAAGGTACGGCGTGAATCGGTGGTGGAGTTTGATCCAGTCACCAAAGAAATGATCTCGATTCCGCGTGGTTTTTTTATGGTCGATGACGGTGTGCGGCGGGTCTACTTTTCCCCCCGGCAAGTTCGCATTGTCGAGCGGCTCACCCCTCCTCCGGAAGAGACGATCGGCGTGGGCAAGGTACTGACCATGATTAACCCCAAGGCGATGCTTCCCGTGGAGGAGGTGATCAGCGTGGGGGCCTGGAACCCCAAGACCTGGACACGTACCTACCAGTTTCGCGCTACGCCACGCGGCCCCGCCGATCCAGCCATCTATGGTATAACTCAGATGATTGCACGCATCAATCCTTACTATGTTCAGGTTGATGCAATCAACAAATTTAAGTGGCATTCTGGCTACCTGACGCGTGAATTCGACCCCAACGAACTGTATACCCTGCTCAAGGCCGGCAAGGCTTTCCAGGAAAGCGTCGAGATGAAGCCGCAGGAAATCGTCGCGAAACGCATGCGCCTCATCAACTTCCTCACTCAGGCCGGCTGGTACGATCTCGCCGAGAAGGAACTCGATCAACTCCTTAGGGATTTGCCCAGTGAACGACCCCGAGTCAGCGAAGCTCGCAAGGTTATCGATCAACAACGCGCCAAGGAACGCTGGGAGTCCATCAAAACCCTCTTTGCCGCCGGCCGCTTTCAGGCCACTGCCAAACAGATCGACGACTTCCCGATTCGTCTGGCCTCGGACAAAATCCTCGCCGACTTGCGCGACATGAAAACCCGCTTGGCCAATCAAGCCGAGGCCCTCAACGAGGCCCGTACAGCCCTGGCCGAGTGGGCCAAACAGGTCGCTACCCCGCAAGGACGTGAATTGGCACGCTTCGTCGGCGTCATCGAGAAGGAGTTGCACGCGGCGAACGTAGATCGCCTGGATGCCTTTATGGGACAGGCCCGCGAAGCGTCTCGCCGTCAGGCCAAAGGTGACAAGCCTCCCTATACCCCTGAGCAATTGCTCAGTCTGGCCGTCAGCGGTTTCTTACTCGGCAGCCCCTCGGCCGTCCCGAAACCTGAAATAGCCATCAATCTCTGGAAAACTCGGGTGTTCATACTCGAATATCTGCGTGAACCATTAAAAAACGCCCGTGATAAGCTCCTGGCCGAATATGAAACACACGTCACCCCACGTGTCGATCTGGATGAAATCGCTCAGATGATCGATTTTCTGCCCCCCACCCAGACAGTCAATATCCCACCGGCCCTGCCCACCGAAATGAAGTGCGGCCCTAGGCAACGGCTGAGTTACGAAATCGTCTTGCCGCCTGAGTATACCCCCAACCGCCAATATCCTGTCCTGCTGGCTTTGCCTGCGGCCGGCGAACGCGCTAGCGCCATGACCAAGCGTTTGCAGGCCAGTTGCGCCGAGCAAGGCTACATCCTGGCTTCGGTTGAATGGGGCCGTGGTGAAGAACGCTGGAATTATTCAGCGGAAAATCACGATGCCGTCTTGGAGTGTCTACGCGACCTACGGCGAAAGTTCCAAATCGACAACGACCGGGTTTTTCTGCTGGGTTTAGCCGATGGGGGCAAAGGCGTCTACGATGTCGGCTTGTCTCATCCCGACCTGTTTGCTGGACTGATTCCGGTAGCCGGTGGTCCGCATGTACATGCGAGACGTTACTGGAGAAACGCGCAGTATTTGCCCGTTTATGCGGTGACGGGTACCACCATCAACGGCGATCAGGCTCGCGACACCCGCGAACAATTTACCCAATGGGTCAGCCGCGGTTATCCTGCTTTGTGGATCGAATACAAAGGCCGTGGCATCGAGTGGTTTCCCGGCGAGTTACCGCTGATTTTCGATTGGATGCGTAACCAGAAACGCGAGTTCCCGCTCCAACGCCTGGGTACAGATGGCGGCGGAGGATCCTTTGGCAACGAGTTCTGCTCGGTCCGCCCCGACGACAACCGCTTTTATTGGGTTTCCGGCTCGATCGTTCGTCAGTGCCAGATGCCCCCGGACCGCTGGTCCAACAGTGTGCCCTCGGCCACCATTACTGCCACCGTCAACACTGAAAGCAACGGTGTCCACATCAAATCCAGCGGCTACTCCCAGATCACCTTATGGATTGGCCGCAACGCTGCAGGCAAGTATCTACTCGATCTGAATCGGCCGGTCCATTTGCGACACGGATTGAATCTGATCATTCTTAATAACAAACGCATCACTCCTTCCCTAGCAGTACTAATGGAAGACTTATTCGAGCGTGGCGATCGCAAACATCTGTTTGTGGCCAAGGTATCATTCAAGGTCAACTAGGGCTGGTTGGCTAACCCGGAGGATCGGCCCGATGACCTTGAAGGTTCATTGCATCGTTTCTCGCCCCTTTGATGAGAACAGCTATGTGGTCTGGCAACCCGACCTGCCTGAGGCAGTTGTGGTTGACCCCGGCTTCGAGCCGGACAAGATCCTCGACTTTCTTCGACAGCAGGACCTGCAAGTCGCTGCCATTCTCAACACCCACGGCCACGCCGACCATATAGCGGGCAACGAGAGGATCAAGCGAGCGTATCCGCTAGCGCCACTGCTCATCGGCGAAGGGGATGCACCGATGTTGCGTGATCCGATGCTCAACCTCAGCGCTTTGTTCGGCGAACCGCTGGTC
>JBDNDE010000283.1:0-6100 GCA_046719305.1 Gemmataceae bacterium | reverse complement strand
ATCGACAGGTGCAGGGGTTATAGGCACACGAGTAACGGTAGGAAGTTACAGCCTCGGTGTAATAACGAGTTTGATAAGAAACCACTGCTTCGGTGTAGGTCTCTTGTTTGTATGTCATAACTGGCTGGTAGTAGGTCCTCTGAACATACCTCGTGGTGCAAATTTGCTGAGGGCAGGGCGGCGGACACGGATCTGCTGCATACTCGACCACCACAGGCGCACTATACATCGTCACGACAGGAGCAGGGGTCGTACAAGTGTTGCAACACACCTGAAACACATTGTTCCAAGCTGCCCGCGCGGGAGAGCCGACCGCTGCCAGAACCGTCAGGGCTACAGCCCACGCACTTAAATCGTTTATCTTCATGGGGTATCTCCTTAGGAGAAATCAGGTGGCGGCTTTGGCTCCGCTTAGATAGGACCATTTTCCTTTAGCCCAAACATCGGTGGATTCCGACCACCTAAGTAACTTCAATTTTTCTGGCCCCGAGGAGAAGTTGCAAGCGTGCTGGGGCCGCTCTGGAGTGCTTTTGTTGGTCGTGGCTGGTAAAATCCTCCGGTCCGGTAAAATTGACGGGAGGGGAATACCCCCGAAAGCTTCTCTGGGCGGTTCCCCGTCTCGCGACTAAAACACTCGACATGGCGCAAATCGTTATCCTGGGTGCGGGTATTTCGGGGTTGTCCCTGGCGTTTGCCCTACAGCAGCGTCGGCCGGATGCCCAGGTTCATGTTTGGGAGGCTGCAGATCGAGCAGGCGGCAAGATTGCCAGTCACCGCCGGGAGGGATTTCTCGTCGAACATGGCCCCAACGGTTTCCTTGACAACAACCCTGCTACTTTGAATCTTTGCCGTGATCTCGGCCTGGAATCGCGGTTGATTTCCGCTAGTGAAGTGGCGGGCAAGAATCGTTATTTGTTGCTCAACGGGCAACTGCAACAGCTGCCAAATAGTCTGAGCTCGTTTCTGTTCTCAGGCTTGCTCAGTTGGCGGGCGAAGCTGAATCTCTTGTTTGAACGTTTTCAGAAACCGGGATCAGTTGAAGAGGAGAGCATCGACGCCTTCGCTCGCCGCCGAGTCGGTGACGAAATTGCTCATACCTTTGCCGATGCTTTTGTCACGGGTATCCTAGCTGGTGATCCGCAATTGCTCAGTTTTCAAGCCTCCTTTCCACGCTTAGCAGCCATGGAACGCGAGTATGGCAGTTTAACGCGCGGCCTAGCCGCAGCCCGCAAAGGAAAGCCGGTCGGCACTCGGTCGCGGATGTGGTCGTTCCCCGACGGTCTACAAGAATTGATCGATGCCCTGGTTGCACGTTTGCGTTTACCTCTGCGTACACGCGTGACGGTGCGGTCACTTCAACGCTTGGATCGTCACTGGATTGTTCAGGCTGATCCCCAAACTCTCAAAGCCGACATAGTGGTATTGGCTTGTCCAGCCAGCGAACAAGCACGTTTGCTCCAAGAAGTGGATGCCGAGTTGGCCCGCGAAGTCGGAGCGATCGCCTACAATCGCGTGGGGGTAGTAGCCTTGGGCTACCACCGTAGCGATGTACCCCACGCCCTAAACGGCTTTGGTTACCTAACGCCTCAACGCGAACGGCTCGATGCACTGGGAGTGCAGTGGTGTTCGTCCATTTTCCCCGAATATCGTGCTCCACGCGATCAGGTCTTGCTACGAGTGCTGGTCGGCGGTTGGAACCGGCCGGATCTCCTCGACCGCGAGGATTCGGCACTGTTGGGGTCGTCCATGGAGCAGCTGCGTCAGACACTTGGCATCACAGCAAAACCCCACTTTTACGAGATTATTCGCTGGAACGAGGCAATTCCGCAGTATTTTGTTGGTCACTTAGCCCGACTACGGAAGGTCGACCAACGCCTCGCTGCGCTGCCTGGGTTGTACCTGGCCGGGAACGCGTACCGTGGCGTGGCGATTAACGATTGTGTCGAGAGTGGGAGGCAGCTTGCCGAGCAAATCGTAGCTAAGCTGGCGTTGGGCGATATACCCCGCACATGATAGCATAGAACTATTAGAGTTTCTGACCTCTCCATGAGCCGGCTGTCATGAAAGAAGTTCTCAGTTTGATTCTCGGCGGCGGACGCGGTACTCGGTTGTATCCGTTAACTGCCCTACGAAGCAAACCGGCGGTACCGGTTGCAGGCAAGTATCGACTGATCGACATTCCGATCAGCAATTGTATCAACAGTGGTATGCAGCGGATTTATGTGCTCACGCAGTTCCTCAGTGTGAGCCTGCATCGCCACATTGCCAATACCTACAAATTTGACCCTTTTTCGCGTGGCTTCGTGGAAGTGCTTGCCGCTCAGCAGACCAACGAGACTGCCGACTGGTATCAAGGAACGGCGGACGCGGTACGACAGCAGATTCGTTATATTTTGGAAGATGCCTGCCAGCATGTGTTGATCCTCTCAGGTGATCAACTGTATCGCATGGACTTCCAGCAAATGCTCGAAACCCACAAGAACACGCATGCCGACGTTACAATCGCCGTGCTGCCGGTGTCTAAAGAGCAAGTACCCGGTTTCGGAATCGTGCAACTAGACAAGACCGGCCGCGTCGTTGGGTTCGTCGAAAAACCCAAGACCGAAGAAGCTATCGAAGCCGTGCGTACTCCGGCCTCGTGGATTGCGCAGTTTGGCATTCAGGCTGGCGAACGCGAGTTCTTGGCTAGTATGGGAATCTACATTTTCACACGCAAAGCCTTGTTAGAGATGCTCAACGCTCCTCCCCTGGCCACCGACTTCGGCAAAGAAGTTTTCCCGCGCAGTATCCCGACTCACCATGTTCAGGCACACCTCTTCGATGGATATTGGGAAGATCTCGGCACCGTCAAAGCCTACCACGAAGCCAATCTGGCACTTTGTTCCGATCATCCTCCGTTTGATTTTCACAGCCCCGAGGGCGTCATTTACACACGCATGCGCTTTCTCCCCGCCTCACGCATCAGTGGCGCACGCTTGAAAAACTGTCTCGTCAGTGATGGATGTGTTATCGAGGCGGGGGCCGATCTGCAACGCTGTGTCGTGGGGGTTCGTAGCCGAATTGCCAAGAATGTGACCGTCCGCGATACCGTTATCCTCGGAGCGGACCGCTTTGAAACCGACGCCGACCGCGCAACCAATCGCACGCTCAATCGTCCCGACTTGTTGATCGGCGAAGGCTCTCACGTCGAAAATGCAATCTTAGACAAAGAATGCCGTATCGGTCGAAATGTGCGAATTGTCAACAAACGGGGCTTGGTCAACCACGAGGGAACCAATTACGTCATCCGCGACGGCATCGTCACTATCCCGCGGGGAGCCATCATCCCCGATGGCACTGAAATCTAATTTCGACCTCTCAGCCTAGCCGAGGCAACCCGGCCATCCGGGCCAAGGTGTCAGCAATCTCGTTCATCTGAGCCGAGTTATGCCCCCGGTAGACGTAAATCGCTGGGTTGCCATGGTCCTGCGCTAAAGCCACCATGTAAAGCGGAGTATGGATAACATTCCAGTACCAGACAAAACCGGGAACTAGCCCCCAAAACAGCAGGGCCAGGAAAACACCCCATTCCAGCAGACCTGGGTCACGCCATGGGCCACTTACAATTCCTTCGTATCCACGCACATTAGTGATGACCGGCACAAGAGGAACAAAACAAATTCGCCACGTTTTGATGAATTGGACTCCACCTTCTCTATCTCTAGTTAGCTTGATGTGATCATATGTGCCTAAGATGAATAACAATAGAACTGTCAAAGGGAACCAGGAAATGATAGCAGGCATATAGGTATCTAATAGGGTCCAACACATGATTCCCAGAAACAGATGAAAGACTTGCGCTGCTGCTAGAAGCCCAACCCTTGTGGTGAAACTGTGATCGCTCTCCCATTCGCGTTGCATCGGTTGGTAGCGACGCTTGACCTTGCGTCTCCTTGCACGATGGAAGCCACACTTCAGGCACACCACAGACCCAACTTGCATCTCGTGGCAGCACTGGGGGCAACTTGGGCCGAGTTTGTCTTGCAACCGGTAAAGTGAGTCGTCCTCTTGCTCGTCGTCACTCAAAGCCGCTGCATGGACCGGTTCTTCGTCTAATTTCATCGCGGGGATGTTGGCTAGCCCCGACTCTTCGGGAAACGGCCTTGCAAGGGGTACCGGCAACGGCTCAAGGTTGGGATTCGGAAACCAATCTTTGTCGACTTGCCAGGAGGCTTGGCTTGGGGCCGGGAAAGCCGGTGGGTCGGCAGGGACAGCCCCCTCGGGAACCGAACAGATTACCCCACATTCGGGGCATTGAATTTTGTTGCGTCGGTAGCCACCCGGTGGGTCAAAACCACTGCCACAGCCCGAACAAACGATCCCCGGCATAACGATGCATTCCTAAATAGATATAAACAATCTGGCATTAATAAATGTAAGGGTTGCTCGGTTGCTCGATGATCTGAATAATTCGATCCCAGGAGCGTTTATCGGGTGGTGTAAGGACAATATACGGTACATAGTGACCCCGTTCGAGTCGGAAGTCGACACGCCCCGTCACTTTGACCCAGCGGCCTTGATAGTCGTCAGCGGGTACGTTGAGCAGAGGGTCTTTAGGGACCAGGTAGGCTTTGAGCGGGACGGCATCCGCGGCACAGCAATTATATTTGTAACGAATCAACACAAAGCCACGCTCCGAGCCACTGAACCGACCACTCATCCAAACTAGACGCCCTTGATAGAAGGCACGCAAAGCGGGCTTCTCGGCAGCCGACTCTAGGGCCAAGAACCGCATCTCGGTTGACTTTTCTTCAGGATCTAGCACGAGTCGGGCGGTAGCAGTGGCCCAGGTTGTGGGATCGACTGCTGTGCCCATTGCCGTCAGGGCGAAGCTGCTACGGGCAGCTTGTTCAATAATGTCGGTTTCGCTAAGTTTTTCCGCCTCGGGCATCTTGGGAGTGACCAGTTGCTCTTTGTACGTTTCCCAGAAAGAGTGGGTCGCCACGCTGTAAACAAATACCTGAGTTATCACACTGAAATAAATCAACGCGATGAGGCGGGGGCGAAAAATCAGCAGATATAACGCATACAGCTTAATATCTACCATCGGACCCAACACAAGAAACGATACCTTGGCTGCAGGCGGTAACGTGACAAAAGAGGCCGCCACAAAGGCATCGGCCTCGCTGCACAAGCAGAGGATGATCGCCAACCCCATCATCAAGAGAATCGTGAGCATCATATGCTGTGTGCCCAGATCGGCGATCGTCTCAGGCGTAAGAAACATCCGTGTACCGGCAGCCAAAATCGCGCCAATGATGAGAAAGACAGTGATATCAACAAAGTCGTGCAACGAAGTCGCACTGATATTACTCACCCGTTGCCAAACCGTGCGTCGAGGCCCCACTTCCGTTTCTGCTTCGGGTAGCTGACTGGGCCGGGTCAACGGCGTCAGTAGTTCGACCCCAAATCGCCGCCAGAACACCTCGACTAACATGGCTGTGGAAAAGGCCACGAGATACCCCATACCGGTGCGAAACAGAACCATCCACCAATCGCTCATTTGGTAGGCGGGTTTGCCCCCGATAAACGTGTTTTCCATCCCGTTGAAGGCGGCGAAGGTGCTACCGATGACCACCGGATTGACAATCGGCCCCGCAAGGAGGTAGGCCACGCAGGCACTCAGCGGTAGCCCCTTTCGTAGTAAACGCCGCATGATCGGCACGATTCCGCACTCACAAATCGGGAACACCAACCCCAGTAGGCCGCCAATCCCTACGGCCAAGAAGGGGTTGCGGGGAATGATGGCTGTGAGCCATCGCTGAGGTAGAAGTTCGTCAAGCAAGCCGGCTATCAATGCGCCCAAGATGATGAAGGGCAGCGCTTCCCACAAAATACTTCGAAAGATGATGATGAAGCTGGTGATGTATGGTAGTGGTTCTTCGCTGAATGGTTTGGTGATGAGGGTTGGCTCTTGATCGAACACGGGGTTGGACAGGGCCAAAAAATAGAGCAAGATCGGCAACAAGAGCACAATATAACGCCAAACGGCCCAACCTTGACAAAGTCGCGCAATTGTCTGCCAGCGAGCATGCCCATTTCGATCAGGAAGAAGACGAGC
>JBDNDE010000282.1:0-6165 GCA_046719305.1 Gemmataceae bacterium | reverse complement strand
CTCCGCCAGACCACGCTGCACCATGGCATTGAGGAAGGCGACTCCTGCCACGGAGAGGATGAGCAACCCCAACGCCATGCCGACCATTTGCCGGGCACGGGCTTGACGCCGAAACGAAAGCCAAACCAGCGCGACCCAGGCACGAAACGCGGACATGCTTGTCTCCTGACGCTGCAAGCGTTCGCCGTGGCGGCCCCTCTGCCGGATGCGTTGGCCCGCTTGTAGAACGCTACCCGTTTACCCATCTAGCCAACGGTTTTCTTCCGTCGGGGAAATTGCGCCACGCAAGTGGCCCACAGCAGAGGCAGGAACCGCTTTTCCTTTAGGGAGGATTCGGATGCCAAGACACTGGTATTATGAACGCGACGGCCAGATGCGGGGACCGATCGGTTCAAAAGAACTGCTCGAACTCGCAAAAAAGGGGGTCATACAACCCTCAACACGTATCTACTCATCGAAGTTGCAAAAATGGACTCGCTCCTCGCGAATCCGCGGCTTATACTCACAACCCAACCCGAATGCACTGCCTGTGAACGTGTCCACCGATCCCACTATCTGGGATTATCTCGTGGTGGTTTTGGTTTGCGTGGGATTCGCAGTAGGGGTATCCGTTGTTCTAAACTGCATTCTAACCATCGGTCGATAAATCAATGATCCGCTTTGGCTTATTGTGTGTCGGCCTGTGTCTCACCTTCGTCGCTCGGGCAGGGTGGCGTGTGGGGCATTTCGTGCTGCGAAAACTGCAGCTCGAAGAACACCCGTGGATTGTTGTCGTCTTGTTCAGTTTGCCGGCCACATTATTTGCTCCGGTCCTGATGTTGGTGCTGGGCCAGAAGCAAGTTACCAGCGTGCTACTTTCGATACCCATCACCGGCGTTTTATCGGCTCTAGTGTTTGCCTCCTTCGGTGTCGGCGCTCGGTCGGCCCATCCTACCCATCGCCGCCACCAGGAGCTTCTCGATGCCGTTAGGCAGTCGTGGCAACCAGCCGTGGAGCAGGCCAACTATCTCGGGAAAGGCCTTGGTAAGTTTATCGAGGATATTAGCACGATCGCCCGAAACAAGTATGTGATTTTTCTCTGTCTCATTCTTGGGCCATGGCTGGTGGTAGCTCTGTATGTGAACGCCGTACTGTCAACCGGAACAAAGGACGACGGGATGCTTTTAGCAGTTATGGTTGGGGTTGCCGGAATCTGGGATGTGGTGATGGTAGGGCTGCTGATCTACTTTATGTCGCAAGCATGCCCGAAGTGCAATAGCTGGTTTGGCCCGCAGCAGCTGGATCGCGAGATCATCGGCGAAAAATACACCCAACGTCCCCGACCCTTCCCCATTTTTGACCAAGATAGCGAAGGGAATGTATCGACCCGATACGAAATGCAATGGGTCGATGTTATTGAAGTTTCCTATATTGATACAAAGAAATGCCGTGAGTGTGGCTACGAGTACAGGACGGCAGGCACCTACGATCGTCCCGTTTAAGTGTCCTTGCGAAACGAACGCGGCAGTCTCGGTCCCTAACCCCCGCACCATCGTGGTTCACGGTTTGTCTAATGGACTCGACCCAGCATCGCTGGTCTCTTCTTACTTCGCCCTTGGTCAGCCTGCTTAGCCACCAATCGCGTGCATGGTCCGTAGCGGCTTAATGAATCGGGCAGTGTTGATTTCGTGCCCCTGCCATTTGCCGGCAACACAAGCACGAATGGCTTGCTTCAATCGTTGGGGATCGAATGGGTTGCGCAAGTAGGGTTTGATATCTGTCTCCTCTAGCGCAAACAAACAGGCTCGCAACTTACCGTCGCAGGTCAGACGCAGGCGATTACACGATCGGCAGAAGGGCCGCGACACCGAGGCGATGATGCCAACCCGCCCGCCGCCATCAACATACTCGAATTCCATGGCGGGGTGGCGTGGGTCATAGTCGGCAACGGGTTGAAGCGGGCCGATCGCGGCTTCCAGGGTGTCGAGAATCTCATGGGCCAAAACGACCTTGTGGCGTTCCCACGGCTCAGCACCGATCGGCATATATTCGATGTAGCGCATCTCATAGCCATCGGTTCGGGCTTTCTTGGCCAGGGGGACGATGTCCTGGTCGTTGAGGCCACGCACGATGACCGCGTTGACCTTCACTGGGTGGAAGCCAGCGTGTAAAGCAGCGTCGATACCCGCGAGGGTAGCATACAATCCCTCACGCCGGGTGATCAGACGAAAACGCTCGTCGTCCAGGGTATCCAAACTAATGTTGATGCGGCGCAGGCCTGCATCAAACAACGCACGGGCTTGTCCTGCGAGTAGTAAACCGTTGGTGGTCAAGCTAATGTCGCGCAATCCAGGGATGGCGGCCAACAGGGCGACCAGTCGAGGCAGGTCGCGTCGCATCAGCGGTTCACCCCCCGTGAGGCGTAGTTTGGTCAGGCCCAGGGACAGGGCAACACGAGCGAATTGCTCGATTTCCTCGAATCGCAAAAGATGCTCGCGGTCCAGAAAGGTCACCTCCTCGGCCATGCAATACACACAACGAAGGTTGCAACGGTCCGTCACGCTGATGCGCAAATTGTCGTGGAGCCGGCCAAAGCCATCCATCAAGGCAGAAGCAGACGGCTCGGAAGTCGATAGATCAGGCATGCGGATGCACCCACTGCTGCTCACCTGTCGGACGGTTCTCCCGCTTCCAGATCGGCACTACTTGCTTCAGACGGTCAATCGCATACTGTCCGGCAGCAAAGGCCTCGACCCGATGCGGGCAGGCCACCGCTACTGCAACGCTGATCTCGCCGACGACCAGATGACCCAGGCGATGCACCAGAGCGATCTCACCTACCGGCCAGCGAGCGCGGGTTTCTGCCTCGACCTCAGCAAGTTTGACCTCGGCCATGCTGGTGTAGGCTTCGTAATCCAGCGCGGTAGTGAGTTGATCGCCGGTACGTTCGCGGACGGTGCCGAGAAACAGGACGACTGCCCCGCAATCTCGGCGGCGGACAACTTCGACTAGTGCTGAGAAATCAATCGGATCGGTGGTCAGGCGTATCATGCAATGGCCTCGGGCGGCGATTTCTTTCATTGTCGAGTCGGGGCTTCAAGAAGTCCAGTCTTTCGCCATGCGACTGAGCCTGCGCTAGAGCTTGGCTTGACACCATCAATGGCTTTGGTCATAGTCGCCCTAGCTGACGACTCTTCTGAGGGGTTATGAACATTACCTGGCGCGGCTATCTGCTCGAAGCAATTGGTACGTACCTCGTGGTGGGGATCGGGGCTGGTACTCTCTGCACGACGTATTTGACACCGTATCAGACGGTCGGCGGCACGCCGCTCGCGGTTGCCCTGGCCGAAGGACTGACCCTGGCTGCTGTCCTGACCTGGACGACCTTGGCCTCTCCTGGGTGTTGTAATCCGGCCGTGGCGCTAGCATTGTGGTTGGTCGGCAAGCTACGTCTCTCGGTGGTCAGCGGGTTGATCATGGTACAGTTGGCCGGAGGCTTTTTGGCCGGAGCAACGGTCCGCTTTCTATTTGCCGATGCGGTACTTACGGATGCTCGCCTGGGTACGCCACATCTTGGAGCGATTCTTGGCCGGGAAGGCATAGTGACCTTCGCTGCTCTGACCACAGGTTTTTTCCTGGAACTGCTCTTTACTACAGTGGTGATTCTGAGCGCCTTGACGACGCTGGTTCACCCGCGGCGGCCTCAAGTCGGGGGGCTGTTGGTTGGGTTGACTCAGGTGGCAGTCATTTTGTTTGGGTTTCATCTGACAGGCGGATCTGCTAATCCGGCTCGGTGGTTGGGCCCGGCTCTTTGGCTAGTCAGCGTCAGCGGCATTGAGTCGCCGTTCGCCGACCATGTGGTGTATTGGTCAGGCCCAGCTGTCGGTGCCATGATTGCCGGCGTGTTATACAGCCGAGCGATAGGGGAAACGGGGACTCGATAACCGTTCGGAGTTGAGCTATGCAACCGCTCGAACTGGACGACCTGTTACCGCCGATGGAGTTTGCCACCCGCCGTCGGGAGCTATTTCGAACCCATGCCCGTTATGTCGATCGTTACCGACGAGTACGGATCGGTCCTAAGGTCACGCTCCTGTTTGAAAATCGCCAAACCCTGTTGTTTCGCCTTCAAGAGATGCTACGGGTGGCACGGGTTAGCGATCCGCGGCAGATTCAACACGAACTGACACGGGTTAATCGCCTTTTGCCCCGAGCCGGCGTTCTTCAGGCGGCTTTGATTTTGCACATCGAGGAACGATACTGGGAGCGGGAGATTGCCCAGTGGTCCGTCCTACGAGGCGAGCATCTGAACCTCGTGCTAGGACCGCGTGAGCGCTTTGCCGATTTACTGACCGCACGCCCCGAAGATCGTGCCCTGGGAACGGCCCACTGGGTACAGTTTGAACTAAGTGAGGAAGAACGTGAGCTGCTGGGCGACCTGCAGGTGCCCGCTGGGATTCGTCTGAGTTTGCCGGGTTATGAATACGACAGCGGCCCACTAAGCGAAGAGGTGCGACGAAGTTTGTGCGGAGATCTGACGAACCCGCGGCGTGTAGCCTAGGATCGGATCAGATCTGCCCTCCTGAGAATTGCAGGAGGGCAAGGGCGGAAGAACCTTTCGACTGCATCCTTCGGGGGGCTTAGAAGTTACCTAGCACTCGGCCATCCTGACGGTCGCCGAGGAAATTGAAGGTGACCGCGTCGATGTTGAACGAGAGGAACCGGACGGATCCGTCGCCCATCAGCCCGTTCATACCCCCGGTGTGAGCGCTGCCAAAGCGGTAACCTTCCCAGCCCACCGAACCGTAGCGAGCATCCGGGGCCGGGGTAAATCCGGTGTAACGAATGATATCTGGATCCCAGCCGTCCGCCCAGCCGCAGTCGTCATGCCAGTCTCCAAACATGTAATTGTTTGGGTTGAGTTGCTTCTCTGCGATAAGGAGCGTGTTGCTGGTCCCATCGGTGATCGCTGTCATGGAAATACGCGGAACAATGTTCGTGCCGGCCGCACTGAGCTTTCGCACAATGATGCCTCGGTAATTCGCCCCGGTCGGTACGTCCCAAATTTGGCCGTACCAAAATTGGTCCCAGCTATTGGGAGCATCCGCCGGCGTGGCCGAGGCGTAGCACATCAAGACCCGACCACCTTGAGTGGCATTGGTACGGCGTGAAGGACACTGGTAGATTTTGGGATTCTGCGCGTAAACCAAACCACCGTTCCCGGTGTTCAGACCAATATTGTGAATGTTGCTTTGCTCAATATACGGCAGTATCTGGTAGGCCCAGCCTGAGTCCACCCCTTGGGTATTGAACGACCAAGGAGTTCGGCCACCGTGCGGGAAATAACCAAAGGCGTCGTGAAAACCGTGGATGGCCAACCCCATCTGCTTGAGATGGTTGCTGCACTGCATGCGGGCAGCCGCTTCGCGTACTTTTTGAACGGCAGGCAACAACAGGCCGATCAGGATGGCGATGATAGCGATAACGACCAGCAGTTCAATGAGTGTGAAAGCAGACCGAATTCGAGATCGTTTCATGAGATGCCTCCTCAGGAAGAGAGAACAACGAAAAGAACCAACAGGAGAATCCTGCTAAAAAATTTTTGAATATACAAATATACAATTACTTTGAAATGAGTTGACCAAACTTGGCGTCATCGACCAACTCGGTACCTCCTAAATCATACGCTACCCAGCGTTTGCCACCGATGCCATCGGCTTCGTGGAATAGAACATGCTGGACAGGCTTGCCATCAGAACCGATTTTAGGAGCGCCACTCGGCGAAGGCCTATAAACGTACGGTTTATGGTCACGAGAGGAGACAAACAGCCTCTCCACTTCATGGGGTTCGATGTTCAAAACTTTTAACGAATTCGCATCAGCGTTGGCCACAAAAGCCTTGAGGGCTTCCAAATTAGGCGGGGATTTGCCCTGATGTTTGCTGCGATACTGGCCAACAAGAACAGCGAGCGCTTTGAGGTTGCGTTCTTCAGGTAGTTGGGGACGGGCCGTAGGACCACACCCCATCCACATGGACAAACCTAATGCTGCAATCAAGAGGAAGCCACGACGGGAGGATCGTGACATAAATACCTTCATTTGGCTATTTTTGAGTTTTGGGAGAACCTCTCATGAAATTTACCCATATGCGGGCGATCTGTCAATTCAAAAAAAGTCAGCGGTTGG
>JBDNDE010000281.1:0-6167 GCA_046719305.1 Gemmataceae bacterium | reverse complement strand
GTCCTTCTTGTCGCCGTCCTTCTTGTCCTTGTCAGCCGGAGCGGGGGCGTCCTTCTTTTCGCCGTTCTTCTTGTCGCTGTCCTTCTTGTCGCCGTCCTTCTTGTCGGTGGGCTTGGCGTCTTTCTCCTTCTTGTCAGTGGCCGGCTTCTTGTCTTTGGTGTCCTTCTTGGGTTCTTCAGCGCAGCCAACAAACAGCCCGATGAAGCCCACAGCGACAAACAGAGCGAGCAGCTTCTTCAACATGGTGAAATTCCTTCAGTGGAAATCCGACATTCACCTGGACCGAACCCCAACGGTCGATCCGCCACTCTCACAGATGCGCCCGCGGCCAGTTTATTCCCGAAAAAAAATTTTACGCCCGTCCATCCGTTCGTGATTGTCTTGCTTGCCCTCAGTTCGATTCGATTCATGAGCCGACTTGCTTGCGCTTTTCAAGGAAGATCGACAGGTGACCGAGAAAGGTGGCAGTTCCTTGCATCGTCCGGTTTGGGTCACGGGACTTAAGGACTCACTTCCGCAGGGTAAGGGCCTGAATCTACAGTGATCTACCGATAGTGATCTACCGATGGAGGCTGGCTTGGAGGCTCATGCGTTCTACGAGCAATTTTTTCCTTCTATTCCCCAGGAGATTGGGTTATAGTACGTTGTAATTGTTCGCTACCTGGACGGAGCATCCGATGGTCAACACGATGGAAACATCCCCCGAAGTTCTTTCGGGCGCTCAGATATTGATTCGTTGCCTGATCCGACATGGCGTCGACATGGTCTTCGCGTACCCGGGCGGGGCCAGCATGCCGTTGCACCAGGCACTCACCGAAGTTACCGATCAGCTGCGCACCATCCTGCCACGTCACGAGCAGGGCGGTGGATTCGCAGCGGCCGGCTATGCCCGCACCACCGGCAAGGTCGGCGTTTGCTTGTCCACTAGCGGACCCGGTGCTACCAACTTCGTCACCGTGCTGGCCGATTGCAAAATGGACTCTTGTCCGGTTATCGCCATCACCGGCCAGGTCAGCACCCCCGTGATTGGCACCGATGCATTTCAAGAGACGCCGATTGTAGAAGTATGCCGAGCGATTACGAAGCATCATTATCTGATCCAACGCACGGAGGACATTGTTCGCATCGTCAAAGAGGCGTTCCACATCGCCTCGACGGGGAGACCCGGTCCCATCCTTATTGACGTGCCCAAGGATGTGCAATTGCGCAAAATCGCCGTCACGGATTGGGATCCGCCGATGAATCTGCCCGGTTACAAGCCCTACCGCCGGGCCACTCCTGAAGAACTGCACCGGGTTATCGACCTCATCAAGCAGGCCAAAAAACCGATCATCTACGGCGGTGGCGGCCTGATCCTCAGCGGGGCGGCTCCACATCTGCGTAGCTTCGCCGAAAAGACCGGTATTCCCGTGGCCCTGACGCTGCATGGCCTGGGAGCCTTTCCGGCAGACCATTTCTTGTGCTTGAACATGCTGGGTATGCACGGCAC
This sequence comes from Gemmataceae bacterium, assembly GCA_046719305.1. Lineage (GTDB taxonomy): Bacteria > Planctomycetota > Planctomycetia > Gemmatales > Gemmataceae > RGDT01. The sequence continues at coordinate 4,678 of JBDNDE010000281.1, read as the reverse complement.
CGTTTATGCCAACTATGCCATCAACGAAGCCGACCTACTCTTAGCGTTCGGAGTACGGTTTGATGACCGCGTGACGGGCAAGCTTAGTGAGTTTGCCAAGCACGGCAAGATTGTTCACATCGACATCGACCCCAGCGAGTTGAACAAAAACAAGCAAGCGATCCTCCCCATTCACGGCGATGTCTGCCAAGCGCTGGCTGATCTCAACCGCTTGCTCGATGCCGAAACCACGGTCTTTTCGCCACGCACTAGCCGCTACCCCGAGTGGATTCGCCAGATCGAACACTGGCGTGAAACCGAGCCGCTGCGCTACGCCGACCGCGACGATGCCATTCTGCCGCAATATGCCATCCAACGGTTGCATGCGGTGCTAAAGAAACGCGGCCTGCTTGACGAGACAATCATCACCACGGGGGTCGGCCAACATCAGATGTGGGCGGCACAATATTTCCCGTTTACCAAGCCGCGTAGTTGGGTCACCTCGGGCGGTCTAGGCACCATGGGCTTTGGCCTGCCTGCGGCGATGGGAGCGCAGGCTGCTTTCCCTCTCAAGACCTGCATTGATATTGATGGCGACGGCAGCTTTTTGATGAACATCCAAGAACTTGCCTGCTGTTTCACCGAAAAGCTGCCCGTGAAGGTCCTGCTACTAAACAATCAACACCTCGGGATGGTGGTTCAGTGGGAAGATCGCTTCCACGGCGGCAACCGTGCCCATACCTACCTCGGGGCCGGCTTCGACGAAGCACCTTACCCGGACTTCGTGACTCTAGCACGCGGCTTCCGCTGTGGCAGCCAGCGTATCTTCGACAAGGCCGATGTCGATGCTGCCATCGAGGAGATGCTCGACTACAAAGGCCCCTATGTGCTGGATGTCATGGTGCCCTACCAAGAGCATGTCTTGCCGATGATCCCCAGCGGCCAGACCGTACGCGAAATGATCAAGGTCTAAGCACCGGCCCAAGCCTGAGCAATCAGACCGGCGGAACGCAGCCTACTTTGCCTTAAGGGGTACTCAGCCCGGCGGGTCGAAGCCTTCTTCGGCCTCGAGAACCGGCCTTGCTAGCGTAGTTTGCAACGTCTCGCGGAATGCTTGGTAATGCTGGGGGGTCCAATTCCACTGGTCTAGGCGTGCTCGCACCTCCGGGGCAGTGTCGGCACCAAAGCCCTGGGCGACGTGAAACCATTGCGTTACCACGCGCTGCGGTGCCAGGGCGGCAATCCGCTTGGCCAAGGCGGCCGCGTCGCGAATCGGCAGCGTTGGCGTGAGGGTCAAGCCCACTGGCACACCTGCAGCAGCAAGCGTTTCCAGCGCTAGCCAGCGGCGTTCCAAAGGGGGAGCCTTTGGCTCGAAGGCCAGGCGGACCTCCTCACAATCGGTAGGGATTGAGACATGCACACGCAGGTATTTGAAGTGTGCCAGCACGTCCACATCTCGAACGACCAGCGGGCCACGCGTCTGCACGACCAGCCGAGGCTGATGAGGGGCCAAGACTTCCAAGATCCCTCGCGTGAGCATCAGGCTTCGCTCGACCGGCACATAGGGATCAGTAACACTTGAACAATAAATGGCTCGACCAGCTAACTTCGGAGCTATCTTCTCTGCTAGTTCCACCGCGTTGATCTTGGCTTGCAGCCAGCGGCCCCACTGCTGCACCGGATGCGGATTCTGGGGCAAATAGGCCGCATAGCAGTAGCTACAACCGAAGGTGCAGCCGACATAGGGATTAACGGTGAACTCGAAGCCGCTCCGCGCAAGAAAGCCGGTGGCCCGATTAAACAGCGACTTGGCCTGGATCTGTTGCACGAACCAATGGCTCCGCTTGCCGACCGCCCCGCTAAGGCGGACAATATCTGGCAACGCTCTCTCTCACTTGCCGAGGTTGCCTCACATGAAAACAGGTATGAATCTATTATTATGGTCTGACTACGTCACCGCGGAACATTTCCCCCTGTTGGCCGAGTTGAAAAAGATCGGCTTTGATGGGGTGGAATTGCCTCTTTTTAGCGGCGACAAGTCTCACTATGCTACGATCGCGACGGAATTACGTAATCAAGGGCTTGGTTGCACCACGGTGACAGTGTGTAGCCCCGAGGCCAACCCGATCAGCCCCGATGCCGCCATCCGGGCCAAAGGGCTTGACCACATCAAGTGGGCCATCGAGATGACCGCGACTTTGGGGGGCGACAACCTCTGCGGCCCTTACCATAGCGCTCTGGGTCAGTTTAGCGGCACTGGCCCCACAGAAACAGAGAAGGCTCACGCTGCCGACCTGCTGCGTCAAGCGGCCGAGTTTGCCCAGCAGCACCGGGTCACGCTGGCGATCGAATACCTCAACCGTTTCGAGTGCTATTTTTTGAACACGGCGGCCGATACCGCTGCATTTGTGCAGCGGGTCAATCACCCATCGTTTCGGATGATGTACGATACGTTTCATGCCAACATCGAGGAGAAATGTCTCACCAAGGCGATCGAAATAGCAGGTCCGTACTTAGCACATGTGCATATCAGTGAAAACGACCGCGGTACCCCCGGTAGCGGCCATGTTCACTGGGACGAATCGTTCGCGGCCTTGAAGAAAGTAGGTTACGATGGTTGGATGGTCATCGAATCGTTCGGACGTGCTATGCCTGGCTTGGCGGCAGCCACGAAGATTTGGCGTGACTTATTTCCTTCACCTGTTGAAGTGTACACCAAGGGACTCGAACTCATCAAAAACAAATGGGCAGCCAACTAAGGTTATGCTTGCATGAATAGGAAATTCCTCTGATGCAACTGGTGCCGTATCGTTTCTTGTTTCGCATCGCCCAGCCGTGCCGGTATGCTCCGGGCTTGCCTGATGACGACGAGGATCTCTTCCAACTGCCTGACACCTTTGGCCTCAACAGTTGGACCACCCTCGACGGACAGGCCCCCTTTGCTGAGGTTCGGATGGCCTGGAACGAAGACGGTCTAGCCCTACAAGTCGAAGTACGCGGCAAAGAACTACCGCTGCGAGGCAATGCCTCTCGGCCTCGGCAGTCCGATGGGGTTTCGCTCTGGCTAGATACGCGTGACTCCCGCGCTAGCCATCGCGCTAGCCGCTTTTGCCATCAGTTTCACTTCCTACCCACTGGCGGCGGAGCCGACCTAGACGAGGCCGTAGTGGTCCAGACTAAGATCGCTCGGGCGTTAGCCGATGCTCCCTTAGCCGATCCAGGGCAAGTATTGCTGCGGGTGCAGCATCGAGCCGGTGGTTATCGGCTGAAGGCTTGGTTGCCTGCGTCGGTATTGAGTGGTTACGACCCCGAGCAAAGCCGGCGTCTGGGGGTATTTTGGGTAGTGCAAGATACCGAGTTGGGAACACAAGCCAGTGGCCCCACGACCGACCTGCCCTACGCGGAAGATCCAACCTTGTGGGGGATGCTTGATCTGCTAAGAGATCACCCCGCGTAGCTCGACAGGCGGAGTCCCATTGCTCCGCCCTTTCCTCTTTGCTTTGCTGTGTTCGGTTGATGCCACTGGATTAGGCCGGTTGCTCGTCAGGCCGAGCGCGAAGTGGCCCGCGGTAGGTGATCCGCCCCTTGGTCAGGTCATAGGGCGAAATCGCCACGGTAACTACATCCCCAGGAAGGATCTTGATGAAATTTTTGCGGATCTTGCCGGCAATGTGCGCGACTATCTCGTGTCCGCTATCGAGCTTGACGCGGAACTGGGTGTTGGCCAGGGAGGCGATGACCTTGCCCTGGACCTGGATCGATTCTTCTTTTGCCATAGATTCTCCGAAACGGGTACAGTACTGAGAAGGAAGCAAACGCCGCTTCCGGAAGAATTTTACACGCTAACTGGTTTTCTCGATAGGGAAGAAATCGTACAATTTCACTTCCTTCCACGAGCTGGCCCGCTCCCCCTGATCCGCTATGTCGCTTGTTCCTTCTTTTACTCTTGCAGTTGGATCTATCGCCTCTTATGAAAGTTCCCCTTAATCCCTTTGTGTCGGTGTTGGTCCCACAGGAGGCTCAAGTGACCTTGGTGCGCGCTGGGGTTCTGTTCTTTTTCCTCGCTGGGTTCCTCTCTGCTCAGGGACCAGGGGTGGCTCTGGGCCTGCTCTCCAGCGAGGGCAATGGCAAAAAGGAGCCGTTTTCGACCGAGATCCGGTTTATGCCCTGGCAGCCCGTCCAGGGGCAAAACACAACCCTCTCGTTGGCGCAACATCAGCTCCACGGTGCCTTCGCTCTGGGAAAATGGGGCGACATCCTGTTCCTAGCCCGCCTTGGCCTGGGCTACTGGGGTATCGAGTCTCAAGCCATCTTGCCACGCCCTGCGACGCTACCCAACGAGTTGTGGACTATCCATCTGGGTGTCTCGGCTATTCATCGCTTCGAGAGCGGCACAACCCTCGTCACCAGTATCAGCGGTGGCACTGCCAGCGATCAACCATTTGAAGATATCAACAGCCTCAATGCTAATCTTCTGAGCCTGCTCAACATCCCCTGGGGACAACGCGATCATTGGACCTTGGGGGTTTTTTACTCGCCGCTCGGCCAGGTGCCTTTTCCTATTCCCATCGTCGGTTATCGCTGACCTTCACGCTCGACACCACCCCGCCCGAGCCGGTCGTCCCGAGGCTCGCGGCCGGGCAGGACGGAACAGCAGATCAGCGAGCAGCACAATGCCGCCAGCCAGCAGTAGCGCCTG
>JBDNDE010000280.1:0-6168 GCA_046719305.1 Gemmataceae bacterium | reverse complement strand
GTCGCCGTGTCGGCGGCCGACATTGCGATCACAGTGCGTGCAGTCGCAGGTGTGCTGTTCCTGTTCCTCACTGCACCCGTTGCCGTTGACAATCGTACCGTTGCGATCGGTGATGAGGAAGCCATCGCGGGTCGATTCTAGCGCTTGCACCAGTAGCCGATTCATCTGCTCCAGGCGGTATCGCCCGATGGACTGCGAAACACGCTTGGGCAACTCCTGCAAAAACTGCAGCGCCCCATCTTTGACCACATAATCCAGTGCCCCGGCCTGCAAAACTTGGGTGGCCAGTTGCTCATCCCCGTGGGCGGTGATCATCAGGACGGGAACGGGGATCGCTTCCTCCTGCAAGCGTTGCAACAATTCGACACCGTTGAGATCTTCCAACAGGTAGTCCAAGATAACAAGGTCGAAGGGGGTTTGGCTCAAAACGATGAGGGCATCGGCAGCGGTCCGGCAGCAAACCACCTCGTGGGAAGCCTGCTCCAGAACATGGCGGATCAACAAGGCGATATCCTCGCGATCCTCGATGACAAATAACCGATAACGGTCGCTGCGTTCGCTCATGTTTCCTCGGTGGGAGCGAATTCTACCGATACACAGGTGTCCCCTGGGATAGAGTCGATCCGCAAACAGCCTCGCCAACGCGGGAGAATCTGGCGGATAAGGAAAAACCCCAGCCCGATTCCCCGAGAATGAAAACGACGGCCGGGTTGAAATGGAGTTAGTATACTCATGCGATCTTTTTCCGCAAATCCGATTCCGTTATCCCGAACGCTCAACAGGCATCGCTCCTGCTGCATGCTCAGTTCCACGGCAATGCAACCATCTCGACTGCTTCCAACCGCTTGTCGAGCATTGTCTAGAAGTTCTTGCAACACTCGCCGTAGCCAGCGATTACACACGCTCACCTTGATTGCCGTGATTGCAACATTATATTTCATACCGTTTGTTGCTGACAAGGCGGACAGTTGCGTTTGTGTTTCTTGCAACATCGGTTCAACTGACCAACTCGGTCCATAAGCCGCTTCTCGTAGCAATCGCCCCACCTCAGCTACTTGACGGGCCTGATGGTCGACGGCTTGCAAGCGATCGGCCAGACGAGTCAACAACGAGCGATGTTCTTCAGTCAACTCGTTGGCTATCTCCCCCAGCAGGCGAGCAAGCCCTTGGGCAGCCACTAATTCGTTGAGCAATTCGTGGCCGACGAAAGACTGATACATCGCAGCAAGATCGGCCTGCGGAGAGGCCTCGCGGAAATCCCAGGAAAGTTTCATACTATTAGGGTACAGGAGAACAAAGGATCGCGTAGGAGCGATCGCAACACACGGAAGTAAGCCAGTTCAACAGATGTTTCGCCTTGATCTTGCAGCCAGCAGGGAAGTAGAGTGGCCACATCTTCGTCGCAGGAGTGCCATTCATGGAATCGTTGACCTGGGCCTTGGGATTCCTCCGCGAAATCAACAACCAACTGATCGTGTTGGCCAACGAGAACCCAACACTGTTTTATGTGGTGATTTTCGCGATCATCTTTGCCGAGACAGGGCTGATTATTGCCCCGTTTCTGCCGGGCGACTCGCTATTGTTTGCCGTTGGGGCGATCCTCGCAGTATCCGGCGAGTTATCGTTGCCTTTTACCCTGGGGTTGCTGATTGTCGCCGCCATCCTGGGCGATGCGGTCAACTACTCGGTGGGAGCTTGGACGGGACCGAAAATTTTCCACGCCGAACGCTCTTGGCTGTTTAATCGGAATCACCTGCTCAAGGCCCAGAGCTTCTATGAACGCTATGGGGCCAAAACCATCATCCTAGCTCGCTTTGTACCCATCGTCCGAACCTTCGCCCCGTTTGTCGCCGGCATCGCCCGGATGCGCTATCCGCGCTTCGCCTTGTACAACGTCCTGGGTGGTCTCTTCTGGGTCGTCAGCTGTACCCTAGCTGGCTACTGGTTTGGCAGCTGGGAGGTCGTCAAAAATCATTTTGAACTGGTTGTCGTCGCCATCGTTCTAATCAGCGTGTTACCGATGGCTTTGGAGTTTTTGCTGGGCACCCGACCGGCCAAGCCGCTTGAATCAACTGGGCCGATGCCAACCACTAAGCCCAATAGTGAAGCAGCTTAAGGGGCAACGGATACACACGGGCAAACGGCTACAGGCAAGGCTCAGGCAAGAGGCTGGTTAGCCGATCCCGAGCCATGACCAACAGATCTGGCGGCGAGGGCCACTGTTCCAGGATGAGGTTGCCCTCGAAGCCTCGTCGCGCCAGATGTCGCAGTAGGGTTGAAACTCCCAGGGGTTCCAAGGCAGCAGGTCCGGTGAACAAGACTAAATGACTGTCCCGATCCCCATAATTTTCATGCAAATGGGCATGGAGGATCGGTACTTCCGGGGCCAGGCGATTCAAATAGGCCAAGTAGTCATTGTGCGTACCGGGGTAGAGATTGGCATGACCGATATCGAAACACATGCCGACCGTTGGACTGTTTCGATTAGAAATGGGTAGATGATTAAACAGGCGATTGAACTCCTCCGGCGCGACATGGGGCACGTTCTCGATGGCCAAGCGAACGCCTACAATACTACAGCGTTGTAAGAAACGCGAGACAGCGGCGGCGTACTCTTCGCAGCGGCGCGGCTCGCTGAAATGCACCACCAGAAGCCCAGCCCCCAAATCGACCGCAAAGCGTAGCGCTTCATCCAGTTCACGGTCGGCTCCAGGACGCAGAGGCTCCGCGCTGAGTGGCGCATGCACCGAGAGGCGTATGCCCGCATCCCGCGCCCGATCACGATACTCCTGACGCCGCGCCGCGTCGAGGTCGGCCATCGTCCAGCCTGCATCGTCGGCCCGTTTATCGGGATACCACTCGAACGCCTCGAACCCTTGAGCCAGGGCATATTCAAACGGTCCTTGCAGCGGCACCGCCGAGTAAGCACTTTGGTTGCCGATGTAAAACGCGGGCATGGTCCAACTCACTTAGAAGATTCATTCAGCGCGGCAGAGAGAGCCTGGAGATAGTTGTCGTAGATCCCCTGAAGAATCTCACGCTGGCGCGCCGGATCGTCGCTCAGCGACTCGCTAATGTTGCGGGTCAGATCCGCCAGCACGACACCCCATGTAGCCGGGTCATCGGCAAAGAGGCTTGGGTCCAAGGAGCAATACAGTTGCTCCTCGTGATAGGTGAGGCGAATGAGATCAATACCCTGGGGAACGTGGTTGCAGTGTTCATCGTGGAGATGCTCGCTCATGATACGCCTCGGGTGGATGAGAAGAGAGCCTTTTCCTCACGTTAAGAAATAGACGGAGCAACGACTACCTAAGTTCAGGTTCTTGGTTGGCCCAGCCCGTTCGGCCTCCTATGATGATGACATACAGGTCGTCCCTGGTGCCCTATCGAGAACTCCCGCCATGCCGCGTTTTTCTCCCCTGGTTGTGTTGATTTGCCTTGCCCCGTTCGTTGCCGCCGAACCCAAGATCGACTCGAAGACCCAACGGATCCAACAAGTCCGCGAACTGGAAACAGCCATCGAAAAAGCACGGGGGCTAAAGTTCAAAAAGCCGGTCGTGGTCAACGTGATTCCGCGAGGCAAAGACACGCCGGCCGGTGTGCAAGCCTATTACGATCACAAAAAGAAAGAAGTGTTCCTCTACGAGGATATCAAGGGCAGCTATGCCAAGGGCGTTTTGATTCATGAACTTGTGCATGCCCTCCAAGATCAACACTTCAACCTAACTAAACTCCATCAGGATGTCTTTGAAAGTGATCGCGAACTGGCCATCGCCGCTCTCATCGAAGGCGATGCCACACTCGTCAGCATCGAAATGCTCCAGAAAGAGCAGCCGCATATGGCCAAGATGTTAGAGACGCAGTTAGAAAAGGCAAAGAATCTGCAGAATGCCTTCCTATATGGAGTAGGAGCGCGCTGGGTCAAAGCTATCAAGGATAAAGGCGGCTGGGAGGCGGTCAACCGGCGTTATCAATTCCTGCCGATGTCGACAGCCACTGTGTTGCATCCCGAGGAATTCATCCTGCCGGTTCGGTTAGGACCGGGGCGAACCATCGGAGAGTTTGGGTTGATCAAACTCTTTCATGAGAACCAAGCCACCAAGGCGCGTTGCGTTGAGTTGGCCAAGGGCTGGCGTGGCGATCGATTGATTCGCGAAGGAGAGGCGACCGGGTGGGTGGTGGAATTTGTAAACGAGCAGCGAGCCAGCGCCTTTCGCGAAGCATTACAAGAAGTTCGCCAGAGCCAGGCCAGCAAAGCGAGCATCACGCAACAGGGCAAGTTCGTTTACGAAGTGGTCGCGCCCAGCGAGAAGGACGCCCGCCAACTCCGCGAACGCCTCGAGGGTAAACCGCTGCTGAGCGTTTATTCGGCTTTGGACAAAAAAGAAATCTCCTTTGGCGAGTTGATCGATCGGTTGGCGGCAGCCCAGATCGTGTGCATCGGCGAGCAGCACGACAGCCGAATGGATCACACTATTCAGCGGATGATCATTCAAGCGTTACATGCGAGGGAAGAACAGCTCGGGGTCGGTTTAGAGATGTTTCAACGGCCCTTTCAGAAGGTGCTAGATCGTTATGTGGCGGGAGAGATCAGCGAGAAGGTGTTTCTGGAGGACACGGAGTATCAGAAACGCTGGGGCTACGACTGGAACCTGTACGCGCCGATCGTGCGGTACTGTCAGCGCAATCGGGTTGCTTTGGCTGGGTTGAATCTGTCCAACGAGTTGCGTGGTCGGCTCTCGAAAGAAGGCTATGCCAAGCTCACCCCTGAGGAGAAGCAGCAGATCGGCGAGGTGGACTTCAACGTCAAAGCTCACCGCGACTACCACTTTGAAAGCCTAGGCAGCATGCATGGCCACGGCCCTGTTCCCGAGGATCAGAAAGAGCGTATGTATCAAGTCATGACCACCTGGGATGAATACATGGCCGATTCGGCTGTAAAGTTCTTAAAGGAGCGAAACCTCAATCAGTTGGTGATTCTGGCCGGCAGCGGTCATATCGACCGGTATTTTGGTATCCCTGATCGGGTCAAGAAACGGCTGCCGGGCGGCACGGTGCGAACAGTGCGAATCGTAACGAGTGGAGACACTCAAGCGGCCAAAGACGAGCCCCAGGCCGATTTTGTCCTGCTGGCACGCTAGTAGCGAGTCAACGAGACGGTCTAGAACGCAGATCGGCCCGCGTGTTCGGCTTCATGCGAGAAGCCAGATACGCGGGCCGAAAAGGCTGTTCGACGATCCAGGGGCAATCAGCAACCAGTTAGGGTTTTTTGTCGACCACCAGTTCGTTGATCACCTCACGAACGCCAGGCGTCATGCGGATCATCGCTTCGGCCACACGTTTCTCGCGATCGTTGTTGACTCGGCCGCGCAGAATGACCGCTTCGCCATCGGCTAACACCTGAATTTGCGAACCGGAACGTAGCAAGGTGGACTCAGCCAAGGTACTTTGCAGATCGGTGCGGATGGTAGCCAGTGGTGCGCGAGTGGGGAGATCGAAGGCCGGTTCGGTGAAATACTGCGGAGCGCGTCGCACGCCGACTGTGCTAGCCCCGACGATGCCCCCTTGTTGGCCGAGCAGACCGGCCTGGCCGGCTCCGCCGATGCCGCCGATATTGCCGCCGATGCCACCAAGATTCCCACCAAGGCCTCCGAGGTTGCCCCCTAGGGCACGGTTGCCGCCTACTCCAGCCACGCCGCCCAGGCCGCCCACACCGCCGACACCGCGATTGAGGCCGGCTGTGGCTCCCAGAGCGCCTGCACCGGTCGTCGTGCCCAAGCCACCGCCTGCTAAACCACCCCCCAAGCCCCCCGCACCGCCCAAGCCGGCGTTGAAGACCGGTTGCCCGAACGACAAGCTCCTGTAGTTGGTCAGAACCGGCTGCCCGATCGTGCCTGAAGTGGCGGTGGCACTGTTGGAAGCGATAGCGCGAACGCCCAGGGCGATGGGGTTAGCATAATGTTGGCCGAGGAAGGAAGTAGCACCGACTTGGCTGCCGCCCGCAACACCACCAGCAACCCCGCCTGCCACCCCACCGACGGCAGTGCCTCCGCGAGCGCCAGCGAAGCCACCACCACCGGTTGTTCGACCTCCCCCCGTGAAGCCGCCGCCCCCTGTGAAGCCGCCGCCGCCCCCTGTGAAGCCGCCGCCGCCCCCTGTGAAGCCGCC
>JBDNDE010000028.1:0-22274 GCA_046719305.1 Gemmataceae bacterium | reverse complement strand
TCAAGAGATCACGGCTCCATTGGCCAACGCGGCCTTTGGCATTAGCCAGCTAGACCCGATGACGATCGAGTCGATCACCGACGGCACCAGCAACACGATATTGGTGTGTGAAGATGCCGGACGACCGGATACCTGGCAAGGCGGCGTGCGGACGGGAACGGGCAATCGCAGCGATGGAGCCTGGGGCAACCACGAGAATGATTATGCCCTGGATGGTGTCGTTTCCAAGACCAACAGCGCTTCGCCGGGTAACTGTGTCATCAACTGCACCAACAACAACGAGACGTACAGTTTCCACACCGGCGGGGCCATGCACGTCTTCACCGACGGCAGCGTTCGTTTCATCCGCGAGACGATCAACCCCCAGACCTACGCGGCGCTTATCACCGCACAGGGGGGCGGCTTGACCCCGGCTGAGATCAGCCCCAACACCGACTGATAGCTCACGGAGATGGATCTGATGCAATTTTTGCGTAGCGCCCTCGTCTTGGGGCTGTTAACCGTACTGTTGGGCTGTGGTGGCGGAGGGAAGCCGCCCGCCATCCCGGTCAAGGGCAAAGTGATGTTCAAGAAGGACACTCCTGCCGCCGGCGCGATGATCGTCTTTCATCCCGTGCAGGACGAATTCGAGCGGCGCATTGGCGGCAAGCCATTTGCCAAGGTGCAAGAGGATGGCACGTTTGTTCTTACGACCTATGAGGAGAACGATGGCGCTCCCGAAGGAGAATATGGTGTCTCGGTCGATTGGCGTGTTAAACCTAAGCAGTTCCTAGTGTTTGACAGTGAGAGCACCGCCACAGGTAAGCAAATGCTCAAAGAAAAGTATACCGATCCCCAGAAGCCGTTCATGAAAGTGACCGTGAAGAAAGGGGAACCTAACGATTTCTTGATCGAAGTCGATTGATTCCTTTCTGCTCTCAGGGTACGCCTCCAAGCCGCTCCCGCAAGGACTAGCGAAGCGGCTTGGAGGCTTTTTAACGGATTCGTAGCACCTCAGCAGCCACAAACGCATCCATATTCCAATCATTCAGCAACTTTTCGGCCACCACGGGGAGAAAGACTGCACCGACCTGTTTGCAGGCGTTGTGCCAATACTGTTGATGTCGGGCCAGATTGTCGCGATACCGCTGGGCAGCAATCGCGTCGATGTGGATCTCCTTTACCTCGTCGGTTTCGCTATCCACCAGACGCAGGCTTTGCCCCTCCAGGGGTTCCACATCCGCCCGCGCCAGCATCTGCACCACTACCGCCATGGCGGCTTGCTCGGCAAAGGGCCGCAGAAACCGCAGCGGATCGCCCAACCAAAACAGATCGCTAACCAACACCCGCGTGCTGCGTGCTCTGAAGGTCGGCAATTGCACGGTCACGTCGCCGCGATGGCTGAAGGTGATCGGCTCCCACTGAGTGGGAGGGCGCTGCCCAGCGGGCAACGGTCGGCAGTCGCCGCCTAATAGCCAGGGCGTGACGGTGTAACCGCCCCGGGTGGCCGCAACTGCGAAGAAGGCGGCTAAGGCCAGAGTGGCACCGGCCTTGGGGGTGCCCTCCAAGTTCATCGAGCGGGACGTATCGACCAATACATCGAGGTGAGGGGTGATCTCTTCACGATACACCTTGACCGTCAATACATCGCTACGGGCATAGACGCTCCAGTCGATATGCCGCAGATCGTCGCCGGGTTCGTAGCCGCGATGGTCTTTGAATTCTAGCGAACTACCGGCACGCTGCGAGAGCGTCGTCCCTGCTTGCCCCACGGGTGCGGCCCGGGGCGCCCCTAGCAGATACCGTAACGCCTGCTGTTCGCCCTGTCGCAAGTAATCCTGAGCCGTTTTGGTCGGACTCATGCCGCTCATCCTGAAGTCACGGACGAAGGGTCTCCGCCTGTCGCGGGGGGGATCGGTTCGGCCCGGATGGCGGATGCATCCACCGGCACCGCAGGAAGCACAACCGGGCTGGCCGTTTCGGTGCGAAGAGGTATCTCCTTAGCCGCTTCGATACGACGTACATAAGGCCGGAACTGCATCATTTGCCGAAGCATCCAAACAAGGGTAGGCAAGAGCAACAAGATAAGCCAAACGCCTAGGAAAAGGATCACTAGAGTAAGAAATGCCTCGTTCCCGCCACGCCAGGCCCGCCCTTCGAGTGAAAATTCAAAAGCGGCCGCGAAGGGATTAGCGACCAGCCAACAGCTGAGACTCTCCCCCCGCATGCCATCAAAGAAAAAGATGATGGTAACGATCCAAGGAAGAATCGAGCCAGCACCAACGAGACAAGCGGTGATGACCCAGGTAAACGCATTGCGAATCTGATTGTACAAAAAAAAGTAACGAATCAACATGCCGCTCAGGCCGTAGCAAATGACATACAGAGCAACAATCCCCAAGACGCGAACAAAGTACGACAGCGGCGAATCCATTCCTGGATTGCCCGTAGCGAACAGATAATCCCCCAAAACCCCCACGCCCAAAGTGGCAGCCATTAGTCCCACGGTGAACAACACGCCACCGGCCGCCCCCGTGTAAAAGAGAAAAGCCGGGACACGCAGCAAGAAATTTTGGGGAATCGAGCGGGCTATACGAGCGCCCCAAGATTCACGTTCACAGGTGCTGATGATAAACTGCACACACAACACGATCATGTTGTAAACCACGAACAGCGCCAGGGGGATTTGCACCGGGGCACCGGTTGCTGTCAGCCCCATCGTAGAGGCATTGGCCGTCCAATAGAGCATGGCCCCGGCAGTGACGAACCAGTTAATAAACAGCGTAACCCGGATGGGCAGGATGCGGTTGCTCGACACCGGACTGATCAACGCCACCGCGTAAAAGAAGAGCAACACCAGGTTCGACACCACCAGCGTCGTCAGCGCCCCCATGACCGGCCACATCAACTCGGGTTGGGTGGTGAGTTCCTGGGGAACCCAGATGATCGCCATGCTGCCAGCCAACACATAGCAGAAGAAAAAAAACACCAACAGCAAACCGCAAAAGATCGCGAAAACCCGCAGAGCCACCGGTCCGGGGATCGAGGCCAAAAACAAGGCAAACATCGTTGCGGCCAGCATGCTTATCAGATCCATCCACAGTACGAATAGGATGGTCGGGATGTCGATGCCGCGTAATAAATAGGTGAAGACCATAAAAGGGGCAAAGATACTAAAGATAAGCATGGCAAACACTAAAGCCGCGACAAATTTGCCACTGATGATCGCACTGGGGCTAAGCGTGCTGATGAACAACAGATCGGCATTCGTCTCGCTACGTTCAGCTCCCATGCGGATCGCCGCATACACCGGCACAATCAGCATGATGGTCGGCAGCAAAAACCCCTGAAGCCACGAGAAGACTTCACGGCCCAGGCCGCTACTATTGCCGCCAAAATCGTTGCGAACCGCCTGGTAGGAGAGGGCAAAGCCCATGACAACCAGCATCAGCACCAGAAACACCATCAACACGCTGACGACCAACCGGCTTTTGACCGCTTGGCGGACTTCCTTGACGACGATAGGGTTGATCCAATCGTCGAGTTGATCCAAGAGCGACCTGAACGTCATTGTACTTCTCCACGTGTCACATCCATGAAGATCTGTTCCAGATCCGCCTCACGCGGCCGATATTCCTTGACGCGGAAGCCCTCTTTGATGATCTGTTCCAACAGGAGGGCAGTGGCTTCATCGGGGTCGTGTTCGGCCAGCACGTCTACCTCGACAGTTTGCGAGTCGATAGCTCGGGCATGATCGACAAAAGGAAGCGTCAGCAGATGTTTGCTGAGTGTGGCTGCATTATGAAGAGTGCGAACAATCACGGTGCGATGCTTGCGTCCCTCGCGTAACAGTTCGTCCATGAGTCCGGCTTTGAGCAGTCGGCCGCGTTCGATAAACAAAGCACCGTCGCAGATTTCCGATAGTTCGGTGAGGATGTGCGAACTGATGAGGATGGCCTTGCCTTGGCTGGATAGCACCTTGAGCAGTTCGCGCAGTTCGATGCGGGCGCGGGGGTCTAGGCCGCTAGCCGGTTCGTCCATGATGAGAACGGCGGGATCATGAACCAGGGCACGAGCGACGCTGACACGGTTTTTCATGCCTTTAGAAAGAGCGTTGATGTGTTTCTCCTGAATACCTTGGAGATTACAAAAATCTAGAATCTCCTCCACGACTCGCCGACGAGCCTTGCCCTTCAAGCCGTAGGCTCGGGCAAAGAAATCGAGATACTCATAAACGCTGATGTCGCGATGATCGGGCAACTGATCCGGAACATAGCCGACCAGCTGCCGAACCTTCTCCGGATCTTCAACCACCGAAACCCCATCAATCAGCACATCCCCATCAGTCGGCTCATCGAGCGTGGCCATGATCCGCATGGTGGTCGATTTACCTGCACCGTTGGGGCCGACAAACCCGTAAATCTGCCCACTGGTGAAGGAAAACGAGATGTTGTTGACCGCCTTGGTCGGGCCGTAGTGCTTGACCAGATTACGTATCTGAACCTGCATGAAGTGCCTTTCGCTAGTGGCTGCTCACTTGTCTGGAATGTCGCCAAACACGCCCACCACGAGTGATGGCGAAGGTTTCCGCGCCGCCCAGGCTAGCCCTTGCTCCAAAAACGGTGTCTGCTCCAGCACCGCCACATAACTGTTGGGCACCAAATACTCGCCCTCTTTCAGATTCTTCACCGCCTGTACTACCCCCCAGTTGCCTTGCGTGTACAACGGCCGATACACCTCGTGCAGTTGCCGCTTGGTGATTTCCTGGCCGCGCTGTTGGAGGATCGCTTCCTGGCCGGCAGAGATACGTTCGTCGGCGACGTATAGCTGCCCTTTCTCATCAGCTAGCGAGAGTTTGCTGAGGTCGGCTCCCAGAGCATTGACGACGTGCAAGCTGCCATCACGGTTGCGGGTGATGACCAAGCGTTGCTTGGTTTGGGGTTCGCTGCGGCGAAGGCGATAGTGAACTGGCACCCGAGCTGTCACCCAGCCGCGGGCGAAGTGTTGCTGGCCAACCCATTCTAAAGTGCAGGTATTTTCATTTGTACTAGAATCGTTCCCATAGACGCTGAGTTCAACGTCTTCAGCAAAGCGTAGACCATCGCTGGGGGTCAGCGGGCTGTAGTAGGCGGCCCGGCCTAAAGACGTGGCACGCTCCTCGATTTGATCCAGCAGCGTCACGCCGGCCACACGGGCATGCCCGCTCCAGCCT
The DNA here is from genome assembly GCA_046719305.1 of Gemmataceae bacterium. Classification (GTDB taxonomy): domain Bacteria; phylum Planctomycetota; class Planctomycetia; order Gemmatales; family Gemmataceae; genus RGDT01. The sequence goes on along the minus strand of JBDNDE010000028.1, from coordinate 17,083 downwards.
TCGGCCAGGATCATATAGCACAGCACCGAGAAACAGGTGAAGGCGCTGAGAGTTGGCACGGTCCAAAGCATCCAGATGCGTCGTTTTATCCGGCTCAGCAGGGTTAGGTTCACTGGGCCGATCACCACGGCAAAGAGAAACATCAGGGCAAACATGCCGCCGACCGGCACGCCCAGATCGTCCACCACCGGGAACGAGCTGTTGAGGTCTTTGGTGCTTGGCTCGCTCAGCCAGGGCTGGTTCGTGGAGTTGGCAGCCTGTTGGAGCACACTCCAGTCTTGGCGCGTCCATCTTTGCGAGTTGACCTCGGGCTGATGCAAACAGATACCAAAGCCCATGCCATACAGTGTCCAGCCAGAGGCCCCATCCCGGTTGCCCGGCCGATTCCAGGCTTTGGGCAAATCGGGTTTGGCCCCACCAACCACTACCACCACGCCGCCCGCCTCGGCATAGCGCCAGATGGCCCGCAGGATGCGGCGAGTGAATTCGGAACTAACGGTCAACTCGTTGAGATCGGCCGGAGTCAGCATCAGGGCATCGTAGCGGGTGTAGGCCAGCCAATTTTCGCTCCAGGCGGAGACGGGTACAGGGGAACGGATCAGAGTTGCTTGAAGGGCGGCAACCAGCACATTACCGGGTCGGGGGGGGGCACCGGGTTGCACTCCTGGGTTGGCGCCGGGCGGTCTGCCGGGGAACATCCCTCCGCCTGGGTCCCCCGGCCAGCCTGCCCCCTCGTCGATCCCCCCATTAGCCGCCCGAGCCGGCGGCACCTGAAAGAACGCTTCAGCAAACGCCTGACTGTACAGGACGAGCGGTTGTCCTATACGCCCCCCACGCATCGGCACAGGACCGCCCCAACCGCGTCGGCCCCGGCCAGTGGCCCAGTTGGGGTTCTGGGCGATCCGTGGTACTAACGGAAAGGAGTCACGCATCACTTGGCCGTCGATCACCACCCGGATATCGCGGCCGGGCAAGGTCGGCCGAGCTGGATAGGGCAGCCCCAGCATCACGGTGCGGTTGGCCGGCACCTCGACGGCCCGGCGGACGGAAGCGAGAAAGCCGCTGGCTCCCCCGGCGAAGCTACGGTCATCGGGCAGAATCAGTTCGACGCGGCGGGGCTGGTCGCTTTTGTTCTCGAGGGCGAAGAGATATTCAGTGTAGCCATGCTGGTGGTCACCCAACGGCTCGCTGACCAGGCGGATGTCCAGGTCGCCGAAGCGTGCCGCCTGGGCGGGGAGAGCCAGACCCAGAAGCCCGAGTACGAGCAAGCAACATAGCCTCATTCGTCGCGACCTCCGATGGTTATGTCGGCTGGGAGCTTCACCCCGGTGGCATCGAGTTTCTCCAGCAACTCCCGCACAATTGCAAACGCATCCACTTGATCCAAACGCGCCTTGTAGCTAAGAATCAGCCGATGATTCAGCACAGGGCCAGCCACTGCCTCGACATCCTCGAACCCCACCGTCGGTCGACCGCTCAGCAAAGCAATCGCCCGCGACGATTCAGCCAACGCGATGGCCGCACGCGGCGAGGCTCCGTGGCTGACGTAGCTCTTAACCAGCGGGGGGGCATCGGCCGAGCTAGGATGGGTGGCGGCCACCACCCGGGCGATGAAGCGGCACACCGGCCGAGGAAGGTAGATGCGGTTGATCGTGGAGAACAATTGGTCCAGGTCATCACGTTGCAGCCGTTCTTCGGTAGCAGGCAGCGTACCGTGACGCCGTGTCGAGATGATCCGCTCTAGCGTCTCGGCGTCGGGGGGTGGCACGATCAGCTTGAACAAGAAGCGGTCCAGCTGGGCCTCGGGCAACGGATAGGTTCCCTCCAGCTCGATGGGGTTTTGCGAGGCCAGCACAAAGAACGGCTCGGGCAACGGTCGCGTCGTGCCCATCAGGGTGACGCAGCGCTCTTGCATCGCTTCCAGCAGGGCCGATTGCGTCTTGGGCGAGGCACGGTTGATCTCGTCGGCCAGCAGCACGTTGGTGAAGATCGGGCCGGGGCGGAAGAGCATCTCGCGTCCGCCGCTACTGCTTTCTTGCAAGATGTGCGTGCCGAGGATATCGCCGGGCATGAGGTCGGGGGTGAATTGAGTACGTTTGAACTCCAGGCCGAGCAGTTCGCCCAAAGCTTTGACCAGGGCGGTCTTGCCGACCCCAGGAACCCCTTCGAGCAGGAGATGCCCGCGGGCCAGGATGGCAGCGAGGACCAAGCGGTGCAACTCGGGCCGGCCCAGAAGCATGAGGTCGAGTTGCGACAGGACACGACGGGCCACCTCGACGGCAGGAGCAATCTCGTCGCGCGACAGGAGCAGACTGGTGCGGGAGGTCATCTCGTTCTCGACACTCCAAAAGGGAAGTTAGTCCTTTTTCAATCTAGCAGGGTTCGCTGCAGCAGGGCGATCAAAGAAACGCTCGACCGCCCCCCGATGGCGTGGCAAGATCGACGGCGAGGCACTGGAGCCACCGCCCGCCTTGGCTCCTTTAAGGGCACCGCCGCTGACCGAAGCATCACTCTTTTTGTGGCTGTTGTTAGGCGAACCAGTGCTAAGGCTCTGCAATTCGCTGTCGCGAAGGTTATTCAACTCGCTGGGCGGCAGTTGCTCTTCCTCGAACGGATCCCCATGCTCAGGGGTTTCGTCGCCGAACTTTAGCTTGTGCTTGCCACCGCCCTCGTTGACCCCACCGCGGCCTTCTTCGTCTCCGTCACACAGGCCGTCGCATTTGCAGCCGTTTTCTTTGAGGTAGCGGGCTAGGGCAGCCTTGTCGCATTGGCTGCCTTTTTCGCACTTGCTCAGGGCGTCGGGATCGATCAGCCGGGCCTTGACCAACTTGGCCAGTTTTTTGGCTTTGTCGCCTTTGAGGCCCTTGAGTGCCTCAGCCAACCGTTTGAGTTGTTCATCGCGGAGATGGCCCTTGTGCAAGTCTTGCAACAGGTTGGGGTCGAATCCTTCTAGCAGCAGGTCGTTGTCGGCCTGGGCTTTTTTCAGCAGCTTGTCGAGTTGGCCCAGGGCTTCGCCCAATTGGCTGGGTTCGATTTTGGAGCGGATTTTTTCTACTGCCTCGGCCAGAGCCTCGGCTTTGGCAAGCTCTAGGACTTGTTTGAGGGTTTTCTCAGCAGCTTCGGAGGCGGCCTTCTGGGTGGTGTCGCGTAGGAAGTCGAGGGCTTCGAGGGTTTTGACCGGGTCGCGGGCCAAGGCATCTTTGCGCACTTGATCCAGACGTTCCTTCAATTCGTCGGCGCGTTGTGCTTCCAGAATCTTTTCCTGCTTCAGCACCGCCAACTGTTCTTCGAGGCGCTGGGCCTCGCGACCCACATCGAGGCGCGGCGTGCCGAGCCGGGCGAAGCTCTTGGGCACGACAAAGGCCAAGACCAGAAAGGCCAACCCGATGCTGCACAACAGCGAAAGCCGGCCCGCCTGCCAACGCAGCGGTGGCCCACTGACCACTCGGGGCGACCAATCGCGTGGGTCGGCCTCATCACGGATCATCAGCAAGCCGCCCGCTTGGCTATGTCGATCCAGCAAGGCTCGTGTAGCAGCTGGCGTCGGCAGATTTCGCACGGCGGCTAGCAACGCCACCACTGGCACCAGCGGCAGCGTGGCCAGACCCCACAACAACGGCAAGGGATCCAGATCCAGCGTCGCCCGCACTGTCAGCACGACGACTCCGTAGCCGATCGCCCAAAACCCCAGTCCCAGCAGGGTGTAACGTGCTACGAGCAATCCCACCAGCTGCATCCGAAATGCGGACACCGCAGCCTCGCCCTCGTAGCGCATCGTCAACCCCTTTGATTAGGAGAAGATTGAAGACAGAACTTGATGATTAAACATCATTATCCGCAAATTCACTAGTGGTGTCAAGCGGCCGCACCTTATTCAACATGATCCAACCCCATGCAGCCATCCGTCGCTCACCGCGGCGTCGAAAATGGTGTGGCCAGTTCAGAGGTCTGCCAGGGAGTTGGGACTTGCTTCGGGGTGACGATCTCACGGCAGGCCGGCGCTCTTACGGATTAGCCACTCCAACCCAAGAAGGGTAGCAACGACGGCGAGCATCCACCAGCCCTGATAGAGTTTGGTCGGTTGGCGCTCCACGGTCACACGGCTGCGACTGGTCAGTAGATCGCGTAAGGCATCGGCTTGATGGACCGCGAAGAGTCGCCCACCACTGCTGCTGGCCAGGTCCGTCAACAGTTCGGTGTTGGTTTCCAGGCGGAGCATTTCTTTGCTCTGCGGCGGAGCGACACGGAAGGTCAGACGCAGCGGTTTGCCCTCGGCCTGTACCTTGTCGGCCAGTTCGGGGATGGCCAACTCGACGGCATAAGATCCCGGTGGCAAGTCCCGCAGGGTGGCCTCTAGGACACGCGGTCGAGCCGGTGGTCGGCTTAGCGGCACCAGGGCGACGGATTTTTCCTTTTCGCTGGGTTGGTTGGGCAGAGCGATCACCCGGGCAGCGGCGAGCAAGTTAGGCGGCAGCGCCCCGAGTTTCTCCGCAAGACGGACGGTGAGTTCGACAGGCTCGCCGGGCACGACGATCGGCTGGGGCGTTCCAAAGCGCAACCATTCGTTTCCGACTGCTAAAGGCCTATCCGAGGCCGCCCAGCGGACCACTTGCCCCCAAAACCGATGATGGTACAAATCGCCCACCCGAAACCGCCAACGCCAGGTGCTGTCCAGCCCGACAAACAACACTCGGCCGAAGCCGTAATTGTGCCGGGCGAGGACGGCATGACGGCGTTCACGCTCCGTTAGTGGTAGCTTAGCATCGGCAGGGTCCAGCCAACTAACCAAAGCGGTAGCGCCCGGCTTAGGCTCGCCAGCCACGGCCCAACTCCAGGGACGGGGATGACCGGCCCACAGGGTTGTATTGTCGTCGGGGTCGGCATCGAGTTCCAGGAACCGCGTCTCCTGACCAGCACGCGTCAAGCTCAGCGTAAAGCCCTCGACCGGTGCCAGCAGATGCGGTTTTTCGATGGGCAGCAATTTCGCTAAGGGGTCCGGCTCGCCATTGGGCAGCGTGGCCGGGAACCCCAGCGGCATAGCCTTTTTGCCTGCCACGAGGATGAGCGTGCCGCCCGATTCGCCGACATAGCGTTCCAGGCGTTGGCGTTGCTCCAGCGGTAGCCGTTCGGCATCGACATCGCCCAGCACAATGCAAGCAAAGTCAGCGAGGGCGTCCTCGTCGCCTGGCCAGCGGTTGCCAGGCAACCCGAGCCGCTGCAGTTGCTCGGAACGGAGCGATTCCTGCAAACGGGGAGCCTCAAACAGTAGCGTTTTGAGATCCACCAACCGATCGCGTTGCAACATGGTGGCTAGGTAGTGAAACTCCCAGCGGGCGTTGCCATCGACCAGCAGCAGCTTGACGCGGTCGTCGACCACGCGTACTGTAGTAGACAGTTGATTATTCGTGACGATTGCCTCTTTCACCCCATCTGGGACGCCGATCTTGGCTGTGAGCGTTCGGGTACCGACTTTGTCCATGCTGACGGCGAAGCGGAGATCGACGATTTGATCTTGGCCCTCGTGAGCAATCGATTGCGGCGGGGCAATCTCCGCGTCGTTGCCTTCTTCGTGCAGACTGACGGGATACTGTCCTGCTGGCAGGCCGGTAATCTTGACGCGTACTTCGATGGTGCCTTCGACTCCCTTGTACAAGTTGCTGGCAGGCGCACGCACCTGTAACAAAGCGGTATCCGGAGGCGGCTGAACATCGCCCAACGCGATGGGGAAGATCGGCACGCCGCGCGCCCCTAGCTCGCGTGCTATTTTCCCCGGGCTTGGGCCGCTGTTGTGTTGACCATCGCTGAGCAACACAATCCCCAAAACTTCACCTCGCTCGTAGCGTTGTGCTTGGATCAGTGCCGCCGTTAAATCGGTGCCGTCGGCGGTGCTATGCGGCGTGAACAGTTTATCGAGCTGGTCCGGGCCGACTTCGCGGCTGGTGCGGTCAAAGCCAACCACTTCAAGGCGGTGGCGTTGCCTCAGGGCGTCGAGCAGGTTGGGGCCGTTGCCTTTGAGCAGTGCGTGGGCGATGTCGCTACGGGTCAGGCGATCGGCCTGATCGCAAGCGGCACGGAATTGTTGCCATCGTTCAGCGCGGAGCAGTTCATTCTCGCCCTCGCTGGGCAACAAAAGCGTCGGTTCGCGGCGTTGCTCCAGGTCGCGAATCCAGCCCTCGACCAGAGTCGCTGGCAGCTTCTCGGGCAGTCGGCCCAGGGTCTGCATGAGGCGGATTTTGTCGGCCAACGAGCGTTGCGGGTCGGGCAAGTCCATGCTGGCCGAGCGATCCACTAGCACCAGCACTCGGCCGGGCTGTTCATAACGCACTTCACGGGCATAAACCGGCTGCAAGCACACCAGCGATAGCACCAGCACCAGCACCAGCAATCGCAGCGTCAGTAACGTGGCCGCCGTTGGCCGCGACACCAGACGAAGCTCGTAGCGGTACAGCAGAATCAGCAGCAGCAGCGGCACGAGTACCAGAACGGCCAGCAGAGGCCAACGCAGCCAGGCAGCCAGATCGGGCCAGGGAGGCGAGAGCAGCAACACGGAGTCAGGCACAGGCAACGGTACGCTGAACATGGCATGTCCCCTCAACGGTTGCGAACGAGCCGGCCGGTCATCCACACCTCTAGACACAACAAGCCGATCATCCCGATGAACACATAGAACCATAATTCTTGCCGCTGCACCTCGGGCGCATCGGCAGTGGTGGATTCGTCTTCGACCTCGAAACGCATGGCCAGCAACTTACGGAGCTTATCACGGTCGATGTCGGAAAGCGGTGTTAGGTCGCCCTCACGCACGTCACGCGGTACCACATACCAGGTCGTCTTGCCCGTAGGCGAACGCAGCCGATAGATGCCGCTGAGTCGGGTGTCGTCAAAGTTCATTTCGCCGCTGTCGCTGAGGCGGACAAGGTGTGTGCCGGGGAGGCCCGGTTCGCTCGTCAGGGGGAGCGGGGGGGCGTCCGGCAAGGCCAGCGTCCAGCCATCCAGCGGCCCGTCCAGTCGGTGGCGCAACGGTTGACCAGGCGTTAGATTGCGTTCCGCGCCACGTGCCCCGGCCAGATAATAGACCATCTCATGAACAAACGGTACAAAGGCCGGTAGGTCGATCAGATTGCTACCGGCCGTGGCATCCAGCGGCACGGCACTCAGCAGCACGCGACCGCTGCCGAAGCTGCGCTCGACGACAAACGGCGTGCGAGCCAACCCTTCGACCAGAAGCCCCACCGGAGAACCGGCCGCATTGTGCCCCACAGTGGAGACTCGCCACCAACGTGGAAAGCGGGCATCGCCCAAACTGCCAACGGCCGTTTGACGAAACAGTTCCAGGGCGGGATGTGTGAACGATTCGGGTTCGGGACGAGCGGCGGCCAAAGGTTTGCTCTCATCGCCCGCTAGTTGGAGTAACTTGGCAGGCAAGCAGCCTTCGCCGTTGCGGAACAGTGTGTCGTTATACCAGTCGCGATCGGCTCGCGTGCCCAAAGCAACGAGCAAGCCCCCGCCACTCTCGACATACATTGCCAGGGCGTCGACCTGCTCGGGACGCAATCGGGCCACATCGTGCAGGATAACCACCTGAGGCGACCGGCCAGGCGGCGTCGCTTGGAGCATTTCGGGCCGGAATTCGTTGACGGGCACCACCTGAGCCTGTACTACCGGGTTGGGATCACGGGCTGGCGATAGGGCATCGCGGGCAAAATCGGCCCCAAGGCGTGGCGGCGGCGCGGCAGAGTTTTCCCCATCGACTAGCAGCACCGGTAGCGATTCAACCACCTCGACGGCGTAATCTTGGCGGTTGTCGCTGGGTACCTGATCGCGTGTGCCGACTGCTTCAGGCGGATCGGCCTCTAAAATCACACTCACCAGATGCGAGCCGGCCGTACGAAACCGTTGCGTGAACGTGAAGGGCACTCGACCATCGGGCGGTACCGTCTGCGGCACCTCCAGATCGCGTACCGGCACCCCGTCGAGTTCCAGACGCAGGCGGTGCGGCGGTCGCAACTCCGTCTGATTTGTCCAGACGATGGCGCTACGGAAGGTCACCTCGCGGTCGCGAGGCACCACGGGACGATTACAGGTCAACGCTGCCAGGGCGGCATTGGGCACCGCTGCAGGGCGTTGTTGGGCGCTATCGATCAGTTGAAAACGCGGCCAGGTGTCTCGCGGGCCCAGTTCGCCGGCGAGCAACTCCAAACGAAACAGCGACTCGGCATCGGCCAAGCCGAAGCGTTGGCCATCGCTGAAAAACAGTACCTCCCGCAACCGTTTTTGGCTGGCGGACAGCAGGGCAACGGCCCGGCGGAACGCCTCGGGAGCGTTGCACGACCCCGCGGGCGTGGGCAAGTCGCGGAGCTTTTGCCGCACCCGATCGCGTTCGGGGGAGAGTTCGCCCACCAGAACCACCGGTTGTTCACGAGCAAGGATCACCGCCACACCATCGCCGGGCGACAGCCGCTCCAACGTCTCCAACGCCTGTTGCCGGGCCATTTCCCAGGGCGATTGTCCCGCCGCCCTCGCTGCCATCGACCCCGAGCCATCGAGAATCAGGACGACATCACGCGGCGTGCGACCGACGACCCCCGCGGGCAGAGCGACATCGAGATATGGCCCCGCAAGGCCAAATACCAGCAAAGCCAAGATGCCCATACGCACCACGAGGAGCAGCAACTCTTCAAGAAACAACCGCTTGCGCCTCGTCTCGCTGAGTTGCAGAAACTGCATCGCCCCCCAGTCCACCACCTCATAACGCCGACGATTCCACAGATGGATCAACAACGGCAATGTCAGGGTTCCCAATCCGAGTAACATCCACGGCAAATGAACGAATGCGAACATCGCCGCGCTCCTTATCGTTGACGTTGCCGCCGAGACAGGTACAGGCCCAAGGCCCGCTCGACAGGCTGATCGGTGGTCAGTAGATGGTAATCGACTTGTGTCTTGCTGCACGCCTCACGCAGTTCGGCACAGAACCGCTCGAAGTTCGCCAGATAGTCTTGACGCAAGCGATGCGGATCGACGAGTCGGCGTTGCTGGGGGTTCTCCAGACTGCGAAATTGTGTCATGTGAGTAAAGGGGAAGGTGCGTTCCTCTGGTGCCAGCAAGTGAAAGAGCATGACTTCGTGCTTACGATGCCTCAAGTGTTGCAGCGCGCGGAGCAAATCGGGTATCTGTCCGAAACAATCACTCAGCAGAACGACCAAGCTGCGTTGACGCAGTTGCTGAGCGGTTTGATGCCACAGCGGAGCCAAGGCGGTTTCCCCGTTGGGTTGGGCTCGTTCGAGCGTAGTGAGAATCTGTAACAACTGCTTGCTGGTAGCCCGAGGTTTGAGAACCGTCCGCAGCTGGGTATCGTGCAGCGCCAGCCCCACCGCGTCGCGCTGATGCAGCATCAAATAGGCTAGGGCGGCCGCGATGTACTGGGCAAACTGAAACTTCGAGCGATGCCGCCCCGCATAGGCCATACTGCCCGAGGCATCGACCAACAGCGTTGCCCGCAAATTGGTTTCCTCTTCGTACTCTTTGATGTAATAGCGATCTGTCTTCGCCACCGCTCGCCAGTCGATATGCCGAATCTCGTCGCCTGGATAATACTGGCGATGCTCGGCGAATTCGACCGACGCTCCCTTGAAAGGTGATTTATGCACACCGGTGAGAAACCCCTCGACGAGGTTGCGGGCCACCAGCGTCAAGCGACCATATTTGCTCAGGGAAGAGGGATCGAGTTGCATCAAGTTGTACCGTTCAGGTTATCAGGCAGCGCAATAACGGGCCGTTGGACCCACAGAGCAAACGATTCGGGTGTGAATTGTCCTGCGGCGAGAATCCAAAAAACTGCTCCTGCTCATCGACTGGGGCAAAAGTTTCCCTCTCGTTGTTGAACAATAACGCCTCCCTTACTAGCTGGCCGATCCGTTTGTTGCCGTCCATGAAGGGGTGATTGCAAACCAAGATGAGACCCAAGACGGCGGCTTATTCCTGAAGCGAGGGGTAGAACTCCTCGCCACGGAAGGTCATTTGAGGAAAAGTCAAGGCAGGTTCCAGGGCCCCGACCTTGCGGATACCCAACCCTGTTCCGGACCGAAAAAACCACTCGCCGGCAAAGAAACAGAAGCTGCCCTAGAGTCAGGTTATAAATCATGCCAACCGCCGATAAAATGCAGCGTTGTTCTTCAGGAGATGGTCGGTGGCTGGGTCAATGCCCTCATCGCCCAAAGTCAGCAGATGCTCAAGCTGCTCAGAGAGCAATGTTTCGGGGGGCCTCCCGTCACGGCACGCAGACGCCTCGAACTGCGCGAAGACCGTGTCGGGGATCGTGAGGGTGAGAGTGGTCATCGGTTTCCTCCAAACACGCGAGCGGCGCTTTGTTCTTGCGGTGTGGGCACGACGGCCAAGAGCTTCTTAATGATATCGTCGGTGGTGATTCCCTCGGCATCGGCGTTGAAGGTAGTGACAATACGGTGTCGCAATACGGGAGCAGCAACAGCGCGGATGTCTTCGATCGTCACATGAACCCGCCCATGCAGGATCGCTCGTGCCTTGCCGCCCAGAATAAGGTTTTGACAGGCACGCGGACCTGCTCCCCAGCCCACTAGTTCCGGCACAAACTTCGGCACGCCCGGCTCCCGTGGCCGGGTGGAACGCACCAGATCCGCAACGTAGGCAAAGATGTGGTCAGCGACGTTGACGCTGCGGACTGTTTCTTGCAGCGCGAGAATTTGCTGCCCATCGAGCATCGGCTGAATAGTGGGCCGCTCGTTGCTGGTAGTGCGGCGCATGATTTCGATTTCTTCTTCGCGTGAGGGATAGCCGACCTGAATCATGAACATGAAGCGATCTAGTTGCGCCTCGGGTAACGGATAGGTGCCTTCCTGCTCAATGGGGTTCTGCGTCGCTAGCACAAAAAACGGCTCAGGCAAGGCATAGGTGTGCGCCCCAGCCGTGACGTGATGCTCCTGCATGGCCTCCAGCAATGCTGCCTGGGTCTTGGGCGGCGTGCGGTTGATCTCGTCAGCCAAAATCATGTTGCTGAACAACGGCCCACGCAAAAAGCTGAAGCTGCGGCGACCCGTTTGAGGGTCTTCCTGCAATATGTCGGTGCCGGTGATGTCGGCTGGCATGAGGTCCGGCGTGAACTGGATTCGTTTGAAGCTCAGATGCAGTACGCGGGCCACGGTGCTGATGAGCAGCGTCTTGGCTAGCCCGGGCACCCCGACCAACAGGCAATGACCCCGAGAAAACAAGGCCATGAGCAATTGCTCCACGACCTCGCTTTGGCCGACGATCACTTTGGCGAGTTGCTCTTGCAACTGGGCCGAGATGCTGGCCAGTTGGCGGACGGCTTGTTCGGGACTCAGTGAGGACAGGCTCATGATGATGCCGTTTCTCTTGGGGGTTATCTTTCTACATCCTACGCGGGTTCGCTGTGCAGAGCAACAAGTTGCGTCGGCCAGACTGCCCCGTGGCCGACAATTCATTGAAGCAAAAACTGCTTTCAAGTTCCGCTTGATTTCCATTTGCTGGACTGATAGATGCCCTCTCATTCACAGGTGGTCTGGTCGTTATCGCTCGCTCTTCGGGGGAGAGCCGACCGGGTGCGCCCTGGCGAGTTGGGGAGGTCAGGATGAAACGGACTTTTGGGGCCTTTTTGCTTCTAGCCGGACTGACCGGCTGTGTCACGATCGGGAATGATCCCTATCGGTACGCTCGGTTACCCGATCCGAAAACCGTAGCTTTGCCCGGCACGCTGCAACCCACCACTGTAGCCATGACACCACTGCCAGGCTCGATGCCCAGTTCCTCTCAGCCGGAGTTACCTGGCAGTGCCCCACGTTACACGGAGTGGCAAGCTCATCCGGCACATAGTATGGTCCCTGGTGCTACCGCTCCTCCGGCTGCTCTGGCCACGATGCCCGGACAATCGTCGGGACCGATGCTCGCCCGTGGTCCCGTGCCGGCTACGCTGCAGCCAGTGGCCGTGCCTGAGCTTCGTCCGGTGCCGCCTCCGGGTGCAGGCCTACCGGGGGCGAGCCTGCCCGTCGCTGCCAACGAGGTGCCGCCGATGCCCGCCAATCAGTTGACAGCTACCACACCGCCTGAGGCGAAATCGCAACTTCAGCCGACCGCATTCGCAACGACCTCGGCGACACCGCCGGCCGCGACGCGTCGCATGGAAACCAAGTTGCCCGAGATACTTGGCTCTGCCTCCGGTCCTCAGATACCTAAGACAATCGAGAGTTCGCCTAAAAAAGAAGAGCCGTCCACCGTTATGGGTAACGTGCCCACCAGCAACAAGAGCAGCGCCCCGCTGCTCCGGTTGGTCAACACCAAACGCATCACCCTGAACTTTGAGGTAGCTGATGTCGGCTCGTCGGGGCTGTCGACAGTCGAGTTGTGGTACACCCAAGACGGCAAGGAGTGGAAAAAGCACCAAGCTCCGACCAACGCTAAAGCCTATGTTGTCGAGGTAGACGAAGAGGGGATGTACGGGTTCACTCTGTTGGCCCGCAGTGGCATCGGTCTGGGTCAGGAGCCGCCAACCACTGGCGATCAACCGCAGGTGTGGGTGATCGTGGACCTGTCGAAGCCTGAGGTGAAGCTGCACGAAGTCACTCCGATCAACAAAGGCAAAGAGCAGGAAGTGACCATCAAATGGACGGCCGCCGACAAAAACCTGGGTCGAGGCCCGGTGACGCTGTCCTACTCCGAGAGCGAAGATGGCCCCTGGCATGTCATCGCGGCCAATCTGGAAAGCAACGGCCAGTTCCATTGGAAGGTGCCGGCAGGGATTCCAGCGAAGGTGTTTGTGCGGGCTGAGGCCAGCGACCTAGCGGGTAATGTCGGTCGGGCTCAGACGGCCAAGCCACTGCTGATGGATTCGTCGCTGCCCAAGGTGTCGATTGTCAACGTCGAAGCCAATGGTAGCCGTTAAGCAAAACAAGAGTTGGGGGGAAAAAAAGCGAACAGGAGAGGATCCTCCGGAGGGATCGTCTCCTGTTGTCGGTGGATAGATGGGATGCCAAGGAGATTACTCGCTGAGCGTGTCGGGATCGGTGACCGCACGGACATAGCGAGCCAGGAGCATTTGCACCCCTAGGATGCGTTGCCAGTCGGCATAGTGGAGAATCACTTGAGAGGCATCGTCATTCGTGCGAATGTTTTCGGTGGCATTGGTGATCTGGCGATGCAAAAACTCTAGCAACTCGGACAGTCTAGCTGCATTGGAGGGGCCGAGTTTCTCTGGTAGCGGTGGCAGCTGACGCCCACCCAAGTAGAGTTGGCCTTGCTTAGCCGTTACCTCTTGCTTCACGCTTAGGTCGATCTCCGGCGAATCTAACACACTTAGCAACGTTTCTTGTCGCAAAGTGGCCGGCTGAAACACCGTCCCAGCAGCCGCAGTAACCGGCACACTGGGTAGACTGCTCATGCGCGTGCGGATTTCTTGCTCTGAACCAAATAGCAACAACGATCGACCGATACCGATGCGATCGCCCACTTGCAGTCGACGAATCTGCACCACGTTCCCATTGACCCGGGTGCCGTTGGTGCTTTCTAGGTCGGTGAGGATGATCTCGTCATTGTCGAACTGTACTTTGGCGTGGAAGCGGCTAACACGCTCGTCATTCAGACGAAGCACGTTGCCCTCTTCGCGGCCAATCGTCACGGGCGTAGGTATTTCGCGAAAGATGCGACCCTTGTCGACACCTTCGAGAACTTGAAACGTGACAACTGGCATACGCAATAGCCTCCACGACGTTTCGCCGAAAGGGGTTGCCTTTCGAGAAAAGGGAACTGAGGGGATCAATACCTCTCCAACTGTGTTATAGCATAGAATTGCCCCGTCAGCGCTACAACAGTTCCATTCTCGACGCCCATGGGCCTTGTGTCAAGACATTCTCTACCATTCGACATCCTTGCAACTGTCGAAACCATGTTAGCTGTCGCTTGGCAAACTGTCGGCTGCGAGTGCGAATCTGTTCGATGGCAACCTCCAGAGAAACCTTGCCATCGAGATAAGCAAACAACTCTTTGTAACCCAAGGCTTGGCTGGCCTCTCGACTGATCGGCCGTTCTCGCAAACGCCGCACTTCGTCCAACAGGCCCGCGGCGATCATAGCATCCACACGGGCGTTGATGCGGGCATAGAGCGTCTCGCGTGGAAGCGTCAGACACAAGATGCGTCCTTCGTCCAATATGGGTCGGTTCCATTGGGATTGTAAATGGCTCAGCGGTTGGCCGGTGAGTTGGTAGACTTCCAGGGCACGGATCACCCGGCGGATATTGTTGGGATGGATCCGCTGAGCGGCCTGGGGATCAACTCTGGCCAGTCGGCCATGTAAGACTTCGACACCGTGTAAAGCGGCCTCTTGCTCCAGTTGTTGGCGGAGCGCTTCATCGGCGGAAGGAGCCTCCATCAAACCATGCAGAACTGCCTTGAGATAAAGAGCCGTGCCTCCGACAAGCAACGCCTGCTTGCCACGTGCTTCGATGTCAGCCACCGCTTGGGCCGCGCGGGTCAGCCACCATGCCACCGAGGCCGATTCGCTAGGGTCCAGTACGTCGACTAGGTGGTGCGGCACCGCGGCGCGATCGGCGGCCGAGGGCTTGGCCGTGCCGATGTCCATGCCGCGATAGAGCGTCATAGAGTCCATGCAGACGATCTCGGCATTCAATCGCGGTGCGTGAGCCAAGGCCAGTGCGCTCTTGCCCGAGCCAGTCGGTCCGGTGAGAATGAGACAACGACGGAAGGAGTCAGGAGTCCAAGACATGGCTTGCGTTTCAACCAGCAATCGGGGACACCATGGCGACTTTTTCTCTGAAGCAAGTCTATGACACTACGCCCGATCGGCTGTTTGCGCTGTTGGTCAATCCAGTTCGGATGTTGGAGTGGACGCCACCAGAGTTTGGTCTGACGTGGGTTGAACAGCCTGAAACCCTGAGCCTGGGAACCGTATTCGCCTACCAGGCTCGACGCGGGGGACTAAGCGTGCGGCTGGTGCTTGAGGTAATGGCCCTAGAGCCGCCCCGGCGGTTCGCCGAACGTCAGCAACGTGGCCCGTTTCGGCAGTGGGAACGCCAATGGAGTCTACGCGAGCATGCGGGGCAGACCGAGTTGGAGGAAACGATTTGCGTCGACCCGCCGGGCGGCCTGCTGGGTCAAGTGCTGACCCTGACACAGATCGAGGCGGACCTACAAACGGGCTGGCAGTATCGTGAACAACGCTTGCGAGCATGCCTAGGCCAGCACTCATAAAAAAATAACAGGGACGCGCGAAGAGATTCCGCACGCCCCATAATCCTTCGCAGTCAATGCAATCAGGCTGAGATTAGGCGTCGCTGCCCTTCTTGTTCTTCTTCCGGAAGTCGTCGTAGATCGCCTTGCGACCCGCGGCATTCTCTGCCTTGAAGTCGGCTTCGAGTTCCTTCTTCTTAGCCGGGTCCGTCTCAGCGTCGAGCATCTCCTTAAGCCACTTGGCCTCGTCCGCACTCAAATTAGAAGCAGTAGGGTTACCCGGGTTAAGCTTCGGCGGGTCTTTCTTCTCGGGATTTTCAGGTTTCTTCGGCGGATCTTTCTTCTCGGGATTTTCAGGTTTCTTAGGGGGATCCTTCTTCGCTGGTGGAGTGGCCGGCGGAGTCGGAGCAGGAGTCGGCGTGGGATGAACGATTACACCCCCACAGCAACCGCCGTGAATGATCACGCCGCTGCAACCGCCATAGGTGATGACACCACTGCAGGTGCCATGATTCATACCACTGCAAGTGCCATAAATCATACCACTGCAGGTGCCATGGATCATACCACTGCAGGTGCCATGGATCATACCACTGCAAGTTCCATGAATCACACCACTGCAGGTGCCATAAATCATACCACTACAGGTGCCGCCGTAACAGGTGCCATGATGTCGGCGATGGAACAGACCACCACCGTAGCAGCCGCCACCACACCCATTGAAGATCAAGCCACCGCAACCACCGTAGCAGCCACCGCGATTACGACCAAACTCCGCAGTTTCGCCACCGACGGTAATCGCCAGCAGCAGCATCGTACTGATCACCGCACACACCTCCTGCAAAGGCCAATCAGGGAAGAAAACGGCAAGTGAGGCCCAACACCAACCGAAGGCGAGCCACCCACCGGACGATAAGGACCGCTGATTCTGATTCGTGTCGAAACAAACGGGAACCACCGATCCTGTATAGATGGTAAAAGCGGAGAAAGGAGGAGTCAATCGTATAATAGGAACGATAGGAAGAATTTGTCCCGTTGACAATCACTTTTTTCCTAGATCGACGTTGCTCCCGCGCAAGATAATACCCGCTCCGCGTTTTCTCGCTAAATTAACGGACCATTTGCTCCTTTTTTTCGACCTACCTCTGGCTTGCTCCTGCCGATCGGCTATCCTTGCCAAGGTAGGACCGACAATCTCTGGCTGGAGTGCCTGCTATGGCTGACCCCTCTGCCGTTTCCGCACCGGAACCGTCGCCGACGGCTCCACCGTTGCTCGCACCGACTGAACGCTCCCTTTTTCTGCTCCTAGGCACTGGCTTACTTGTCCTGTTAGGAGTGGCCGCACTACGTCCCCCCGGCTTAGCACCATTTGCCCTGCGTGAAGTCTTGTTTGTGCTGGGCTGCGGGTTGATCGCTGTCGGGGCAATCCGCAAACTCCAATCGCCTGGTTGGGAGTTTCCCGAACGTATCCAGAAAGCCGCCGTGGTTTCCTTTGTTGGGGCCGTCGCCACGATCTTGGCAATGGTCGGGTACCAGCCCGAGGCTACCTTTGGCTTGCCGAGTCATTGGGGATCGGCCCGCTTGTTTCTCGGGGCGGTAGCTCTTTTGGCTTTTGGTTCCACGGTGTTGATTTTATTGCCGACGACGGCCCGGAAAGTGGTGTTGGTGCTATGGGTATTATTTCACTTCGGAGGGATGTTCACGTCGTTCAGTTCGATTGATCCGCCCAATAGCATCGGCCCATATCTTTCAAAACATCTGTGGACGTATGTGTATCGGCCCTATCTGCAGGTGATCTATCTCACGAATGCGTATCATTTCTACTCACCTGACCCGGGACCGCCGGCT
>JBDNDE010000279.1:0-6186 GCA_046719305.1 Gemmataceae bacterium | reverse complement strand
CGTACCAATGCCGGGCGAAGGCGACGTGGGCAAGGGTACAACCGACATCGTAGCCTACGAAAAGAATGCTCCCACTCAGGGCGGCTATGTCTTGTTGCACAACGGCAACGTGCAAAAAATGTCGGCCGAGGAGTTTCAGGCTGCCAAGAAGGCCAAGTAACCGTCACATCGAGCGGAGCGATGGGTCCGGTTGGTGGAGGGTGTGGCCTGTTGGTCTGCCTCCGACGGTATCCTGTTGTGGGGTGAACCAAGCCAGCTACTCAACCCGTTGCTACATCAAAACCATCCGGGAGAGGTCTTCCTGGATGGTTTTCTCTTTTTTTTAAGGATGCTCATGACTGACGCATCGATTTTTCACGGCTGTATTCCGGCATTGATGACCCCCTGCAATTCCAAAGGGGAGCCAGATTTCGCCGCTCTAGTTCGCACCGCTCAACACCTCCTCGCTCAGGGCATGCGGGCTGTCGTCTACTGCGGCTCGATGGGGGAATGGCCGCTGCTGACGGACGAGCAACGCCAACAGGGCGTCGAGCAGCTAGTAGCGGCAGGCGTGCCCGTGATTGTCGGTACAGGAGCCGTTCGTCCTGCTGCAGCGGCTGATCACGCGGCTCATGCGCAGAAAGTGGGAGCGGCCGGCCTGATGGTGATCCCGCGGTTGATGTCGCGTGGCAGTTCGCCGGCGGCGCAGCATGCCCATTTTGCCCAGGTGCTGCGAGCCGCTCCGCAACTCCCAGCCGTGATTTACAACAGTCCGTCTTACGGTTTTCAGACGCGGGCCGAACTGTTTTTAGCCCTGCGGCGTGAACATGCTAATCTAGTGGGCTTCAAAGAGTTTGGCGGAGCCGATGCCTTGAGTTATGCCGCGGAACATCTCACGAGTGGCGATCCGAGATTGGCCTTGCTGGTGGGGGTGGATACCCAAGTGTTCCACGGCTTGGTTCGCTGTGGGGCGGTCGGGGTGATTACCGGGGTGGGGAATGCTCTGCCCCGGCCGGTGCTGCGGCTGATGGAATTATGCCAGGGGGCAGCTCAGGGCGAGGTAGCGGCTCGACAAAGTGCGGAGGAGTTGGACAACGCCCTACGGGTGCTTGCGTCTTTTGATGAAGGGCCAGACTTGGTGCTGTACTATAAAGAACTCATGGTCCTGCAGGGTCACGCGGACTATGCCCACGCCTTGCATCGCGAGGATGTCCTGTCGCCGTCGCAGCAGGCGTTTGTGCGACAGCAGTGGCAGCAGTTCACGACTTGGTGGAACGCCTGGCCCGCGCGGGAGTCCAACCGCAGCGATCGTTGAAGCACTCACCCACAACTCAAGCCGATTGCCCAGGAGGGCTGTCTACCCGAGCTAGCCGGGCGATGACTCGGTCGCGCCCCAACAACTCCAGCGTCTCGAAGGTGCCGAAGCCTGTAGCCCGGCCGGTAGTGGCCACCCGCAACGCCTGGCTCACGTCGCCGAGTTTGTGGCCACCGGCCTCGGCAAAGTGGCGGACACAGGCTTCGAGTGTCGGGGCATCAAACGGCTCCAGGGTTGCGAACTGCTGACCAAGCGTTTGCAACCACTGCAAGGCTCCTGCGGGCCGGGTCAAGTGTTTCTCGACGGCTTTGGCATCTGGCTGCAGTTGATCATCAGGCACGAAAAAGTAAGCGTAGTCGAGAATATCGCCCGCTACTACCAGGCGATGGGCGGCGGCCTCGATGACCCGTCGCAACAGCAAGTCGTCGGGATGAAGATTGGCTTGCTGAAGGAACGGCCGCACCCAGGCGATTTTTTGCTCCGTGGTAAGCCGCTGGGCGTAACGTTCCTGAAAGGCAACGAGTTTCTTGGCGTCGAAGCTAGCGGCCTCTTTGTTGACGCGTTGTAAGGAGAAATGGCGGATCATCTCGTCAACAGAGAAATCCTCGGTGCTACCATCGAGCGACCAGCCCAGCAGGACCAGGTAGTTGAGAATCGCCTCGGGTAGGTAACCGACCTTAGCATAGAAGTCGATAATTACTGGGTTGAAGGTATCTTCACTTGTTGTGAATCCGAGGCGGGCTGCAATGCTCAAAGCATGCTCATGCACCTTCTTAAAATCTGGATTCTTCAAATAGGTCGACAGCTTCCTCTTGCTCAGCTTGTTCTTGCTGCCTGGCTCAGCCACAAACGGCAAATGGGCGTAGACTGGCCGGGGATAGCCCAGGGCATCGACCATGAAAATCTGCCGGGGGGTGTTACTCAGATGCTCCTCAGCTCGGATGACATGGCTGATCTTCATGTCGTAGTCATCGACCACCGAAGCCAGATTATATAAACAGGTGCCGTCGGCTCGTTGGATGATGCTGTCTTGCTCAGCGCTCCAGGGCACCTTCATTTCGCCACGCACCGCATCCGAAAACTCGCAATACCCCTCACGCGGCATCTTCAGCCGCACCACTCGTTCGCGGCCCTCGGCCCGGAAACGCTCGTGGTCGGCCTCACTTGTAGCCATCCAAGTGCGGCTGTAAACCCACGGTTGTTTGGCCGCCAAGGCTGCCTCGCGCTCGCGTTTGGTGTCTTCGGGGCTGGCATAGTCGTAATAGGCGTGGCCGCTGGCGATCAGCTGGTCGACGGCCTGTTGGTAACGGGCTAGGCGTTGGCTCTGATAGTACGGGCCGTAGGGACCGCCGACTTCGGCTCCCTCGTCCCAGCTCAGACCCAGCCAACGAAAGCCGGCTAGGATCGGGGCCAGGGCCGCTTCGACGTTGCGTTCGGCATCGGTATCGTCAATGCGCAGAATAAATTGCCCGCCGTGCTGCCGGGCGAACAGCCAATTGAACAAAGCAGTGCGGACCCCTCCGATATGGAGGTAGCCGGTCGGACTGGGCGCGAAGCGGGTGCGAATAGGTGTCGTGTTCATGCCGTTCAAGATAGCAACCACCCCAGCAAGGTTCATCCCTCAAGGTTCATCTCCCAGCAAGCGATAACCGCCGACCTGCTTACTTCAACGGTCGCACCTGGCCCGCCGGCACTGGGACAGCTGGTACATCCTCGCGTACCAGATGCTTGTGCCGATCCATCAGAACTTTCAAGTTGGGGATGAAGATCAAGTCGCCGGGTCGAGCCGTCCCGTCCTGCTTCAGTCGCGGATCAGCAAACGGATAGTTGCGGTTGAATTCGCGCAACGCTGGGGCTAATCGGGCATCTCCGTAGTGCCGGTAGCTGAGCCTCTCCCAATTATCATCGCTGACCGCACGGGTTTCAAATACGCTGTAACGCTCCACGCTCGGTGCCGTGTTGCTGGCACGCGGTTGGCCCGCCTCGGCCCCGATCACAATCGGCACCGTGGCCACTTTTGGCTTCAGCGCCGTACCGGTGGAAGGCGGCAAGTCGGGGATGGGAACCGGCTTGGCCTTGATCTCGGTACCGCTGGGCATCGGCGAGGAAGTCGCCGGCTGGGCAACCTCTGATGCCGGCGTTGTCGGAGCCGGTGGGGTCACCCCAGGTAACCCTCCTGGCAGTGGGGCTGGTGGCATCGGCGCAGGGGACATCGGAGCCGGTGGCGGAATTAATCCGGGTGGCGGCGGTTCCACAGTTCCTGGCGGAGGCGTAAGCCCTGCTGGTGCCGGCACCTGTGACGGCGGTTCTCCCGCAGGCAACGGAGCAGACGGGGGAGCGACCGGCGGCGGAACCACAGGCGGCGGAACTACAGGCGGCGGAACCACAGGCGGCGTTTCCTCAAAGGTTGCCGGCTTCAGCTGCGAATCCACACGCGCGGGTCTGTTCATTGGTTTAGTATCTTCGATCTTGATAAACTCTGACTTTTCGATTGGTTTGCCACTCGTGGTTGTCGGCCCGAGAATTTTCGGTGTCTCCACCGGCTTGGGCGTCTCCACTGGCTTGGGCGTCTCCACCGGCTTGGGCGTCTCCACTGGCTTGGGCGTCTCCACTGGCTTGGGCGTCTCGATGGGGCTGGGGGTCGGCTCCGGTCTGGGCGGTGGCAGGCTTATTCCTGGCAGGTCGTCGGGTTTAGTCACCGTTGGCGGGCTCGCTTGGGGCGGGGTCACCTGGGGCAACTCAGCCCGGGGCGGGGTCACTTGGGGTACTTCGGCCGGTTTCGGTTCGGCTTTCGGCGGGGCGGGCGGCTCAGGCACAGCTAGACCTGGTAATGCCCCTCCAGGCGGCGGTTCCAGTCCCGGTGGCGGGGGCGGTGGAGCCGGTGCCGCTGTTCCTGGCAACGGCGCGATCCCGGGGGGCGTCGTGGATTCCAGCGCGGGCGGCGTCAGAGGGGGTACAGGTGGCGACCCGGGCGGCGTCACCGGCATAGGTGGCGGCGGGGGCACGCTGGACATCGGCATCGTGGCCTGGACTTTTTCGATTTCGTTCTGGCCGGGGGGGGTACTCAAACCCGGCAACGCCGCTCCAGGCGGGACACTTTCTAATCCGGGGGGCGGTACCAGCGGTGCCGGGGACGGCAAGGCGGCTTCGGGCATCTTCAGCGGGGGCGTCGGCAACGGTTCACCCATCGGTCTGGATGCTGGAGCCGGGCTCTCGTCGTCCTTCGGAGCCGGCTTGAGATCCGGCAGGGCGGTCGGTAGTAACTCCGACTTGTTCGCCCGCCCCCGTTCGTCGGGGGACGTGGGCTTTGGGTCGGTGGCTTTGGCCTGGACTAGCGGTGCAACAGACGGCTCTTGCTCCGCCACGGGAGGCCCACTGACGGCAGCAGCCGGCACCAGAGGAACGTCTGCCTGCATGGGAACTGGCCGAGATTTTACGGCGACGACTATGCCCAGCAGAGCGAGGAAGCAACTCGCGACCACCAGACCCACTTTATTCCCGCGATTCATGGCATACTCCTGCACCTTGCCAAGGGCTGGCCATAGCAAGACAACCCGACCAAAGCAAGTGAGAATCGCTAGGGCTGCTTCTTGCGTCGCACCCAGCCAAGCCGTAAGGTAAAAAAGAAGCCATCACATCAACGATTTGTCGGGAAGTTGTCGGGAACACAAACTATGCCTGCAACCATTACCATTGCCTGTCCCAAGTGCGACAAGCAGATGAAAGCACCCGCCGAGGCCGAGGGCAAAAAGGTGCGATGTAAAGGCTGTGGCGCGGTGTTTGTCGCCGTGGTTGCAGAGGAAGAGCTTGACGAAGTCGACGAGGTAGAAGAGGTGCCGGCTCGCAAACCGTCAAAGAAGGCCCCTGCCGCGCCGGCCAAGAAAGCGCCCCCTGCTGTCGCGAAGAAGGCCACGGCGTCGCCCCCCGCGGCAGCGAAGAAGGCGCAGGAGGACGAAGATGGCGCGTACGGGTTGACCTATGAGGATCTGTCAGCGCGTTGTCCAGAGTGTGCCAACAAGATGGCCAGCGAGGACGCCAAGATTTGCCTGTATTGCGGGTTCAATGTCGAGACACGGGAACGAGCGCGGACGCGCAAAGTCAAGGAGCAAACCCCCCTAGACATCTTCCTCTGGCTGCTGCCTGGAATCGTCTGCGCCCTGGCGGTGATTGCTATGATTGCCTGGATTATCATCCACTGGGGACCGCTCATCCACTGGCTCGGTCTGGACCCCGAAAAGGACAAAGACACCTGGCTCTTCATGGCGGTGGCCCTGTACACCAAAATTTGGACCACTGTGATTCTGTGCTTCCTGATCTTCAAGGCTGGTTACTTCGCCATCCATCGGCTGGTGTTCAACTACATGCCCCCGGAAATTGAGGAGAACATCAAGAAAAAGCTGTGATCGCTGGTCGTTTTGTTCATGCAATCTTGACCCCGGCGTCTGAAGCGTATACTGATGAGTAGGGCCGACTCCCACCCCGGCCTTTGTTCTCACCTTGTAGACCATTCCACGCTGGGGGACACCGCTGATGGTGAAGAGTGCCGAGCCGGACGTCATGGACAAGTGGAAAATCCAGGACGCCATCGAGACTTACGGCATCCGCAACTGGGGCAAAGGCTACTTCAGCATCAACCGATCGGGTCATGTTCAGGTGCATCCGACCAAGCGCTCGGATCGCTTCGTTGACCTAAAAGAGCTCATCGACCAACTGCGCGAGTCGGGTACACAACTGCCGATCCTCTTGCGCTTCACTGACATCTTGCGCCACCGCGTGGGTGAAATTGCCGAGGCCTTCAACAACGCCATCGGTGAATACGAATACACCGGCAAATATATCTGCGTCTACCCGATCAAAGTGAACCAGCAACGCCAGGTCGTTGAAGAGATTCT
>JBDNDE010000278.1:0-6224 GCA_046719305.1 Gemmataceae bacterium | reverse complement strand
ATGATACACAACAAAATAGTAAGACACATAGGCACGTGTACAGAGACCTCTATACGATACAACGATTATGTGCGTGACAGCTTGTTCGAGCTTGGAACGCAAATCCGGTGGGTAATCAGCTCCATGGCGTTTGTAGAGCAGTTCGGCCTCGCCCGCAGGGAGATGACGGTACAACGCTCCGGGTTTGTTCAGATCGGGCAAGCCGGGATGTGTCGTGAGAAAAATCACTTTGACTGCCCCAAGAGCACGGGCCACCTCAACGGCAACTACATCACTATTGAGGCGAAAGGAGTTCCCCTCACCATCGCAGCCGATTGGTGAAACGATGGGAACGATGTCCCGCTCTAACAAGGCGTTGAGCAGTCCCACATCAATGCGTTCGATCTTGCCTGTGAACTGATGATCTACCCCAGCGAGGATACCGGCTGGGTGGGCGATCAACGCATTAGTCACCGCGCCACGCAGGTCAGTAGCACTGAGTCCTTCGAGCAGTTCATGTGATACCCGACTCGAGGCCAACAGGGCCAGCTTGAGCGTAGCTGCATCCGTTACGCCCACTCCATCCAGGTTACTGGGGACGAGATGGGTCATCTCGGCCAAGCGACGGATCTGGTGGCCGGCCCCGTGGACCAGGGCAACGCGGATGCTCAAGCTACGCAGAAGGGCGATATCGAGCAAAAGGTTTCGGAAGTTTTCATCTTCTACGATTGCGCCATCCAAGGCAATGATAAACAGTTTATCCCGAAAACGCGGTACGTAACGCAGGATTTCGCGTAAATCGACCAAACGCATGGCATTCCTCGTCGTTGTCGATCCGGTGTCCTTCGGCGTTGTCGGAAGTCGTCAGGAGCCAAGGGCTGCGAAAACGGTGCCTGGATGGTCCTCTGGGGATGGTCCTCTAGGAGTGCGGCGCCTTAACTCTTCGAAGTGAGGTGCTCGGAAGCCTCCTTCTCTTCGCGTTCAGCAGAGCCATTGTTGACCTGGGGGATGCCGAAAAGTACCTCGATTTCTTCGCGGAGCAACTCTTCCTTTTCCATCAAGGCATCGACTAGCTTATCCATCAGGTGGCGGTTTTGTTCCAGCAGATTATAGGCATTTTGATCAGCCTCGCGGAGGATGTTGCGAACCTCGGTGTCGATGAGGTCGGCAGTGGCTTCCCCAAAATCGCGGGCCTCTTGAATCTCTTTACCCAAAAAGACGTGTTCTTCTCCGATGCGATAGGCGACCGGTCCGATTTTCTCACTCATCCCGAATTGCGTCACCATCATCCGAGCAATCCGCGATGCCTGCTTCAGATCGCCACTTGCTCCAGTAGTTGTCTCGTTGTAGATCAGTCGATCCGCCGCGCGTCCCCCCAGGGCGACGATTAGCTGGGCCCGTAATTGCGTAAAGGTGTAGTCCACTCGATCCTCTTCCGGTCGAAACCGGGTCACTCCCGCCGCTCGGCCACGCGGTACGATGGTTACCTTAAACACTGGGTCGGCTTTGGGCGTTAGCCACGCACAGATGGCATGGCCAGCTTCGTGATACGCTGTACGGCGTTTCTCCTCAGGGCCAAGAATCTCTTCCCGTTTCGCACCGATCAACACCCGGTCGGCGGCGTTCTCGAAGTCCGAACGGTCGATCTGTCGCTTGCCCTTGCGGGTAGCCAACAGGGCTGCTTCATTGGCTAGGTTCCGGAGGTCTGCCCCAGTCATCCCGATCATCCCCCGAGCGATCGCTTCCAGATCGACATCATCCGCTAGGGGTTTATTGCGCGTGTGGACCTTTAGAATCTCCAAACGCCCTTGCCAAGTCGGACGGTCGATCGTGATATGGCGATCGAAACGCCCCGGACGCAACAACGCCGAATCCAACACGTCCGGCCGGTTGGTCGCGGCCATGACGATGACGGTCTCGGTGGGCGTAAACCCATCCATCTCGCTGAGGATCTGGTTGAGTGTCTGTTCGCGTTCGTCACTGCCCCCGCCCAACCCTGCGCCGCGCATCCGGCCGACGGCGTCGATTTCGTCGATAAAAAGGATACAAGGCGAATTCTCTTTCGCCGTTTTGAACATATCTCGAACGCGGCTAGCACCGACACCCACAAACATCTGGATAAATTCGGAGCCACTGATCGAATAGAACGGTACGCCGGCTTCGCCTGCCACCGCTCGGGCGATGAGGGTTTTCCCTGTGCCTGGTGGACCGACCAGCAGCACCCCCTTGGGAACTACCGCCCCAAGTCGCTGAAATTTCTCCGGGCTACGCAGAAACTCCACAATCTCCTGCAATTCACCCTTGGCGTTCTTCAGTCCCGCGACATCATCAAACGTGACCCGCAGCTTGCTGCGCTCGTACCTCTTGGCCGGACTCTTGACATAGTTGTTGAGAAATCCCCCTCCGAGCGGATCGCGGAACCGGGGCAAAAACACAAAAAACAGCAGACCTAACAGCACCACCGGCAAAACGACTGTTAGCAAAATCTGCCACAACAGGCTAAAACTCGGCCGGGAAAAGACCTCTAGTTTGTTCGTGGCCATCTTCTCCGCCAGCAGCCGTTGAAAATCCAGATCGTTGCCGATCAGACGTTCAACGGTGAAGCGGCCCGAGGCTGGGTATCGCTCTCCTAGCAGTTTTTTGACTTCCTCGCGGCTCTCTTCACGGATGACCGCTTCATAATAATCACCGCGTTGAGCGACTTCCTTAAGGTGATCCTTCTGCAGTAGGTAGACAAAATCACTCCAATGAACACGAGGGGTGTTCATCGATGAGATCAAAACCACCCCGCCGAGAAAGACCAGCAGAAGGAAGATCCAACTCCAGTTGATGCCGCCGGCTCCAGGGGAAGGACGGCGGCGTTCAGAGCGGGAAGAGTTCTCATTAGGATCGGAGGCCATCGCGTTGGATTCCTTCGCTACACAAATTTACCGCTAGGGATAGAACAAGCCTGTCGCTCGGGACTCAGGAAAACCTCTTCGGCCTAGCCTCCCTTATTACTAGGCAAGCATCGGTACCAAGCACGCCTGTTTCCCCGCTTAGCCCCTGTTGGCCCTACTAGACAGCTTTCGGTTCCGTCCACCACGGTGAAATCCGCTTGATCTTCTGCAACACCGCTTCACGGTCTTTGGGCTCCTTAGCGGCAGCTAGTTTCTTTTTGAGCTTGGCCAGTTTCTTTTTGCGACTGTAGCGTCGATCCAACTCTTTGCGACGTTCGACCATGATCAACCTTGTCTGTCCTTGGTCAGCTACCACGAAACTTAAAACGCTATTCTAGCAGCGATAACTCTCGGCGTCTATGGGGTCTCTGCCGGCGGTATCTGGCGATCCAGCAGGCCAGCAGGCCAACTTGGTTCCACATACCTAGTTCGATCAACCGGAAATCTGCCGGGCGAAAACCCTCGACGCTTTTGACGGGTAGAATCTTTCAGAACCACATGGAGTGCAGGCGATGGCACGCTTCTTTCGTTGGACAGTTGTACTTCTCTTCCTAGGCGGAGTGGGCTTGGCAGCCTATCTCGTTGGCCGTGATTACCTGACCCGCTTCACCAGGCCCAACTACCAGACTCTCGCTGTCAGCCGTGGCAAAATCGAAACAGTCGTCAATTCGACGGGCACCATCAAACCGGTGCGTACGGTTGTTGTCGGTGCGTTCGTCTCGGGGCCAATCACCAAAATTTACGTCGATTTTAACGACAAAGTCACCACCGGCATGAAACTTGCCGAGATTGACCCCCGGTTGCTCAAAGCTGCCAACGACCGCGACAAGGCCGCCGTCAACTCTGCCAAAGCCGAGGCCAACCGGGTCAAGGCGCTGCTTACTCAGGCAATTGCCAACGAGAAACGCGGCCTCGATTTGCTCGCGATTAACCGCGAGTACATCTCGCAGAACGAGATCGACGCCCTGGTCGCCAGCCGCGAAAGCCTCCAAGCCCAACTGGCTCTTGCTGAGAAATCCATCGAGCAGGCCATCGCCAACATGGAAAACAGCACGGTCAATCTTGGCTTTGCTACCATCTACTCTCCTTGCAATGGCATGGTGATCGAAAAGAAAATTGACGAAGGTGCTACCGTTGCTTCGGCTTTCCAGACCCCCGAGATTCTCGTGATCGGCGAAGATATGGATAAACGTATGCATGTCTACGCCTCGGTCGACGAAGCCGATGTGGGCCAAATCACCCTAGCGATGCAGAAACAAAGCCCGGTTCGCTTTACCGTGGATGCCTATCCGCAGGAGATTTTTGAAGGCAAAATCTTGCAGATTCGCAACAACTCCACTACCACCCAGAATGTTGTCACCTACCCTGTTGTTCTCGAAGCGGCCTATCCGGGTACCAAGCTTCGACCCGGGATGACAGCCAATCTCTCTTTCAGCATCGAGGTTCGCGAAAACGCCCTACGCCTGCCCACGGCCGCCCTACGCTTCGTGCCGCCGCTCTCCCGTGTGCGCGAACAGGACAAAAAGTTTCTCTTGCACACCGCTCCGGTCTCGCTTGGTGTCAAATCCTCTGCCGAGGAGAAAGCCAAGACCGCCAAAAATCGCAATCGTCGCATCGTTTGGGTGGCGGAGGGCGACCTGCTTCGCGCCGTGCCGCTACGCCTGGGTCTAGTTGATGGTCGCTTCGCGGAGATTCTCGAAGGCGATCTGAAGGAAGGTGACCGCGTGGTGACGGGTATTGTTTCTTCTATCCCCGGTGCGGTGGAGACCACTCCCTACGAGTTTGAGGACGACCAGGAGTAATCCCACGTGAATTTGTTTGATCTCGTCTTGCTCGCCTTACGCCAGCTGGGCAAAAACAAGCTGCGTTCCGGCCTAACTGTTCTTGGGGTCGTCATCGGTATTGCCGCCGTCACCACCATGGTATCGATCGGCCAGGGCGCGACAGAGTTAGTGCAAAAGCAGTTTCAGAATCTCGGCTCGAACGTCATCGTCGTGTTGCCGGCTCGCAGTCAGCAGCAAGGAGCAGCTGCTGGACAGGTACCCACCCTCACGGCAGCGGATGGAGCGGCCATCGCGGCCGAGTGTCCTTCCGTGAAGGCCGTCACCCCTTTTGTGCCAACCAGCGGCCAAGTAGTGGGCGGTAACGTCAATTGGTCACCCAACGAGATGCAAGGGGTCGGACCCGATTACCCCATCGTCCGCAACTGGCCGATCATCGCCGGCTCGTTTTTCACTGAGTCCGAGGTGGCCGCCGGCGCTAAAGTCTGCGTCCTGGGCCAAACCCTCGTTAACCGCCTCTTTCCCGGCACTGATCCCATCGGCCAAATGGTCCGCGTCAAGAACATACCGTTTCGGGTCATCGGCGTCTTTGCCCGCAAAGGGGCCAACATGGCCGGCGTCGACCAAGATGATATCATCGTGATGCCCTACACCACGGTGAAGAAACGCTTGCAAGGTTCGCCGTTTAATAACGTGGCTGCTTTGTTGGTTTCTGCTACCAGCGAGCAACTCGCCCAAAAGGCCGAGCAAGAGATTCGCGCCTTGTTGGCGGAGCGGCACCGCATCTCCCCTGGTCAACCGCCTGACTTCCAGATCAACAACACCATCGAGATTGCCAACGTGCTGGGCACCATCACCACTTCCCTCACCCTGATGCTTAGCGCGATTGCCGCTATTTCGCTCCTCGTGGGGGGGGTGGGCATCATGAACATCATGTTGGTCAGTGTCACCGAACGCACCCGTGAAATTGGCATTCGCATGGCCCTGGGCGCGCGACCGCGGGACATCCTGCGTCAGTTCTTAGTTGAGTCGATCGTCCTTTCGACCTTTGGGGGCCTCATCGGTTTGTCGCTAGGCTATGCTGCCTCTCTGGGCATGACCCATCTCATCAATGCCATCCTGCCGTCGGCCGATTGGCCTTTTGTTGTGTCGATGCCGGCCGGTCTTGTGGCTTTGGTGTTCTCCGCGGCCGTAGGGGTATTCTTCGGGTACTATCCAGCGCGCCGGGCCAGCCAACTGGATCCCATCGAAGCATTGCGTTACGAGTGAGGCTTAGATCATCTTATTTGTTCATCCTCTCCTCACTTGAGTGATAACACCTCTGGATGTCGTAATCGATTAATCGGCCAAACAGGCACGGTTTGTCACCGTGGAGATACATCAAAATCTGCATATGTCAGCAATCCGGATACATCTGCCTTGCTTCAATTCGGCCACGGTTTGTCACCGTGGAGAGACGTGCGGCCGGTCGTAGAGCAGCGTGGTGGGCCGACTGGCTTCAATTCGGCCACGGTTTGTCACCCGG
>JBDNDE010000277.1:0-6240 GCA_046719305.1 Gemmataceae bacterium | reverse complement strand
TTAAACTTTTCCCCATTCTTGTTTACTCGCTCGCCTTCAGCCCCGATGGCCGGTGGTTGGCCTTTGCCCTACGCACGGCCGAGGCTTTTGTGGTCGATCTGCACGACCCCGAGTTTCGGATAACACGACTGAAGCCCGAAAACCCGCTGGCCAGTGGTGCAGTGCTGTTCAATTCGACCAGCCAGACCCTCTTGTGGTGGGAAGATCACCACATGCTCTTTCTGGAAGTCGGCACCTGGAAAACACGGCACTACCAGCAAGTCAGCCATCGGTTGTTCCAAGCACAGGCCGATCGGCTTGGGGGGTTTGAACTGGCTTCCGATTGCCAACGCTGGGCGGTCGATGAGTATGGCCGGGCCTTACGTCCTCTGCGAGAGGGCTTTGCCATTCCCGTCGGACAACTATCCAACGGTTGCCAACTGGCTCTGGAAGACTACGACCGGCTAAGTGTGTGGGATTGCTCGTTACAGCGCCGCTACCCCTTGTTGGCTCCACGCCGACGTATGACCCACGACTCGCCGTTGGTGGCTGCCTGGGATCGGCGAGGGCATCTGGCCTTGACGTTTGATAGCCCCAACCGGCTGGCTCGGCTCTGGAATCTGGCCAGTGCGAGCATCGCTTGCGAGTTTTACACCCCAGGCAGCCCAGGGCACAACGCTTGCGCAATCGCACCGGATGGCTCGGCCTTTGCCCTGCTCGAGCATGTAGGGGTGCGCCTTCACGAGGTCCGCCCTCAGCCGGAGTTTGACTGGACGGCCATGCAAATCGGAGAGTTGCGAAACCTGAGTACCCATCCTGAGTATCCGTGGCTCGCAACCCAAGCGCGATTCCCAGGTGAATCCTCCTTCGAGATTCGCGTGGTGGAGCCGGTACAGAACCAATCCCTGAGCTATCGTTCAGACTGGCAAGCTCTAGCGAATCCACGGGTGTCTCCCCTTTTGCTCACCGGGCCATCTCCGCGTGTGCTGCGAATCGTTGCACGCCATGGAAATCCAACTACTCTGCTCCAGGAAGATTTATTCTCGTCTCGCCCCGACATCCGCACCCCTCTGGGTTCTAAGCCTTTCACGGCCGATCTTTGTCTGGGCCGTGAAGGCACCTTGTGGAGCATCCTTGAGCGGCTTCGCCAGGTTAGCCCAACTGGCCAAATCGGTCTGGAGTGGAAGTTTGACGAGGGCGAGCAACTCATCACGAATATCGGCTTGCATGCCGTTCATGCCCGAGGTGAGCGTGTAGTGGTCGGTTGCCGGGATGGCTCGGCAGTTGTATTCCACGAGCAAGAGAAGAAACTAGAAAAACTTTATCGGTCCAAAGGTGCCGATGTACCAGTCAGCAAGGTGTGGCTCGCGTCGGATGACCGGACTCTCTTCTTCGGACGGGTCAACGGGACGATCGAAGTACATGATCTGCACCGACTGGAGCAAGTGCAGAGTCAGCAAATCCATCGAGCAGAGGTCACCGGACTCGTCCAGACTCCCGATGGGGTTGTGATCAGCAGTACATTGCAGGGCGAAATCGCCTTCTGGACTTTTGCCCAGGGCACGCTCAGCTTGCTTGCTCGCTTCCAGGGACCGCCGCAACGCTGTCACTTGGCTTTGGCCGCCGACGGCGTGACGCTCTACAGTTTGCATGAAAACGATCACGGGGTTCGTGTCTGGCATTTGCAAAAACTGTTCGACCGCTGGGTTGAACTGGGGCTAGGACGCGATCTTCCCAAGTTGCGAGCACGGCCAGTGCCCCAAGTGCCCTTGAAGCCGCCGCCTTGCCCGCCTGTTGCGCCCCAAGCTGGCTGGCAGGGCCAACGCTTTCGCATGACAAACTTCCTCGGGGCGTTACCGATTCGTGTCGATCCCTCGCTCGATTTTTCGCCAGCCAATCGACCGCTTCCCTTGCATCTGCTCAACCAACCAGGTGGTTCGTACCGGGCATCTAGTTGGTGGGTGCCGCCCAAATCGGGCCTCTATAAGCTACGGCTGCAGGCCTCCATGCCCGTGACTTTGTGGTTGGATGGTCAGCGACGCATCGAGTTCATCGCTCCAGGCACGAATGATTGGAGTATCGAGGCCATGCTCGAAGCGAAGCCTTACGCCATCCGTGTGGAAGTTCCGGAGTTTCCCCCCGATGGGATCTTGCGGCTGACTTGGATCGGTCCAGACCAACCAACCGAATCGCTGCTGGGCAAGCCGCATGTGTTCACAGAGGCCAGCCTAGCGATCGAGCACGCCCCAAAGTAGGTGACCAGACAACGATTGATTGCCCCAGACCGCTCTTCTACGACAGCCTGGCGTACCCGAACTCCGATGCGTCCAGGATCTCGTCGCGCGACTCCGTGGATGCCGGATGGCCCCCGGCCCCGACGGATCCGGCGGTTGCAGGTCTTGTTTAATGACGGATGTTTTGGGGAACTGCGGGACGCGCACACACCGTCGCCTTGACAGCGGAGTTGCAGGTCTTGTTTAATGACGGATGTTTTGGGGAACGGGCCGCAAGAGACAGACCGAGCGACCGTGATAGATTGACCGGCGCGGTGATAAACAGACTGGCTCCGGTCGATCGAATCACCCGTTCGGCGGCGTCAGCAGCGGCACTGGAGGGTCGCATGTGGTCGTGGTTGCGGCGTCGGCCGACTGTGCCCACACCACCGCCGTCCCGGCCGGCCGTGGTAGTCCGGGTCATCGGGTTGCTATCGCCGGGATTCGCGCGGGTGGTTGTCGGCCCCGGCGTCGGGTTGCTGGATGGCGGGTCCGAACAGGACTGGCCGCTCGCGTGGCTGCCGGCCGACGCCCGCTGGCCCAACCGGGAGTTCCGCGTCGCCGGGTGGGCGAGCGGGGTGCCGCAGGTGGTCGGGGAGCGACCGGATGCCGAACCAAGCGTTGCAGCCGACGGCGGGGGGTGATTCGTTTCTGCGACCCATAGCTCGCCGGTGCCCCGCCGCCAGGCGCGTTCGGACAGCCCGCCCTCGGCCCGCGCCTGCAGTCGCCAGGCGATCCGCCTGAACCCGAACCCCGCTGAACCCCAGTTCGGCACGTCGCAACCCCTTGAATGGCAATAGCATAGCGTCAGCCCATCTTCGGGACAATCTTCCCTTTGGGCAGACGCTTGGGCAGAAGGGGTTGGCGGGTTGGACGGGCAGTGTGCGAGCGAAGAACACAGGCAGTTTCGACCACAGCACGAAGTCATGGCGGTTGCGGCACAAAGGCGTTCAGATCAGCATACGACAACTGAGCAAGCGGTACGGCGTCCAGATCGCACCATCGGAACGGGCATCTGCACCCTACTGGCGTCGATTTCTTCAGGACATGGCAGACGGCATCACAACCGCCCCGCTGATGCCCCTAGAACGCTCCCAGATGCCCCCAGAGCGACAACAACGCCCCCAGACCATCACCAACATCAGAACGGACGCTGACGCATTCTACGCCCAGCACAACGCCAAGAGGCACAAGGGCAAGTTTCAGGTTAGGCAAGCGTTGGATGTTGTCCTGACCGCCACGGGCGACATCCCGCCCGAGCAAGTGACGGTCGATCACGCACGGCGAATGCACCAGTTCATCGAGGACAACGCCAACTGGGGGCAGACCACCAAGAGCAACATTGGCAGGATGGTCCGAGAGTTTCTCAACACGGTCGCTGCCGAGCGGAACATCACCACCTACGGTTTCCTTCAGAACAAGCGTCTGTTGCGTTGGAAGCGTCCGAAGGGCAGGAAGGTTCAGTACACCCTCGATGACGTGAAAACCGCCCTACAACACGCCGAAGGCGAAGTCCGCTACGCTCTGCTTTGTGGTCTAAACTTCGGGGCAGTAGCGGGTGACATGCGAACCATCACCGAGGACATGGTGAAGGGCAACCACTTGATCCGTTCCCGTCAGAAGTTGAACCATCTGGACGAGCCTGTTGTCGGATCATGGCTCATCTGGGCTGAGACACGGCAACTGCTGGAAGGGTGTCGCACCGCCCGCAAGTTGGAAGCGAAGTACAACGAGTTCGCCAAGCAACACGGTCTGCCGACGCACAAAGCGTTGCGGAAGACAACCGCCCAGATGATTACCGACGTGTTGAAGAACGAGTTGGCAAGCCGCCTGTTCCGTGGTGAAGCAACGAAGGGAACGCACGGCAGCAACTACATCTGCGACTTCACGCCGTTGCAGGTTGAGCAACTGGACGAGGCGTTGGTGAAGGTCGGGCAGTTGTACGGCGTGAACGTGTAGGAACGAACCGCCCCAGAGCAGGGGCAACCCAGAAGTCTATCTCTTATACGCTTTTCACGACGGACGCCCTTTTTTCACCGGAACGACTGTCTGACCACACAGAAGTATATCTCTTATACGCTTTTCACGACGGACGCCCTTTTTTCACCGGAACGACTGTCTGACCACACAGAAGTATATCTCTTATACGCTTTTCACGACGGACGCCCTTTTTTCACCGGAACGACTGTCTGACCACACACGTCCGCAGCACGACGAAAACTCTGGGGTTTACCAACTCCAGCAGGGGCAACCCAGAAGTATATCTCTTATACGCCTTTTACGACGAACACCCTCAAAGACACCGAGACAACCGCCAAGTGTGCCTGACCATCTTGGGACAAAGTTTTTGGGACAATCGGGCATTCTGCCCAAGATTTTGTCCCCACAACCTGCTAAAATCCCAGCGTTTTCAAGGGGTTGTCAGACGCTGCACCTGACGGTGGGGATATTCTATTTTCCGCGACTTCATGGTTCAGTGGCCTCGTCGCGGCGGAACTGGATCGACTATGACGCCGTTAGCAAGTCAAGTCCCTTTCTGAATTTTCCCTTTCCAGCCGCGAACGACTGTTGAGGAAATCGCATCGCTGGACATAGTGCGACAGCGCGTTTCCTTCGCATGACTTCATCCCAACAGAACACACTCTTGAACTTCCCCAAGTCAACGGCGAGAATAATTGATGTCGAAACCATGTGTGTTTGCTTTGTGTTGTTTCGGGCATAGGAACCCGAAGACAGGATACATGGATTCTTTCGACCAAGGAGGCCAGATCGCGTATGACGCCCGAAGACATCGAGCGGGCCTTTGCCCAAATGCACTACAATGACGACTACCGCAAGGCCCCCGACGATCGGCGGCGTGTCCGGTTTCGCACCGGATGGGAAGACGCTACGAAACGCGGCGCGGCGTACTCAGAGGCGACCTTGCAACGCCTGACCTGGAATAACCTCGGCTACCGTTTCGGGCGGCAGTTCGGTACTGCCTCGCCGGAGGAGATCGACGCCGTGTACGAGCATCTCGCGATTCTCTGGGAGCATAGCCAGTTAGCCAGCACCGAACAGGATGGGGCAGCGGCTCCATCTGCTGAACAGTACATTGCTGCGTTCCAAGCACTCAAGAAAGTTCCCGAAAGCCAAAAGCAGATGCTCCGGTTGCATTACAACGCGCCCGCGCGAACGATCACAGCCACCCAAATGGCACGCAAGGCGGGCTACAGCCACTACTCAATCGCCAACTCGCAGTATGGTCGGCTCGGCCGCTCGGTCGGGGAACAACTCAACTACAACCCGACGAAGGAGCGATTGGGCTCCCTCGTCACATTCGAGAAGCGGCAGGATGAGTGGCACTGGATCATGCGGCCGCAAGTGGCAGAAGCGCTCGAAGGCCTCGGTTGGGTCGAGGTCACGGCCATCTCGCTTCCCGAGGAGATCACGAACCCGACAACCCATCTGCTCGAAGGTGCGGTGTGCCGGGTGATGGTCAATGCCTACGAGCGCAACCCGCAGGCCCGCCGGCGGTGCATCGAGGCGCACGGTACGAGTTGCGTGATCTGTGGGTTCAGCTTCGGAGAGGCATACGGCGAGGTGGCCGAGGGGTACATCCATGTCCACCACCTCCGGCCGCTCTCCGAGATCGGCGGCGAGTACACCGTCGATCCGGTCGAGGATCTGCGGCCGGTCTGCCCCAACTGTCATGCGGTGCTGCACCGCCGCATCCCGGCATACAGCATAGAGGAGGTGCGGGCATTCTTGGGTGGTCGCATGGTGCGAGCCATCACGCCGCCCCCGGCGCTGCAGCCGACGACGGGGGAATGACGGCTTTTCCAGGATCATACCTTCAGCAGCCCCCGCCGCGGGTGAGTTGGGTCGTTACGACATATATATCTTTCCCCTCTCCCACCTGAACCCAACCCGCTCCATACGGCTACCCCGTGAATCGGGCCAGGTGGCCGTCGACCTGCTCCGCTACGTCGCCTGGCTGGTCAGCATC
>JBDNDE010000276.1:0-6242 GCA_046719305.1 Gemmataceae bacterium | reverse complement strand
CATCCAGTTCACGCCCGATCTGTTGCCCGTTGATGTTCTTGGCACCCAGATCTACAATCCACGTACTGGCGAATTTAGCGTCAAACAAGGACCGGTGTTCGCCCATCTGGTTTTGGCCGACGAAATCAACCGAGCACCGGCCAAGGTGCAAGCCGCGCTGTTGGAGGCCATGCAAGAGCGGCAGGTGACTTTGGGCGATACAACCTTTGCGTTGCCTGAGCCTTTTTTAGTGCTGGCAACCCAGAATCCGATCGAACAAGAAGGCACCTATCCATTGCCTGAGGCGCAACTTGATCGCTTTATGTTCAAACTTCGACTCGATTATCCTAGCCGTGAGGAAGAGTTGCTCATCCTTGATCGCATGGCCGGGCTAACTGCATTGCCAGCTATCCAAGCCGTGCTTGGCCCTGAGGAGTTGCCGGCTCTGCGGGCGGCGTTGGATGCCGTTTATGTGGACGATCGGCTG
This sequence comes from Gemmataceae bacterium, assembly GCA_046719305.1. Taxonomy (GTDB): domain Bacteria; phylum Planctomycetota; class Planctomycetia; order Gemmatales; family Gemmataceae; genus RGDT01. Next base: position 5,776 of record JBDNDE010000276.1, on the reverse strand, counting down.
AAAGGGTACATGGTCGATCTGGTTCGGGCCACCCGCCCTCCGCATCACCAAGGTCTCATTCAGACCGGAGCCAGTGTCCGTGCCACTCTGTTCTTGACCCGTGCCGCCAAAGGACAAGCACTGCTCGATGGCCGCGAATACGTCACCCCCCAAGATGTGAAAGCTGTCTATGCCGATGTCATGCGTCATCGGGTCACAGTGACTTACGAAGCCGAGGCCCAAGAACTGACCAGCGAGACGCTCTTAAGCCGCATCCTCGCCGAATGGCCGCTCCCCTAGCCTCCAAAGACCTCAAGCTCCCGGCAGCCAAACGCCCAGTTGCTAAGCGCTATGCTAGCCAGTTTCACGCCGCTGCGTTACGGACCAATGCGACGCTGGTAGACTGCTCGGATGCACTGGCGGTGCGCTTCCAACTCTTGGCTGAGACGTTGGCCGCTCTCCATTCCTAACCGACGGGCGAGCTTGTCGATCTCGGCGGGATCTTCAGGCAACAGGTCGATGGTGCGGTTGTGAACGATGCGTAGCCGATTTTGTACCCGTAGCAAAAAGGCATAGCCCTCACTCAGATCGGTATATTCGCTTCGGTCAAGAATGCCAACTCGTCGCAAAGCGGTAAGCGCCTGCCAGGTGTTGGTCTGCCGCAACTCGGGTCGATGCACCCCGTGTTCAAGTTGCAAACGTTGCACAAGAAACTCGATGTCGCTCAGCCCCCCTGGACCCCGTTTCAAATCCCTCGGGCAACGGCTCTGCTCCAGCTTCTCACGCATCGTCGCGATCTCTTGGGCCATCGCCGGCTGCCAGGCTTGGCCATATGTCACTTCGGCAAGCACCCGTTGGACGGTAAGGCCGAAATCCCCCTCAGCATGTACCACCCGTGCGCGGGTAAGCGCCTGCCGCTCCCAGAGTTGGCCTCCGCCCCCGGGACCATAGTAGCGGCGAAACTCTTGCAGTGGCAGAACAAGTGAGCCACTTTTACCATCAGGGCGCAAACGCATGTCCACTTTATACAAGCGCCCCATCGGCCCCGCTTGATTGAGTTGCCGAATGAGCCGTTGTGTAAAAACGGTATAAAACACCCCCGCTTCGGTCGAAATAGCTCGGCTGCCCTCGGGAGGATAGCTGCGGCCGTGGCCCTCATAGATCACAATGAGGTCCAGGTCACTGTGGTAGTTCATCTCGCGTGCCCCGAGCTTGCCCAGAGCCACTATCGCCACTCGAACCGGCTTACCAGCCTGGGGGCCGCTTTCGAGCAACGGCGCGCCGTGGCGAACCTCGGTGGGGAAATACTCGTTGCGGGCCACCTGAATGAGGATGGTTTCGGCAAGGTCGCTGAGGCTGGCAGTAGTTTCTTGAATCGTTTGCTTGTTCAGAATATCTCGAACGCCGATGCGTAAGAGATGGGTATCCTGGAAGCTATGGAGAATTGGTTCGGGGTCGGTGGCCCCGCGAGAGAGTTCGCGCAGTTCGCTTTGCAATTCCACTAGGTCGCGCGGCTGGTTGAGCACCAACGAATCGAGTAACTCGTCAATCATCCCTGGATTGTTGATCAGAATCTCGGAGAGATACTGACTATGCGCACACAAATCGACATATAATCGCAAAGTTGGCAAATTGAAACTGAATAACTCCCATAGTACCGTCTTGGCCCCCAAACTGGCCGTCACCTTTTCGAGATTTAACAGGGCCATGTCTGGGTCTGGAGTTTCGGCCACGGCACGCAACAGTTGCGGCGCGATGCTGGCCAAGAAATGCCGGCAACGTCGGGCCGAGAGAAATGGCACCTCCTGCGACAGGGCGACGAGATTGGCATAAGCAGCGTCGACATCACGAAAGGGATAGCGTCCCAGGACGCTGCGGATGGTATCGGGGTCGGGGTTGGGGTCGAGCAAGAGGTCCGTTTCAGGTTCCGCTGTTTCCGTTTGTCCACCAAAGGTTTGATGCAGCAAGTGATCGAGAATAATGCGAGTAGGAGCCGTCTTGTTCTGATAATCATGCAAGAAGGCCTCACGGGCCGCCTGCATTTTTAGTTGTGGATCGGCAGATTCAGCTGGGGCGTAACCCATCCGTAGGGCAAGGCGGGCGAGTTCGGCCTCGTTGTCGGGTAGGCGGTGGGTTTGCAAATCGAAAAGCAACTGCAAGCGGTGCTCGGTCTTCCGTAAAAATCGATAGGAGTCCTCCAGCACGCGATATTCCTGGTCGGTCAGTGCGCCGGCCTCTTCTAGGGCAGCCAGGGCCGCCAAGGTGTTGCGTTGCCGCAGTCCGGGCAGATCGCCTCCGTTGAGCAGCTGCAAAAACTGGATGGTAAACTCGATGTCGCGGATGCCACCGTGCCCCGTCTTGACATCGCGGTTGTCGAGGCCGGCTTGCCGACTCTTCTGTTCGATACGGCGTTTAAGCGCTTTGATTTCATTAATCTCACTGAAGGAAAGAAATTTGCGATAGACATACGGCTCGATCTCACGCACGAATCGCTCCCCCAGTTCGGCATCGCCTGCGACCGGCCGTAATTTGATCAGCGCTTGGCGCTCCCAGGTGCGACCGCGTTTGTCGTAGTAAGCCAGGGCACTGGCCAAGGTACGGCTCAGCGGCCCGCGTTGTCCTTCGGGACGCAAGCGGAGATCGACGCGATAGGCTGGCCCTAGCTCGCTGTGGCTGGCCAGGAGTCGCACCAGTTCGCTCACGACGCGATCGTAGTATTCGTTCGCTGTAAGAGGGCTGAAGCGGCTGCCGCGTGTTTGGCCCTCCTCGCTGTAAAGGATCATGATGTCAATATCACTGGAGTAGTTTAACTCCTCCCCCCCGAGCTTACCAAAGGCAAACACCGCACAGCTCAGGGGGCGACCAGAGTTATCGAACGGTTGGCCATAACGTCGCGATACATTTCGCAGGGCTGTCTCCAACGCCACGCTAATTGCGACATCGGCTACCCGAGAAATATCGCGGGTGATCTCCTCCAGTGGTCGATCGCGAATGATGTCGTTGGTGCCGATCCGCAGCAGTTGCCGCAGCCGAAAACGCCGAAACGCCAGCAAAACAGCGGCATCGTCGCTGGCCGACTCGACTTCGGCTCGCAGGGTATTGAACAGCTCGCTGGTGTCGGGACTTTTGCCAATCGGTATCCGCGCCATCTCCAGATACCGCGGTTGCTGGGCCAACAGATCCGAAAAGGTTTGGCTGGTGGCAAACAGCCCCAGCAAAATCTCCAGCGGTCGAGCGCGGGCATCAAGCAAAACAGGAGCCAGATCGCGGCCATCGGGATGGGAGAAGAACCGCTCCAGATTGTTCAGAGCGCGATCGGCGTCTGGGCAACGTGGCATGAAGCGGTTCAGAGCGGGCCAGAGATTGGCCAGGCCATCGGGGCCGACATGGCGGAGGAGGGCTTGCAGATTAGCTAAAGCTCGGGGCAGATCATGAACCCCCCAGCGAGCTAACAGCGTCGACGCATCTTCACTAGTCAGTAGTTGTGATAGTTGATCGCTGTACATGGAACACAGGGGAGAAAAACATGGCCTCTGTTTCCACCTGTATCCCCTCGGAGCCAAGGTTCAAGTGGCGCGTCGGAAGATCAGGCACAAAGCCGAACCATCCAGTGGGGGAAAGGCTTCAGGACGTACCGCTTCTCCCGGCACGCCCGGACTCCAGATCAGATGATCCCCATCGAACTGGTAAATGGCTAAAACTCGTTTGCCGCGATGATGCTCGGGGCCATCGGTAATGGTCATGTCCATGGCTCGGGGGCGGCAGCAGGGATCCAGAGAGAGACTACCCTCATACTGATCGCCATTGCGAAAACGCATCAGATACTGATCGCCTTGGATGATCAGGGTGGCGTAGCGAGGACCGGCAACGAAGCGCCAACCTCCTTGGAGACGTTCCATGTCGCGTTGAGCCGCTTCCTCTCTTGCTCGCGTCAGAGAACTCAAAACTGCTTGCATCGCGTTTCCTCCGGAAGAGGGACTGTGAAGAAATGTGTCCAACCACGCGGTCGCAAAAGAAACAACGAGCGACGGATGAGAGATTGAAGGTAGCTGTTAGGGTTAACTTACTTGGTCCTGGCTTTAGTGCCAAGGAAAAAAAACCGATTTCTCGGCTCCACTTCTCCGGTTCGCCTTGCAACCGGCAATAGGCAAACCTTTTCCCTAGGCGGGATTGTTGAGCGAGCTTACCTGTTATAGCATCACTCCAAAAGGGGGGGGCGTGGATGAACGTGCCGATCGAGGAGTTAATTGCTCAAGCACGGTCCGGCGACCGCACTGCTTGTGAAGTCCTCTTTGCTCGCTATCAACCCTATTTGCTCGTCCTGGCACGCAGTCAACTGGGCCGACACCTACGCGGCAAATGTGAGGCTTCGGATGTGGTGCAGCAAACGCTCCTGGAGGCGTTTCGAGACTTTGCTCATTTTCAGGGTCAACGTGAGGTGGAATTGCTCGCCTGGTTGCGGCGGATGTTGGCCAACAATCTGTACAACGAAGCGCGACGCTTTGCAACGCAGGCACGGGCCACCGAACGGGAGATTTCGCTGGACCAGATTTGCCTCGGTTTGGATCAATCGTCGCTGCTGCTTGGTCAGCAGGTGGCCGCCAGCGGGCCGACACCCATACAGGATGCCCTACAACGCGAACAATCGGTCCTAGTGGCGACGGCTTTAGCGCAACTGGCCGAGGATTATCAAACCGTGCTGATTCTTCGGGTGTTCGAGGGACTGTCCGCCGAAGAAGTAGCTGTACGCCTGAATCGGACAGCCGGGGCGGTACGCATGCTCCAGATGCGAGCCTTGGCCGCTCTCAAAGAGGCAATTCAAACACTCGGAAACGGTTGAACGGAGAGAGTTGTCATGCACGCTTTGAAGGACGTTTTGGCCAGCCTGGAAGCTCTAGCTCCGCTCCAGTTGGCCGCGCCTTGGGATAATGTCGGCCTGCTGCTAGGGCAGCGGAACCGCTCGGTAACGCGAGTTATGACCTGTCTGACGCTCACGCCTGCCAGTGCGGCCGAGGCGGTTGCACGCCGGGCGGACTTGGTCGTGAGCCATCATCCGCTGCTGTTTCGTGGCACCAAGCGTCTTACCAGCGACACTACCGAGGGGCAGATCGTCTTGGAGTTGCTGCGTGGCGAGGTGGCCGTTTACAGTCCGCACACAGCGTTTGATAATTGCCCCGGCGGCATCAATGATCAACTGGCCGGTTTGCTTGGATTGCAGGAAATCAAACCTCTACGGCGGCGTGATCTATCAACGCATCTGATCAAACTGGTTGTGTTTACTCCGCAGACCGATTTGGAACGCGTCAGCCAGGCAGCCTTTGCCGTTGGGGCGGGAGTCATAGGCGAGTATGATTCATGTAGTTTCCGCATTCCCGGCACTGGGACGTTTCGTGGATCGATGCGTAGCAACCCGACGGTGGGCAAGCCCGGCGTATTCGAGGAGGCAGCCGAGATTCGCCTGGAGATGGTCTGCCCCGAGGCCCAGTTGCCCGCCTTGCTGGCGGCTGTGAAGCAAGCCCACTCGTATGAAACGCCTGCGATGGATGTTTACCCGTTGGCCCCGTTGCCGGGTCCTGGCGAGGGGCGACTCGGCCGTCTCGCCCCACCGATCTCGTTGGCCGAGTTGGCCGATCGTGTCAAGGCGGTGTTGCCCGCCAAGCAGGTGGGGGTAGTGGGCGACCCGGCCAAGCGAGTCGAGACGGTGGGGCTGGCTTGCGGGGCAGCCGGAGAATATGTCGCTGATGCCCTCCAGCACCATTTAGATGCTTTGCTCACCGGCGAGGCACGTTTTCATGAA
>JBDNDE010000275.1:0-6309 GCA_046719305.1 Gemmataceae bacterium | reverse complement strand
GTGGCCTGGAGATGTCCACTTGGAGCGATGACGGTCTGAGCTACAATTTCCCCGTCTTACTCACTCCCGGGGCCAAGGTTGCCAAGAAGCTCAAAGAACTCACCGGCATTCTGACTGCCAAGTTCCTCGCCGACCCCTTCCCGGCCATCGAAGTAAACGACGTGATGAAGGCCAAGGGCAAAACCGTTCGCGGCAGCAAGGGCGGCAGCATCACCATTAAGGACGTGACCAAGGCGGCCGACGGTACCATCACTATCGCCTTCGAGTTCGACCAGCCGGCTGATTTAATACCGGAAATGGGCGAGTTTCAGGGGGGCGTCGATCTGCCTGGTCCAGGAATCGGCATCATGCCGGTGCCGGTGCCTGCTCCGGTGCCTCCGATCGCCCCTCCTCCCGCTCCAGGTGCTAAGGATGAGGCGGGCGCGGGCGAGGATCCAGCCGTGGCGCCTGCGGTGGCTCCTCCGGCCAAAGGGAAACGCAGCGAAGATGGCAACGAGGAACCGGTCGCGTTGGTTGGCGACGAGGACAAACCCGTCAAGCCGGACGAGGACAAACCCGCCAAGCCGGACGAAGACAAGCCCGCCAAGCCGATTGGGGGCAAGCTGGGCGTGGTCTTTGGCGGTGGGGTTATCCTAGGGGGCGGTGGCGGCGTGATCATCGGCGGAGGCCCAGCCATCATGCCCTTCCCGGGACCCAACGGCAATGCGGTATCCTTCACTATGAACGGTCTAAGCCTTCAGGACGACAAAGGTAAAAAACTGCCCGCCACGATCCAGATCGATTGGAAAAAAGCCGCTGCGGGCGGTGGTTTGAACGGCGTTGGCCCAGGTCTGAAGACCGAATACCTCGCCACCTATCGCCCGGCCAAAGGGGCGGCCAAGGAGCCGAGCAAGCTCGTCTTCACTGCTCGCAGTGTGGTGGAAGTAGCCATCCCCTTCCGCCTCAAGGATGTGCCCGTGAAGTAAAGTCGCAGAGGCTGTTCGATCCTCGTGTTTTTCTAGTCAGCCTCCGCGTTTACTGTTCCTTCGTCGATCCTCTTAACTCTGCTCGCGGCCGTACCGCTGATTCGGTACGGCTCGCTTGCTATAATGACGGCTTCAGGAGGGGTACTATGTCCGCTGCCGTCGCGAATGCTATTGCCACGATTCCACTCGACGACCCATCGCTGTATTTCAATCGAGAACTAAGCTGGCTGGAGTTCAACCGCCGGGTTCTGGAAGAAGCCCGTAGCGCCGACGTGCCGTTGCTAGAGCGGGTCAAGTTTTTGGCGATCTTCGAGTCGAACCTGGATGAATTTTTCATGGTTCGCGTGGGCGGCGTCCAGCAGAAAGCTTCCCTGGGCATCGGTTATGTCTCTGGAGCCGATCGTACTCCAGTGAAGACGATTCTGGAACAAATCCAGATCCGAGTCAGCGAAATGCTGGGAGATGCTTATGAGGTGATGGACAACGAGATCTTGCCTGGACTAGAACGCGAGGGCATCCTGATTCGCGGACCACGCGAACTCACTGAGGTGGATCGGCAGCACCTGAGCGATTTTTTCCGCACCCAGGTCTTTCCGGTTCTTACCCCCCTAGCCGTCGATCCGGGGCACCCTTTCCCCCATCTGCTCAACAAATCCCTCAACCTTGCGATAATGCTGCATCGGCCCGGCGATAGCGAGCGACTTTTCGCTGTGGTGCAGGTGCCCGCCGTCTTGCCTCGTTTTGTGGCCTTGCCAGTCGAACCGGGGGGAAGTAGTCCCCGGTATCTGTTCACCCACCTGGAAACGGTCATACGCCTACATCTGCACGACCTATTTCCCGGAATGAATCTCGACCGAGTTGCGGCCTTTCGCGTCACTCGCAATAGCGATTTCGAGATCGAAGACGATGAAGTCGAAGACTTGCTCAAGGCCATCGAAGAGGAGGTCCGCAAACGCCGTCGGGGTGCAGCTGTTCGGCTACAGATCGAGGTCGATGCGCCTCCCGAATTGGAACTGTTTTTGGCCAACGCCTTGGACCTGGAGCCGACCGAGGTCTACCGGGTACCGGGCATGCTTGATCTGACCGGATTGTTTCAGGTCTATGGTTTGCCGGGCTATCCTCATTTGCGTGATCCTCAGTTTACGCCTCATCCGGTGCCTGAGTTTGTTGCCGCTCCTAGCCCCTGGGCCGCCATCCGCGGCCGTGATATCCTGGTGCATCATCCTTATGAGTCATTTGGTTGTGTTGTCGACTTTATTGAAGCTGCCGCTAATGATGAGCGCGTGCTTGCCATCAAACAAACTCTTTATCGCACTAGTAGCGATTCACCGATTGTTCGTGCCTTGCAACGTGCTGCGGACAACGGCAAACAGGTAACGGCTCTCATCGAGATCAAAGCTCGCCTCGATGAGGAACGCAACATCCTTTGGGCGCGTGAACTGGAAAAGTCCGGCGTTCATGTCGTCTTCGGCTTCATTGGGCTGAAGACCCATTGCAAGGTCGCCCTGGTCGTTCGTCGCGAAGAGGATGGCAGTATTCGACGTTATGTGCATCTGGCCACGGGGAATTATAACCCACAGACAGCACGCATTTACACCGACTTAGGCTATTTCACTTGCAATCCCGACTATGGGGAAGATGCCACCGCTCTGTTCAATCATCTAACCGGCTATTGTGAGTTGCCGCAGTGGCGAAAGCTGATCGTCGCTCCGAGTAAGTTGCTCGATTTTATGCTCGAACGCATCACTCACGAAACCCGGCTTGGACCACGCGGCCGCATCATCGCCAAGCTCAACGGCATCCTGGAGCCAGCGGTTATTCAGGCGTGTTATCGCGCCAGTCAGGCGGGGGTGAAGATCGACCTAATCTGTCGTGGCATCTGTGCGCTACGACCAGGGGTGCCAGGCATCAGCGACAACATCCGCGTTATCTCCATCGTCGACCGCTTTCTCGAACATAGCCGCATCTTTTACTTCGGCAATGACGGCGACCCGCGTGTCTATATTGGCTCGGCCGATTGGATGGATCGCAACCTGATGCGTCGGGTCGAGGTGGTCTTTCCTGTTGAGGTGCCCGAGCTGAAGCGTCGGCTCATTGACGAGATCCTGATGATTTCGCTCAGCGACAATGTCAAGGCGCGGGAACTGCAAAGCGATGGCAGCTATCGCCGCGTGATGCCACTAGACGGTCAACCGCGTGTACGCAGCCAGGAGCGGTTTTTGGAGTTGGCCCAAGGCTCCACACGGTTGAGCGTCCCTGCTCCCCCACTAGTCGATACGCGCACTGCTGCCGGTACCCGCCGCAACCGCAAACGCCAAACCGGGAGCTAACCGAAGATAAGTCCGCCAAAGCGTCTGAACGATGTCGTGGGTCGGCTGGTCGAACGGTTTTTTACGCGGCTTGGCCCTTGATTCTTCGATAATCAGGCATATACTTCTGTTGAGAGATGTCTGGACCCACTTGTTGTTGAGTGGAGCCAGCCATCTCTCTAATAGGCCGCGGTGTGGAGCAGTTCGGTAGCTCGCCAGGCTCATAACCTGGAGGTCACAGGTTCAAATCCTGTCACCGCAACTTCCTCGATCGATTCGGATACCTTGACAAGATTGTCAGTTCCTCGTGCGATCAACTCACTACGACACGCCATTCCCGTTTTCTTTCAGGTAACTCCATCACCAAAACCGTTTTCTGACTCACACGGGTGAAGGCCCCGGGATTGATTACTTGCGTCTTCCCCTGCTTCTGTTCCCCGGCCTGATGTGTGTGACCGTGGAAGACAAAATCGTACGCTCCCGAAACGATCAGATCGTGCAACAGTGTTCGGTCGTCGCCGTGAACCCAACCGAGCAGATGCCCCTCGCATTCCAGATGCCCATAGCGCTGGTGATTGGTTGCACCGATGGCTTGCATCGCGTGAGCCAGTCCGGGGCGATCTCGGTCACAATTGCCATAGACGAAATGGACCGGCCAACCGGCAAACAGGCACACAGTCTCGGGGCTTTCGATGTCGCCACAATGCAACAGCAACTCGACGCCCTCGGCTCGAAGCATCCTTAGGGCACGGTTCACTGCATCGAGTTGGTCATGAGTGTCACTCAGGATGCCGAGTTTCATGGGCTTCACCATGCAGCAGCGGAGCGTCCAGCATGAGCCTTGACCAGCGCTTCGACAAAGAAATGTTCCCCCCAGGCTACCGATTCGCTCACGCCCAGATTCTTGTGATAGTGATACACGCCATGTTTGAGTATCCCTTCCCAACCGGGCGATTGCAACGCTAGAAACTCTTCGCCACACAGCGTTTGCAACGCCGTCAACGCGGCCGTGTGATACCGCTCTTGTTCGTCGACATCCGCCACCGCTTCGCCCAGATCCCATAAACCGCTGGCCGCAATGGCTGCTGCGGAACTGTCCCAAATCGCCGGCACTCCCTCGGGCACGTCATAATCCCAAGGCGGCACCATCCCTGCCGGCGTGCGATGCAGAAAATAGGCCGCATTAGCCCGAGCGACGTTGAGAAACTCCACCTCACCGGTAAAGCGAAAGGCGGCGGTGAAGCCATAGAGCGACCAGGCCAGACCACGCGACCAACAGCTGTCGCCGCTGTAGCCTTGATGCGTGGTTTGGGCCACAAACTGCCCCGAGTCATCAAAGGTGCCTTCGTGGGCGGTGCTGCCATCGGCCCGAACCAGATATTTAGCAGTGGTTCGGCAATGTTCCAGAGCGACGTTGCGTAACGCTTCATCGCCTGTAGCCCGTGCGGCCCAGAAAATAATCCCGACGTTCATCATGATGTCGATGAACAGCGAGTGCGGTCCAATGAACGAGGCAAGATACCCCCCTGGCTGGCGTCGAAGAGCCAGCGTCCGCCCGGCATCAATCAGCACATCACGCAGTTCCGGCTCTCCGGTCAGGTGATACCAACGCATATAGGTGGATAAGAACAGAAAGCCAAGATCATGGACGTCCCGATCAAATCGGCGAGGCAAGAGCATCTTGCTGTAATGTTCCGCTGGGCCACGCCAAAACTCGTCAGCGGTGTGTTTGTAGAGCAACCAGAGGATGCCCGGAAAGAACCCTTCACACCAGTGCGTCCAGCGTTCACCTTCGAGGCCCCACTGACCGCCGACGGTATACATCGGCAGATAATCCGGCCGTTGCGTGAGAAGGCGACGTGTTTGCACGGCGGCAAAATCCAGAGCCCTCTCCAGCAAAGGCAACAATTCCAGGCGAAGCGTCTGAGCCGACATCCCGAATCTCCCGCAACGGCTTCCTTAGAAGCAGGTTAGCGATTTCATTCCAGGCGTCGAGACAGGATGGCTAGGCCGTGATCAGGAAGGCGTCGAGAAAAGGCATAAAGCCGGATGGGGAAGTCAGACCCATGTCAGGAGGTACAAGCGGTCGCGATGTAGCGCTCCGGGGCGATCACCAACTCGATCTGCGTCTAGCTCGTGCTGCGGCAGGGTTCGAGATCCGGATCTCCTTCTCAGTCTGTTACTCAAAGCTCCGGTCTGGTCCCATCGACCCCTTCTACCGACTCACCAAGCGATGGGGGTCGGCTCACAGCAGGTTTAGAGGTCTTTAGATGATCGAAATCGAGTTGCACCGACAGATTCTCACACGCGAAGCGTTCCAAACGCCGTATCATCCCTTGCCGCCAGCCCAGAGTTCGCTCGACCATCTGGAAGGGCCTTACTGGGCCTTACAGGTACTTGTTCGCGTTTTGGAACCCAACCTCCTGGAGGATTTGGCTCAACGCCATAGCCCCTCAGGGACTTTCACGGCCGCTTTGGCAGGAGCTGGGATCCCCAGTGCATCGGCCAAGATCACGGCGACGGCTTCGGGACTGACTCGATGGTTGCGTCGTCCTGGTTTTACGTTCGGACCGAATACCACTAAAGGGACGTGGGTATCGTAGTCGTGCGGCGAGCCGTGGGTAGTGCCGGTCAGTTGCGAGGAGAAGAAGTGATACGGTTGCAGGACAACCGTAACATCGCCCGATCGCTCAGGGTGAAACGACCGTCGGACTCGCTGGTCCATCGGTGTTTTCGCGTCGGCTTTGCTTAGTTGCTCATGGGTGAAGGCCGTCAGAACCTCGGGTTGTTTTTGCAGCCATCGAACCACCTCATCGGATACTTGGGGAACGGTTGCTTTGCGATCCGCGATCAGTTTGCGATTGAGATACAGCATATTGGAGAGGGCAGCTTCGATCCAGCCTTTGGGGGTTGGTTCATCTTCGAGACGGATATCTTGAGGCGGGAATTGTTTGTTGAGATGTTCTTCCAGGCCGGCGAAAAACTGCCGCGGGCTGACCCGAGCGGCCTTCTTCCCCCGAGAGCGAGCCACCTCC
>JBDNDE010000274.1:0-6395 GCA_046719305.1 Gemmataceae bacterium | reverse complement strand
GCCGCGCGTCCGGGTGCGATGATTCGTCAGGATTAATTGCTCTTTGGCCACAGGGATACCCCTTTCCATGCCCGCCCCTCCCTCGATGGATCGCGACACCTTTCTTACCCTGCTGCAGCAAAGCGGCTTGGTTTGCGCCAGAGAGTTGGCCGGCATCCGCTACCGCCATGCCAACCTGAGCCGTGCCCGCAGTCTGGCTCGCGCCCTAATCGAGGAAGGCGTCCTGACCAAATTCCAGGCCGAACGCTTGCTCATGGGACGCACGGCCGGCTTCCTCCTGGGGCCGTATCGCATCCTGGAGCAACTCGGCCGCGGCGGCATGGGCCGCGTTTACAAGGCCGAGCATCGAACCATGGGCCGACTCGTGGCGTTGAAAGTGCTAGCCCCGGAGATGCTCAAAACCGACCGGGCCGTGCAACTCTTCTTGCACGAGATCCGAGCAGTCGGCCAACTGGTTCACCCGCACATCGTGACCGCCTACGATGCCAATCAGGCCGGCGAGCGTTTTTATCTGGTGCTGGAATTTATTGATGGGCCAAACCTGGATCAGCTGGTCCGCCGACAAGGGCCGCTTAAGGTCGGTCTGGCTTGCGACTATATTGTTCAGGCCACCGCGGGGCTACAATGCGCCTTCAAACGCGGCATGGTCCACCGCGACATCAAACCGGCCAACATCCTCGTGCAACGCCATGGGGCCGACGGCTCGCCCGGTCTGGTCAAAATTAGTGATTTCGGCCTGGCTCGCTTGGCCAGTTCCGAGATAGTCGGCGTCGAGTCCGTTCCTGCCCTGACATCGGGCACCATTGTCACGCGGGAAAATACGGTGATGGGCACGCCGGATTACCTGTCGCCGGAGCAAGCCCGCTGCCTGCATAAAACCGACATTCGCGGCGACATTTACTCCCTGGGTTGCACCCTGTACTTCTTGCTGACCGGACGTGTGCCGTTTCCTGGCGGCACTGCTCTGGATAAACTGATCCGCCACAGCACCGAGATGCCTGCTCCGGTTGAACAGTTCCGTCAGGACGTTCCCCCGGCTGTGCTGGCTATTTTGCAACGTATGATTGCCAAACGTCCCGAGGACCGCTACCGCACCCCTGAAGAGGTTGGCGACGCCCTGCGCCCCTTTGCCGTGAGCGGCCCCACCCCTTGGGCTTTGCCCACCTCGACGAATAACTTGGCCGAGAGTGACGCCAACTTGCCCACCGCATCGCAGCTGCTAGCGGATCGCGATGCGAACCACTTCGTAACACCTGTAGAAGCCAATCAGGAGTCCAACGACCAGGCCGACAACGAAGCCGATGCCGATCTGGAAGCGCTGTCGCAAACGATGAGCGGTACCCTGTTGGAGACCCCCACTCCGGAGACCCCTTCGCGTCTGTATCGTTGTCCTCGCGACGAAGATGCCTCTCAGAGAGTTACCTTTGCCATCCTCATGGCCGTGTGCCTGTTGGCTGGTCTGCTCGTGGTCGTTCTCTTGGCTGCGTTATTGCTGCGCTCCTAATGCCCACAACGAGTCAGAGTTCTAGCAATCAAACGCCATAGTAGGTGGCCGCCTTGTCCCGCAGATAAGCAAGGAGCGGGCGAGGATCTAACCCCTCACCAGTGACCCGGGCGCAGAGATGCGATGCGCGGTAAACCCCGCCCGGCCCGTGAATATTGGCCCGCAACCAATCACGCAGCCGGCCAAACTCGCCGCGGCGGAAGTCGTCATCCAAACCGGGCATCTCTCGGCGAGCCGCAGCCATAAACTGAGCCGCATAGAGGTTGCCCAGGGTGTAGGTGGGGAAATAGCCCAGCCCGCCAAAACTCCAGTGGACATCTTGCAGGCAGCCCTCAGCCGCGTTGCTCGGCCGCATCCCTAACATCGCCTCAAAGGCGTCGTCCCAAGCGGCCGGTAAATCCGCCACGGCCAGATCACCCGAGAGCAACGCTTGCTCCAGTTGAAAGCGTAAGATAATGTGCAAATTATACGTCGTCTCATCCGCTTCGACCCGAATGAACGACGGCCGCACCTCGTTGATCGCCGCCATCCAGGCATCGAGCTTCACCCCACGCAGGCTGGGAAACGTCTGCACCGCTCGCGGGAAAAAATGCTCCCAAAACGGCCGCGATCGCCCTACCTGGTTTTCCCACAGCCGTGATTGCGATTCATGGATGCCCAGCGACGCCGCACTGCCCGCTGGGGTGCCGAAATGTTCTCGCGGTAGATTCTGCTCATACAAACCGTGGCCCGTCTCGTGGAGCACGCCAAAGAACGACTCGTTGAAGTGTCGCTCAGTGTATCGAGTAGTGATCCGGCAATCCCCTGGTCCGATGGTGCAACAAAACGGATGCACCGACACGTCCAACCGTCCCGCGTCGAAGTCAAACCCCACCGCTGCTGCCGCCGCCTCACTAAAGAGCCGCTGCCGCTCGATGGGAAACTCACGCCTCAGCAACGACGTATCCGGCACGCGGCCGCTGGCGGCAATCGCCTGAATCAACGGCACCAGTTCCGCCTGCAAATCGGTAAACAGTTGGGTGACTTGCGCCGCTGTTGCGCCTGGCTCATATTCATCAAGCAACGCATCGTAACGGTTGCCAGTATGTCCGATCGCGTCCGCTTTGTCGCGTAAGAGTATTACAATGCGTTCGAGATGCGGACGAAACGTAGCGAAATCGCCTCGTTGCTTGGCCTCGCGCCAAACCCCCTGGGCCGTGGTTGTCACCCGGGCTAATTCCTCGACCAACGCCACCGGCACCCGCACGGCCCGTTCGTAGCCCCGACGGATCTCACGCACGTTGGCCGCCTGGAGGACATCCAGGTTTGGCTCCTCAGCCCGCAAGGCGTCCAACAGTTCGCCGATTCGGGGATGGGTAGCCATCTCATGCCCCAAACGGGCCAGCAATGCCATCTGCTCACCGCGATGCTCGCCCCCCTGGCGCGGCATATAGGTGGATTCGTCCCAACTCAACAGGCTCGCGCAACTCGCTAGCAGGTTGGCTTCCCGGCTGCGCTGAATCAGTTCGGAATAACTCATACCCGCTAGTATAGGCAAACACCCCCAACGACGAGGGGGATTGGTCGCAACCGTTCCCGACAAAGCCGACTCCGGGACTCGAACCCGGGACCTACGCTTTACGAAAGCGTCGCTCTACCAGCTGAGCTAAGTCGGCAAGAAGTCCATCCACCCAAAGGCAAACAGCACAGTAAATCGCACTGATTGCTCTGCTGCTCGACTCGACAGAAGCTTCATTCTAGAGTCGAACCCGGCCTCGATCAAGGGCGATTTCGCCTCCGCAGGGCTACTCGATTACTCGGCTAGATCAGGGGTTGCGTTGGTTTCGTCATCGAGCAACCTGCTACGCTGAAACGGGTTGGGGTGCCCCTTGCGGTCGAATTCGATAAGATAAAACAATCTTGTTCGAGATTGTTCCAAAGGAGAGAACCGCTCCATGATCCGTTGGTTGCTCGCGGTAGTCGGTGCGGTCGCTGGGCTGCTGCTGGCCTGGTGGTGTTGGCCTACTCCTGCGACCATTACCAATCCCTCTAGGCCCCGCTTACCGCGCGGGGTGGCCGCTCTAGGTCGCCTCGAACCTGCTTCACGGGTCGTGCAGGTGTGCCCGGCTAACCCTGGTGAGAGCAAACGTGTCGAGAAACTCCTCGTTGCCGAAGGCGATACTGTCGCTGCTGGGGCCGTCGTCGCTGAACTAGATTGCTTACCACGCCGTCAGGCTGCCTTGCGCGAAGCAGTGGCCCGGGTGGCGGTTGCACGGGCCAAGTTGCGTTCGATTGAAAGCGGGGCCAAGGCCGACGACATTCGCGCCAAAGAGGCCACCCGAAATCGTCTGGCCACTTTGGCCGAGAACGCCGAACGCGATTATCAACGAGTGTTGCGGTTGTCCGGGGGTGGGGCGGCGGCCCAGGCCGAACTAGAGAGCAAGCTGACTCAGCGGGACGCCTCCCGTGCTGAACTACGTCAGGCCGAGGCCGAACTGCTCAGCCTCCGCACCGTCCGCCGCGAGGATGTCGCCCTGGCCGCCGCAGAACTGCTCCTGGCCGAAGCCGGCGTCGAGACCGCACGGGCATCACGCGATACCGCTGTCGTGCGCGCCCCGTTCGCCGGCCGAGTCCTGAAGATCCACGCTTGGCCGGGCGAACGGATCGCCGACAAAGGCCTGCTGGATCTGGGCGATACCACTCAAATGGATGCCGTGGCCGAGGTTTACGAAGCCGATATCGCACGTGTTCATATCAGACAACAAGCCAAGGTATTCATACCTGCTTTGGGTAAAACGCTCCCCGGGACGGTGCGTCACATCGGTTTATCCGTCGGGAAAAAAGATGTCATGAGCAATGATCCGGTCATTGATACCGATGCTCGCGTGGTCGAGGTGCGCGTTGCCCTGGATAGCTCCTCCTGTCCCGAGGTGGCCGGTCTCACCAATGCCCGCGTCGAGATTGTGCTACAGCCGGAGAACTAAGCGTGCGCATGCTCCTGCTCGCCTGGCGACAACTCACCTACCAACCCGGTCGGCTCCTCGTCGCCGTTTTGGGGGTACTTTTTGCAAATGTGTTGATGTTCATGCAATTTGGATTTCAGGATGCCTTGTTTGTCAGTGCATCCCTTATCCAAAGACGGTTGCAATGTGACATGGCTGTGATCAGCCCAGTTACTACCTCTGTCTATATGTCCAACGGATTCTCTCGTCGGTTGCTCTATCGCTTGCGAGCCCACCCTGAGGTCGAAGCTGTCTTTCCCGTCTGCGTGGGCGGCGGGCCGTGGAAAAATCCCTGGACGGGTCGGCCCCGTACCATCTTCATCCTGGGGGTCGATCTGCAAGAGGCCACTCTCGCGCTGCCGGGCTTGGCCGATTCGCTCGACGAATTGCGCCATGTGGATACGGCTCTGTTCGATGCTGCCTCGCGTCCGGAGTTTGGTCCCGTTGCAAAGAAATTGGCCGCGGGCGAGATCGTCGAGGCCGAGGTCAACCGCCGTCGCCTGCGGATTCGCGGCACCGTCGAACTGGGGGCTTCGTTCGCGGCCGATGGCAACCTGATCGTGTCGCAGGCGAACTTTCTACGGCTGTTTCCCGAGCGTAAGGCTGGGGTGATCGATGTGGGACTGATTCGCCTGAAGCCTGGTGCCGACCGCCCTGCTGTCGAACGCGACCTTCGCGTGATGGTCGGCAACGACCTACGCCTCTTCACGGCTGAGGACTACATCCGCTACGAACGCGATTACTGGGCTGATGCCACCGCCATCGGCACCATCTTCACTACAGGAGTTTTCATGGGCTTCCTGGTTGGGTTTGTCATCGTCTATCAGATCTTACATTCGGATGTGACTGCACACTTACCGCAATATGCCACTCTCAAAGCAATGGGATATTCTGATGCTTCCCTCACGTCGGCCGTGATGTTCGAGGCGTTGATCATCTCAATGCTGGGCTATGGCCCGGGGGTGCTGCTCTCCCTGGGTCTGTATCAGGTCACTGCAACTGCCGCTAATCTGGCGATGGTACTAACGTGGGAACGTGCCTTGCAAGTGTTTGTCATTACGGTTGTCATGTGTGGCCTGTCTGGTCTGCTGGCCCTTCGACAACTCCAACGTGCCGACCCCGCAGATGTCTTCTAGAGGAAACTCCATAGCCGAGCCGGTGATCGCAGCCCGCGAGGTGGCCTTTACCTTTGGTAAGGGTGACCTCGCCAAGCAGGTGCTACGCGGCGTGACGCTTACGGTCTGGCCGGGCGAGATCGTCGCGTTGGTGGGGCCATCGGGTAGTGGCAAGACCACTCTGCTGACGCTCATCGGAGCGTTACGCACCTTAGAGGAAGGGAGTTTGCGTGTATTAGGTGTTGAGCTGTTGCGAGCCTCGCGCACACAACAGTTGCAGGTGCGTCGACGCATCGGCTACATTTTCCAATCGCATAATCTGATGACGTTTTTGACTGCGCAACAGAACGTGCGCCTGGCTCTGGATCTCCACCCCGAGATCCCCGAGCCTAAACGCGACCGACTGGCTCGCGACCTGCTCGACCTTGTCGGTTTGTCTGATCGCCGGGATTATTTCCCCTCGCAACTCTCCGGCGGCCAAAAGCAACGCGTGGCCATCGCCCGTGCTCTAGCTGCTGGCCCCGAACTGATCCTCGCGGACGAGCCGACTTCGGCCCTAGACGGCCAGAGTGGCCGTGAGGCGGTGGACCTCATGAGAAAGCTAGCCCGGGAGCGTGGCTGTCCGGTTTTGCTGGTGACCCACGACACACGCGTGGTCGATCTTGCCGAGCGGGTCATCCACATGGAGGATGGGCAAGTACGAGCGGAGGGTTCATAAACTCTCTAGTTTTAGATCATTCCTTCTCACTTTTCACAAGTTTGGCAATCTGGTCATGAATTATCTCCTCAATCCGA
>JBDNDE010000273.1:0-6404 GCA_046719305.1 Gemmataceae bacterium | reverse complement strand
CCTGGAGCCGGCGGTGGCCGTAGTTTGTGCCCTGGGCAACTATCCGCAACAGGTCCGCCAGGTCAACGCGCTGTTGGCCGGTGCTGCCTTGCAATGGCAGGCCGCGAGCAACTGCACTGATCGTCCCGAGCTGGTGGCCTGGGCCAAGACTGTCCAGGGCGATGGCGCACGCCTGCTGGCTGCGGGGATCCTACGCTTGGCGGGCCAATTGACCGCAGCGTCTGAGTTGCTCGCCCAACCAGTGGCAGCGTCCTGGATATCAGTTCGCAACAACGAACTAGCCAGCTTAGCCTGGCAACAAGGCGACTTGGAGTCGGCCCAGGCTGTCTGGCAATCGCTGCCTTCTTCGGCTCCCGTGGCATTTAACCTCGGGCTATCCTTCTTGGTAGGCGGCGAACTAGCCAAGGCGATGTCCCATTTCAAACAGGCAGCGGCACAGTTGCCTGAGAGCAACGCTTGGCATCATCTGGCCGAATTGTACGCGATCGTGGCGAGCCAAGCTTAGGCCAGCCAGCCACGACGGGATGGTGGACCTGCGTTGATTTTCTCCCCTTGGGTCGCTATCGCGGGCACTCGTAGACCCCCATCGGGAGCGAGTGTCCATGGAGTTTTGTAAGCCGAACTTCTTCCTCTTCTTTCTCCCGGTGCTGTTGATCTATTGGCGGCTGCCGTCGCATGGTCTGCGGATGGGTTGGTTGCTTGCCGCCAGTATCCTCTATTATGGCCTGTTTAACCCGTGGTTTATCGTGCTGATGTTCGCGGCTACGGGGTTCGACTTTGTTGTCGCTCGGCAATTACCCCGTCTGTCTTGTTCGCGGTGGCGGTGGCGGCTAGTTGCTTTGTGCATCTGTGTCAACCTCAGCATCTTGGCTGCATTCAAATATTTGATTTTTTTTCTGCACTCGGCCAACACAATTTCCAGCTGGTTCGGCGGCGGGTTTGAGGTACCCGGCTGGAAGCTGCTGTTGCCCCTGGGCATCTCGTTCTACACCTTCGAGGCCATTAGCTATCTGGTCGATGTCTATCGGGGTCGGGTGCAGCCTTTTGATTCACTGCGCGATTATCTGCTTTACATCTTGTTCTTTCCGCATCTGCTGGCTGGGCCGATCGTCCGCTCGCATGATTTCGGTCCGCAGCTGCAACGGCCCAAGCGGTTCTCTTGGCTGCGCTTCGAGGCCGGGGTGCAACTTTTTTTACTGGGTGCATTCAAGAAAGCAGTCCTGGCCGACTGGATGGCGACAGTCGTCGATCCGGTGTTTCAGGCGCCTCGTGATTACGGCAGTGCCGCGCTGTGGACCGCTAGCCTTGCTTATAGTGTGCAGATCTACGGCGACTTCAGCGGCTACTCCGATATGGCGATCGGCCTAGCCCACATGCTTGGTTTCAAGCTGCCGGCCAACTTTCGCACGCCGTACCTTTCGGCGACTATCGGGGAGTTTTGGCGGCGTTGGCATATCTCCCTGTCCAACTGGCTGCGCGACTATCTGTATATTCCACTGGGGGGCAATCGAGGCGGCGAGTGGTCCACCTGCCGCAACCTGCTAGCAACCATGACGCTGGGCGGCCTGTGGCATGGGGCGAACTGGACCTTCGTCCTCTGGGGCATCTACCACGGCCTGTTGTTGGCCACTGCACGAGTTCTGCCAGTGCCGCGTTGGGCGACAGCAGATTGGACTCGGCCGATCTGGATTCTGCTCACCTTTTTGAGTGTGACGATTGGTTGGGTATTATTTCGTGCTACCAGCTTCGCCGATGCCGCCACCGTATTGAGTGGAATGTTCGGGCCGACAGCCGGCGCGATGCTGCCCTGGGAACAAACGGCACTGGTGCTGGCTGGCTTGCTCGCCCTGTTTGTCGGCGGCAGCATCGACGGCCGAAAGCTCGCGTCGCGGGTGCCGACACCACTAGCCGCGGCAGGACTAGCGGGGTTTGCGGTGCTATATTTCGCCCTGATCCCGTTGACGGCGAGCGGTTTCATCTATTTCCATTTCTGATCGGTCCGAGGTGGGCATGCGTCGCGACAAACACCGTCCGCGTCGAGTCTTGTTCCTGGCCCTGGTGCTGTTTCTGTTGAGCCAGTTGGCCTTGGGATTGTGGCTGGATCATGCGGCACCGCTGTTTCGCTTTACCTCGTTGCGGGCAGTGTTGGCCCGGCTGGAGAGCAGCGGCATCCAACCGGATACCGTGGTGCTGGGCAGTTCGCGACTTGAAGGGGCGATCCAAGAACGCGAGGCTGTCCTTTTCGGAGTCCTCAGCCTGTTCAACGCCGCTGTGCCTGCGGGCGACCCGACGGCTCAAGAAGCCGTCTGGGAGCGGTTGCTCGCCGCAGGGGTCCGGCCGCGACGGGTGATTGTGGAAGTGTGCCCAGAGTTTTTCACCCGGGCCAACTTTTGCGCCGGCTGGAACGCTCTGCGTCTGCATCGCTGGGCGGATTTGCCGCGACACCTGGATCAAATCCTCGCCACTCATCAACTCGGCCGGGTCATCACAGCGCGACTGGTGCCGGTCTACTCCTATCGTGACTTGTTTTGGCAGGAACTGCGTGGCTCGGTTGGTCCTTGGGAGGCCCGACCGCTGGCGTTGGCCGCTGCCCCCACGACGCACTGGCAAGAACCGGCCCTGGAGCCGATCCAAATTCATCAGACGCCCCAGCAGGCCGCTGCCGTCGTCGCCGGTGGCCAGCACGCCTACCGGTCTTGGCTGAAGAATTACCGCATGCAGTCGATCAACGTCGTGGCCTTACATCGGCTGATCGCCAAGGCTCGTCGACTCGGGGCCGAGGTCTGGCTGATGACCCCGCCGCTCTCACTAGCGCATCGGCAACACTACACTCCAGAGATCGAGTCGGCTTATCAAGCTTTGTTGGCCGGCACTGGCTGTCGACATCTGGATTGTCGGGACTGGATGGAGGAGGAGCATTTTGTCGATTCGCATCATCTAAGTCTTGAGGCCGGACGGTTGTTCACGCGGCGGTGGCTGCGTGAAGTGCTGCGGCCCTCTCTAGACCAGACAGCCGCAGTGCCTCGCTAGCGATCCAGCGAGGGTCGGTTAGCTGGTGCGGCGATGCAACAACACCGGCACCGGCGACGAACGCACCACGCGATCGGCCGTGCTGCCCATCACCAGGCGACTCAACCCGGTGCGGCCGTGGGTTTCCATGGCAATCAGTCCGGCATGCAAACTTTTGGCCTCTTGGAGAATGGCTTGGGCAGGCTGGTCATCGACCACCACGCGGACTGTGACGTTCAGGCCGCGTTCTTTCCAAGGACGAGCCAAATTTTCCAGGTAAACCCGGGTTTCGCTGCGGATTCGATCTTGGAGCGCTTCGAGTTGTTGCCGCAAGTTGATCGCCTCTTTGCGGGCTTCGGGAACGTCCGGGACCAAACCATGAGGGCCGGTACTCTGCACCACCCGCATCAACACCATCTGCGCTTGTGGAAACAGCCCTACCAACTGCACGACGTGATTCAGCACCGCCTCAGCCTGGGGGGTGCCATCCAGAGCCACTAGGGCTGGGCTTAGGTTGGGTTTCTGGTCCAGTTGGACCGCTCCTTCTGCGGGACGAATCAGTAGCACCGGTTTATTCACCCGGCAAATTACTTCATCCGTCGTGCTACCCAGCATAAATCGCTCGAACGCACCGCGACCATGAGTGACCATGACCGCTAGATCGGCTCGGGTTTCGATGCGATCGACCAAAATCGCGCCTGCGTCGCCGTGAGGCACTTCGGTTTCGACCTTCACTCCGGTCAACTTGGCTGCCAAATGTTCGAGATAGGTTTGGTAACGCTGGGCCAGATCCGCTTCGATCTCGGCAGCGCTGATAAACAGCCCTTCGACCGAGGTTTCTTCCAGGGGTGTTGATACCGTTACCAGTCGCAGCGTCGCTCCGGCCTGCCGGGCGATTGTAGCGGCATACGGCAAGGCGTGTTCGGCGAATGGTGAGCCATCCAGAGGCACAAGAATCGTTTGATACATGGTCGGTCCTCCCTGAGGTAGTCATTCTAGGGACTAACCGCTAGCCTTAAATAGGGGGGCAATTCCCGACTCCATAGGAGGCAATGGTATGCGATTGGGGGCAGTTCTGGCGGTTCTCGTCATGACTTCTGCTATTCACGCCGAGTTCAAAGTCACCGGTACTACCGTCAAGTTCAAATCCGGCTCAGAAGATGTGGTCGGCTTTTTGGCTCAACCTGAGGGCGAGGGTCCATTTCCTGCAATAGTCGTGATCCAAGAATGGTGGGGCCTAAACGACTGGATCAAGATCCAAGCCCGACGCTTAGCCGCTCAAGGCTACGTCGCCCTGGCCCCCGACTTATATCGCGGCAAAGTAACCGAAGACATGAAAGTCGCTAGTCAACTGCTCAAGGGCCTGCCGCCGGAACGTGCCCTGCGCGACCTCAAAGCCGCCACGGACTACTTAGCCAACCACAAGGCGGTCAACAAAGACAAACTCGCTGTCATTGGCTGGTGCATGGGCGGCGGCTACGCCCTGGAACTGTCTGTGGCCGAACCACGCCTGAGAGCCTGCATTATCTGCTACGGCCGAGTGACCGCTGACGAGGCCAAGCTCAAGCCGCTACAAGCCACGGTGCTGGGGGTATTCGGCAAAGAAGACAAGGGCATCCCGATCAAGAACGTGCGAGCCTTCGGGGAGGCCCTCAAGAAACTCGATAAGAAGGTCGAGGCGTTGGGCGAATACGAAGCGGGCCATGGTTTTATGCGTGAAAGCAACGGTTCCAAGCCAAACCCCGAATATCGCGAGGCCGAGGCCAAGAAAGCTTGGGCAGCCATCGAGTCGTTCTTGAAAAAGGAACTCGCAAACAAGTGACCGCACGAACGGTTGTTTTGTTGGCTGTTGGGTGTTTGCTGGCCGGCTGTAGCTCACGCTCGCCCTCGGAGCCCTTAGAAATTTCCCTCAGCCAAGCGGGACGCGGCATACTGTATCCGGCCAACTCAACCGGACTGTCGCCTGCCGTCCTGATCGTGCCGGGTGAAGCGGGGATTACTCCGGGTGTGCAGCAGATGGCACAGACGCTGCACTCGCATGGCTACCGCGTTTTACTCGTCGATCTATATCGTGGCGAAGCGGTCGCTCAGGGAGATCCCCTGGACGCCCACATTATGAGTCGTGCTTTGGACGAGCAGCAGGTAGCTAACGACCTGCGTGACGGGTTGGCCTATCTGCAACAGCAACCGGGACCGTTAGCCCTGTTGGGCTTTGACCTGGGCGGGGCCTACGCTCTGGAAGCAGCTATACGCCAGCCGCTACCTGCGCTCAAACTCGTCATCAGCATTGGGGGCCGACCCGTTACCGATGCAGCAAAGCTTGCCCCGTTGCAGGCGAGTGTATTGGTGCTGTATGGAGCCAAAGATGAGGGCATCCCGGCGGAGGCACGCGAGGCGTTTCGCGCTGCCTTGGCCCAGGCGGGCAAACGCCTCCTTGACATGCCTGTCTTCGAGCGAAAGGGCGACAACCTGCTCAACCCTCCTTCCGAAGCCGATGACCTAGCCGCCCTGGATCAGATCCTCGCTACTCTGCAAAGCGAGTTACGCTAAGGCGTCAGCTGCCGCACGACTAGCCCTTCTTTGGGCTGCTGCCGCCGATGCCGGGTCGCTCCCTTCGTTGCGTACCCCCGGTGGATCGGCCCGATCAGCGAAACGCCCCAAATGCTCATACCCAACCGCTGCGCGAGCATCTCCGGGCCGAAGACACCCGCTGCGTCCACCAATGCTTTTGAACTTGTAAACGCCGCGAGATCGGCTCATCCCGTTCCCTTACGCACCGCTTCGCCGCTAGCAATCCAAGAAATTGCAGTTCGCAGCCTAGTGGTGGTCGCCTAAGCGATGACCAATTTGGAACCCAAGCGATACCGATTCAAACATCATCAAAACTCAACAACTGAGTAGCGCAATCGCAGCAATCAGAGATTCCACCTCTTGGGTTGAAGCCATTCGTCTGCTTTTTCTGTGACGATACCTCGATGAAACCCGTGACGAAACGACGAGTCCACCGGCACCCCCGCCACCCCTTAATAAACCTGTGATTCCTCTGAGACGATCCACAAGCCGACCAACGGGGTTTCATCTCGTGTCATCGCCTGGAGGTATTGCTATGCTTGTCCGTCTGTTTACCCTTGGTTTTCTCTCGGCCACGCTCTTAGGTCTAGCAGCCGATTGGCCCGCATGGCGGGGAGCGGATCGCAGCGGCCTGAGCCGAGAAACGGGCCTATTGCGGCAATGGCCTGCTGGAGGGCCGAAGCTGGCCTGGAAGGTCGGCAACCTGGGCGGCGGATATTCCACCCCGTCAATTGCCGAGGGAAAACTGTATGTGTTGGGGGCGCGTGGCCTGAAGGCGAGCGGCGGGGGCAAGGGCAAGGGGAAAGGGGGCGGGGGCAGCGGAG
>JBDNDE010000272.1:0-6497 GCA_046719305.1 Gemmataceae bacterium | reverse complement strand
AGTTCGCTTCAACGGTGTGTTGGTGAAACGCAAGAGCGAAAAGGAGGTTTTCAAGACCCCGGCTTTGGAAGTCGGCCAACCGTACCATTACACCGTGAAGGTCAAAATGGGCGACCAAGAGCAGAGCAAGATCGTCACCATTGAGGCGGGGTCAACCGTGGTGGTTGACCTGCGGGAACTGCTTTCTACCTCGCGCTAACTCCCTACCTAGCACAGCTTTTGCTCCTGTGGATTCCTCGCCGACTCGCCGTTAGGTGGGTCGGCGTCGTAGTTTAATAAGGGTCTGTGTTGGGAGAGGTGTACGATGCGAGAGCGTGCGGCAACTTATTTTCGTAATTTGCAGGATCGAATCGTCGCCACTTTAGAACGGCTCGATGGCCAGTCGTTCCACGAGGACCAATGGGATCGGCCCGGTGGGGGGGGCGGTCGGACACGCGTCCTAGTAGAAGGCGGCATCTTTGAGAAAGCCGGTGTCAACTTTAGCGATGTTCATGGCCAGCTAAGTGAAGAGTTTGCTAAGCAGATTCCAGGCCAGGGGCGAGACTTTTCGGCCTGCGGGATTTCGTTGGTGCTGCACCCACGGAATCCCCATGTGCCCACGGTTCATGCCAACTTCCGCTACCTAACCAAGGGCGACAAATGGTGGTTTGGCGGCGGAGCCGATTTAACCCCTTTCTATCCACGCCGCGAGGACGTGATTCACTTCCACCGCGTCTGGCGAGATGTCTGCCAGGCCCATAGCGACGTAGTGGAGTATTCTCGTCTCAAATCTTGGTGTGATGAATACTTTCACTTGGCCCATCGCAACGAAGCACGCGGGGTTGGCGGCATCTTCTTCGACTACCTGGATGGCGACCCGGAGAAAGTGTTTGCTTTTGTCCAGAAAGCCGGCGATTGCTTTCTTGAATCCTATGTCCCGATTGTCGAGCGGCGAAAAGACACCCCCTACACTCCCGAGCAGAAAGAGTTTCAGGAATACCGTCGGGGCCGCTATGTCGAGTTCAACCTGATCTACGATCGCGGCACGCTGTTCGGCTTGAAGACTGCTGGGCGGATCGAGTCGATTCTCATGTCGTTGCCGGCCAAAGCCCGGTGGTGGTACGATTACCAAGCCCCAGCGGGGACTCCAGAAGCCGAATTAACGGAGTATTGGCTCAAGCCGCGTGACTGGGCCAACGAGGAAATCGAGGAAAAGGGTGCAACCGGGTAAATGAGAAACTCCCGTGGAAGAAGAAATATTTGGGGGCCTGAATCGTCTGTTCTGCGAAGCCCTCTGTTTCACGGGAGAAGCTCATGCCCAAGCTGGTTCACCATCACGGTGCCCTAGTCGTTGAGATGCCTGCAAATCGAACCCTCGACGAGCAGCTACTGGCCCACATAGACGATGTTCTGGTCGAATCGGTCAACCAATCATCCCAGGTGGTAGTCGACTTGACTGCTTCGCCCCATCTACCTGGGTCCGTGTTGGGGGTGCTGGTTCGCCACTTCAAACGCGTCCGCCAATGCGGTGGCCGGATGGTCGTGGTCAGTACCCCCCTGCAACGCGAATTGTTTGAGGTCAGCCAGTTAGAACGACTGGTGACCCTCACATCCAGCCGAGACGAGGCGCTGGCCGTCCTGGCTGCATCCGCCTGAGCAGTCCGGACTAGGTTATCCTGAGCCGTCCAAAGTCCGCCCATTCCGCCCCAACTGTTCGGCTCGTCCTCGGTCCGATCTGGTTTTTCCAAGCGACCGTAGGACGCAGCCAAACAGCCAGCCTCGTGAAGCCAAGCCACCCACTCCGCTAGCTGATGGTCCAGGTGTCCTAGCCGCTGGAAGCCTTAGCCAAGCTCCAAACGACAAATCGCAGTAGAAGCTCGTTCGATAACATCCTCCCAAGAATTGGGAGCCTCAAGCAGTACCTGCCGGGCAAACTGCCGCACCGCCTCGCGCGTTGCCTCGTCGGGTAGATATTCCACCGGGCTGGTGCCATCAATCCGAGCCAGCAGACAAACACCTAGATGACCGATCGCCCGCTCCAGCAGATCCCCACGCGGCCTGGCAGTCGAGCGATACCCCCCTAAAGCCGTGCCGATCAGCCCCAGCATAGCCTGACGCCACGCTGGCTTGCGAAACGCCTTGAGCAACAGATGACTGAAGAAAAAACCAACATCCATGGCCGGCTCGCCCAACAAAGCCGTCTCGTGATCGACCAGCAACAGGGTTTCATCTGTCACCAGCAGGTTCTTGGGGCTGTAATCCCCATGACACAATGCGATCGGTAGATGCGTGAGCGTGTAGCGCAGGTTGCGTATGATCGCGCTCAGATCGGTATGTTGCTCAGCTAGGCGGTCATAAAACGGCTCGGCCCGCAGCTGCTCGAAGATGCGACTATCTTCGAGAAAATTGATCATGCTTATATCTAAATCATGTAGGCGGGCTAAGAGCTGCCCCGCCCGTTGGGCTGTTTCTAGGTGCAGATGGCCCTCTAACAAGAACGCTTTCCATGGCCGCGCTTCCAGGGGGGCGTGCTGCATCGCATAAGCGAAATGCTCGTGGTCACTGCCTCGCACCTCCGGTACGCTTCCCGGCAATCGCTCGGCTAGGAGGCGTTGTACCGCCTCTTCCCGGAAGATCCGTTCGGGGTCGCTGAACCATTCGCGTTGCGTTCGTAACCGGGGTCGCGATTGCTTGACCACAATCCGTTCTGTGGGCGTCTGCACGCGAAATACGGCATTGGATACCCCACCGGATAGTTCCTCAGCCTCGGCTGGGCCGGGACCAATCCAGCCACGCTGCTGGGCAAACGCCGACACGTTCTGAGCATCCAGCAGGATCATCAGCGATTACGTCCTTGGGTCGTTGCTTTGGTAGTGAACAGGATCGCTTCGGAGAGCCACTTCTCTTTTTTGGGGCCAATTTCACCTTCAACACGCAGCCGATAACGTGTGTTGGGCTGTAAACCGCGCAGTTCCAGTCGCGCGGGCAAAGGCGGCTGGCCGTCCCAGCCCTCGTTCCACGGACGGGGCAACAGAAGGAACGAGACGGGTAGCTTTTTGGACGAGCGGACCACCCCCAACAGAGCGAGTTCTTCGATGAGCAAGACCGGAGCTTCGGTGATTTTGCCTTCAGGCAGGCGGGCGTGCAACCAAAAGTTGATGCCTTCGCTGTCGAGCTCGACCTCGCGCAGCACGACACAAACTCCTTGCGGGTTTGTCGTCACTTCACGCCAACGCTCTGGGGCACCGTGTGCCAGCGACCAAGCCACTTCGCCCCGAACCGCTCCCGCGGCGGCTGTCGAGTACGCTTTCACCAAGGCGTCGAGATCTTGCGGGGCTTTGGTGTCCGCGAGCAATTGAATTGCAGCGATTTGAACCGCTTCAGATTTATCAGCAATCAACTCACGCAAGCACTCATCATAGCCCATAAGAGTGATGGCGCGAATACGGTCCCCTTCCAGTGCCCCCAGATCACATGCCACCTTGCGGAGAAATGCCTTGCCCTGTGCCGACTGAAATACCAAGCCGCGCGGCTTGAGTAACTCGCCGCCAAATAGCCGAGCGTGGAGCCGAACCCCCGTCCAAGCCGAGGCCGGGTCGCCGGTCTGGTAGATCGCATCGAACAACCGCGTGCGTAACGGCCCCCAGCCGATCGGAGCCTCATCGGTACCGCCCAACACCGCTCGAAAATCGTCCCGATGCCGCTCGATCCAGCCGACGATCGCCGCCGTCCGCCTGTCAGGTGAACGGATCTGGCAATAGCTGTTGAGCCGCTCGACCGTGGCGACATCAGCGGCAACACGTTGCAACAACACAGGCCAACGTGTTTGGACGAGTTGGAGCTTGCCCTCCTGCAGGGCCAGGACTCGGCCATCGTCGGTACACAGTCGTAAGGCCTGCACACCGTTTTTATGATCGAGGAATAACAGCGCCTGGGTACATCGACGCGGACGCGGCTTGCCGTCGTTCTCAAAATCTGGCTCGTCGAAGGTCCGCATTGATTCGATCGGCAGGTGGGCCGGTGTCAACACGGAGCCGGTTTTCACGCCACCGCGTAAGCAGTGAGTAACACGGAAACGCACAGGGGTGAGCGGATCGACAGGCTGAGCCACCACAATGGTGGGCGAGTCGATACACCAGGATCGTAGCGGCGGGGGATCGGCAGCCAGGAGCGTGAGAGGAACGAGAGCAAGCATAAGCAGCCTCGCATGCGGTTCAGTTGGTGATCCCTTTGGTGATGGCAAGGAAGACATCTTCGAGATTGATCTCTTCCTCTTTGAATGTTTTGAGTTTAAATCCCTGACGAAGTAGCACATCTACAAGGAAGCTGGCCTCGGTAACACCTTCGTTGAGCGTGACACGCAGGGCTTCTTCCTCGGGACACTCCTCCACGCTCAGTACGTCGAGGTGAGCCTCCAGATGCTCCTTGGCCAGGTGATTTTGGCCATCGGCCACGGCCACAAGGTAGACGGTGCGTTGACGCACTTTCTTGATTGCCGTTTGCACATCGCCATCGAACAGGAGTTGCCCCCGTTCGATGATGCCGATTTTGTTACAGATGTCGGCGAGTTCGGGGAGGATGTGGCTGCTGACCAAGATGGTTTTACCCAGTTTTCGCAGTTCTTTTAGCAGGCCACGCATCTCGATCCGAGCGCGGGGGTCCAGACCGCTGGCCGGCTCGTCCAAGAGAAGCACTTGGGGGTCGTGCAACAGGACCCGGGCCAGTCCCAGACGTTGGGTCATGCCGCGCGATAAGCTGGTGACCAGGGCATCGCGTTTGTAGCCCAGATCGACTAGTTCTAGCACTTCGTCACACTTCTTCCGCCGCGCCGGACCATCAATGCGATAGGTGGCTGCAAAAAATTCAAGATATTCGATGACTTTCATATCGTCATACACACCAAAGAAGTCGGGCATGTAGCCCATCACGCGACGAATCTCTTTGGCATTGTTGTAGATCGAGTATCCGCAAACGCTGGCCTCGCCCCAAGTCGGGTTCAGCAGCGTTGCTAAAATCCGCATGGTCGTGGTTTTGCCAGCCCCATTGGGACCGATGAAACCATACACATCACCACGTTCGAGCTTGAGATTCAGGCGGTTCAGGGCGTACAACTCGCCGTACATCTTGGTTAAATCACGTGTCTCGATCATTTCAGTTGGCCACCGGTATAAAGAAGCGAACGAAAGTTTCTTGAGTCAGCACGCCGGGCAACACGGGCAGGGGTTGACCATCCTGGGGCAGTCGGCCCAGCCACAGCCGTGAGGGGTTGATAGCATGGCGGTTCACCCGATCGCCCTGGTCACACACTAACCGCGTGCGTGCTACAACCATAGCTTCCTTTCGGTAGCGAGGCGGAACTACTGGCGGAAACTGGCTGAGGGGGGGCAGTCGCCAGCTTTGATCCAGAAACCGCAAGGAGGCATTGTCTTGAGTGTTTTCCTTTTCCCCACTTCGCAGCACGCGGAAAAACATCATCTCTTGTGCCAGTCGAAACAACTGCCGATGTACCACCTGCGCATCTAAAGGCCGCTCCGACAGCCGCAACGGCTCGCCGGGTTTGAGAGCCTCGTCGGCAAACCATTCGACCAAGCGTTTGCCCTGAACCTTGGCATCCTGTGCAAAGAACGGCTCCAGGCGAACCGATTCCCCTGGGGCCAAGTTGCCTAGGTCGTACCAGCGGTCGCGGTACAGCAGCCCGACGTTGACCAACTCAACGCCTTGCAGTTGGTTTGTCAGCCGGCCCACCAGCACGCGGCCATCGTTGGTGCAGCGCACAGGCCCGACTTCATCGCGGATGCCAAGCGGCGGTTTGGGGCCTAGCGGCAAACGCCACGAAGCGCTAAACGAACGAGTACCCCAGACAGGAATAGGCACCCGTCGCATCCCCTGAGCAGCGGACGCGAATTCATACGGCTGGGTGAAGGTAGTTTGTTGGCCGGTGCGTGGCGGTTCGTTGGCTTCGAGCAACTGCATCATCAGAGCGGCGTCACCACCCATCGGTTGACCGAACCAGTCCACGACGTTGGGTTGCAGACCAACGGTGTAGGCCTCGACGCGCGGACTGAACAGGGTAACCCACGTATTGCCGTAGACGGTGCCGGAGTCATGCAGATCGAAATCGAGTAAATCCATTTTATTGGTGCGAAGCTCGGCGCCTTTGAGGTGATAGGCGACGAAGTAAGCTAAGCCACTGAGCAGCAAGATAGTTAGAGGGAAGGTCAACCAGGTCCATTCCAGGCGTTTGAATATTTTCTTAAGAATGATGTAGTCGAGTGGCCCAACAATGAGGATGTAAAATACTAAAAAAAGTGCAACATATCCAAATGAAATAGGTGTGATTTCCTCGAAGGTTTCTAAGTTGGCCTTGAGCCGATCAACAAGGTCGTCTCGATCGAGGTTGGCACCCAAAACACCGGCATGACCTTTTGGATCTCGTTTGACCAACGGCGCGATCTCTTGCTGTAACTTGTTCCATAAAATGCGATAGCCCTCCCAAGCGGTCAAGCTCAGCAAGCACA
>JBDNDE010000271.1:0-6522 GCA_046719305.1 Gemmataceae bacterium | reverse complement strand
GCCGTACCGTGTCTTTTGGTCCACCCACTCCTGCGCCGTGCCAGAGTTGCGAATCACGCTTCACCCCAATTGTGGCTGCTCCCGCTCCCTCGGCGCAGACAATTCGTCCCCCTTTAGCCGATCCACGAAAACATCCTCCGATCGCTGACGAGGTGCCGCCGATTCGTCTGGGCGAACCACGGGTCAAGGTGGAATCAAAGACGCCACCAATCGCTAGCGTGCCTGGTCCGGGCGTACTACCCGACGAGCCATCTCCCATCGACTTGCCGGCTTTCACACAGGCCCGTCCTGGTGTCACCTCAGGGTTGCAACCGTTTCCCGACGGCCAAGATTGGCTTGCGAGCAAGGGATACAAAACGGTGCTACATTTGCGTGGCACCTTGGACGATACAGCGGCCATCTCCCGGCAATATGAGAAGAAGGGAATCACTTACCAGTCTATCATCGTTTCACCTGCCACTCTGACCAAGGAGAAGGTGGAGGAGTTTGCGATTCTGGTCGAGGATTCCTCCAAGCATCCGCTGCATGTGTTTGACAAAGATGGTGCTGCTGCCGGTGCCATGTGGTATTTGTATTTCCGGTTGCATCGCAAGACCGATGAGCAACTGGCTCGTAAAGAAGCAGCCCGCCTTGGCTTGCGTGAGGAGGACGAGGAACAGAAAACCTACTGGATTGCCATCCAAAATCTGCTCAAGGACGTTGAGCCGTGATCTGCTATCTTGATTAAAGGGCCCGAGCAGACCACGGATCAAGAAATCTATGAACCCACCACGCATCGATCTTGGGATGAGTGTACCGCTTGTCCCCCCTCTCTATCAGTCTTCCGTTTATGTCTTACCCGATCTGGAGGAATGCGATCGCATTATGAATGCGGAATCCTCCGGATTTATCTACGCCCGCGATGGCCACCCCAATGCCGCTTCTCTTGCTGCCCGTTTGGCCCGACTCGAATCCGCTTCTTGGGGCATGGTCACCAGTAGTGGTATGGCCGCCCTCAGTGCGATTCTGCTCGCTACCTTAGATTCGGGTAAACACATCGTCGCCAGCAATCGGCTCTATGGCCGCACAACGCAACTGTTGGATCAGGAACTAGGCCGTTTTGGTGTGCGGACGACGTTTGTGGACACCAACGACCTGCAAGCCGTTCAGCAGGCCCTGAAAACTCCGACGCGTTTGCTGCTCGTAGAAACGCTCAGCAATCCTCTGCTTCGCGTTGCCGATCTCCCCACGCTGGCAGAGTTGGCCCATCATGCGGGGGCTCTGCTGGTAGTGGATAACACCTTTGCCACGCCCATTCTCACCCGTCCCATCGAATGGGGGGCCGATCTGGTCATGGAGAGCCTAACTAAGATGATCGGCGGCCACGGAGACATTACCCTAGGTTTGGTGGTCGGACAGGATTATCAACTGGAGGTCTCGGCGGCCTGCAGCATCTGGGGCCTAGCCTCCAATCCCTTTGAGTGCTGGCTCACCGAGCGCGGCTTGAACACCCTGCCGCTGCGGATGAAGACGGCCTGCATCAACGCCTTTGAACTAGCGCGGTGGTTGCGGGAACAGCCAGGGGTTACGCGAGTGGTTTACCCCGGACTGCCCGAACATCCCGATCATAGCTTAGCGCCGCGCATTTTGGGTGGATATTATGGAAATATGCTGAGCTTTGAATTAGATGGCGGACGCCAGTCGGTTAATCGCTTCATCCGCAATGGCGGTATCGTTTTCAGTCCTTCGTTGGGCAACACGACGACGACCCTAAGCCACCCGGGGATTACCTCGCACCGCCACACGCCGCCGGCGGAGAAGGCTCGCCAGGGCATCACCGACGGCTTGATCCGTCTGAGTGTGGGCATTGAAGAACTCGACACGATCAAGGACGCCCTGGACCGCGGCCTGCGATGATCTCGCGCAACTTGAGCCGGGCAGCATTCAACGCTAACTTGGCGGCCCGGCGACGAATCTCCTCACGCGTGCCCACCCAACTGAAGCTCGTATGGCTGGTTCCGCCCGCCCAGGCTATCCCCACGTAAACCAATCCGGCTGGTTGCGTGGGTGATAGGTCGCCTGGCCCTGCTACACCGGTCGTACTCACTGCGAGATCCGCCCCGAACCGCTCCCGCACGCCTGCCGCCATGGACTCTGCCACTGGAGCGGAGACGGCCCCGTAGCTAGCCAGCAGTTCCTGGGGCACTCCCAACAGGCGATGCTTGATCTCGTTGGTGTAGGCCACCACTCCCCCTAGAAAAGAAGCACTGCTGCCGGGCACACTGGTCAACCATTCGCCGACCATTCCGCCTGTTAGACTTTCCGCTACCGCCAGGGTCTGATTGGCCTGGCCTAGCAGGCCCAAGACGGCGTGTTGCAACTCTTCGTCATCCACGCCGAAGACCAACTCTCCCAGACGTTCACGGATCAGCGCTTCCACCGGAGCCGCCTGAGCTAGAGCGGCTTCGCGGGTTGGTCCCTCGGCGAAGATGCGTAAGGAGATGGTGGCCCCGCTCACCGTAATTCCCACTTCGGGCACATGTCCCCGCCGCGTGATATCGAGTAATTTCTGTTCAACGTGTGATTCGCCGGCTCCAAAGGTGTTGATCTTTCGTTCAATGCGGACCGTTCCGCCATATCCCAAAGCCAGCAAGCGGGGTAGCACCTGGTCAGTGAACATGGCGTGCATTTCTGGGGGCACTCCCGGCATAGCCGCCATCACCGCGCCGTTCAACCTCATCCACACACCCGGCGCGGTGCCGCGATTGTTCAGTAGTGGTTCGGCCCCAAGGGGAAACATCGCCTGGACCCGGTTGCGTTCCGGCATCACCCGGCCGCGAGCAGCAAACATCGCCTCGATGCGGCGGTATTGTTCCTCGTCAAAGACCAAGTCGACTCCGGCCGCTTTGGCCAACGCTTCGCGGGTCAGGTCGTCTTGAGTCGGCCCCAGGCCACCAGTGATTAGCACAATTTTAGCCCGCTGAGAAGCGATCCGAAACGCCTGGATGTTTACCTCCAGGTCATCTGCAAGCGTAGTATGCCAGCCCACCGACAGACCATGCTCTGCCAGCCGCAGGCTTAACCATTGGCTATTGGTGTCGAGATTGCGCCCAGAGGTCATCTCGGTACCGATAGAGATTATTTCACACTGCATCGCGTCGGTTCCTAGCAATAGCTCGGTCAGGACGCTCCTATTGTAGTGGCCGACGAACAGAGATAAGGCAAAAGGAATCCGAGTCTGGCGATTATGCATCCTCTCGATGGGAATTGTGGGGCTTTTTTTCCTCCACTTCTCAGGTCTGAAGCCAATTTAGGCCGAAGGGTAGATGGTGTGCCTTTCTATGCTAAGAGGGCGATAGATGAACGCAGAACTAAACGTCCTGGCATTAAGGAAGGGCGAAGAAGTGTACATCTACGTCTACGATGATCAGAGCCGCGACCAACTTCGAGATCTTTTCCACGCACAGGCAGCCGATCCTTCATTGGGGCTGAACTGGTTTGATGCCGCCATTCTCAACCGTCGCGCCGAAGAACAGTCCACACACGTCCGTTTCTAAACCGACCTTTTGGTTCGACCAGTATTGCTCTGCGGAAGGATGCCGCTTGTTTCCTGGGAGGCATCTGCATGTTCGAAGCCTTGGCTGACTTCCTCCGTTATCTGGCTTTAGAAAAAAATGCCTCGTCGAATACCGTCAAGTCCTACCGTGAGGATCTTCAGCATGCCATCACGTTTTTTGAGTCCCAGTTGGGAGTGTCCACCGCGGTCCGGCAGATCACGGCTCGGCATGTTCGAGCTTTTGTAGCCCAACAGGTCGAAGCTGGTTTCGCCCGCAGCACCATCGCCCGCCGCCTGGCCGCTCTGCGTTCGTGGTTTCGCTATCTGTGCCGGCAAGGCCTTTTGACGCTTAACCCCGCCCACGGAGTGCGTGGCCCGCGGCCTGAGAAGCGTTTACCCCGGGTGTTGGATGGCCAACAGGTGGTCGCTCTGGTTGAAGCTCCTCAATCTGATGGTCCCTTGGGATTGCGTGACCGAGCCTTACTCGAAGTCTTGTATAGCGCTGGGGTTCGTGTCTCTGAACTCTCGGGGTTGGATCTCGACGATCTCGACCTCGAAGCCGGCATAGCCACTGTCCGCGGCAAAGGCCGCAAAGAACGACTCATCCTGCTTGGCCCTCCGGCTGTCGACGCTCTGCATGAGTGGTTGGCCGTACGCCGCTCGATCAGTCCCCAAGCTGCTACCCAATCGGCTGTCTTTCTCAACAAAAATGGAACTCGTCTGACGGTCCGTAGCATCGGCCGCATCGTCGGGAAATATGTGAAACAGACGGGGGTTGGTAAGGAGATCAGTCCACATTCGTTGCGTCACACATTTGCCACTCACTTGCTTGATGGAGGTGCTGATATCCGAGCCGTGCAAGAGTTGCTCGGCCACAAAAGCCTTGGAACGACACAGATTTACACTCAAGTCAGTACGCACAAACTGCGGGACAGCTACGACAAAGCTCACCCGCGCGCTTAACCGCCCTTGTTCCTCCTCGATGTTTCCGCCGGAGAGATCGCATGTACCGTTTGCCTGCTCTGTTGCTGCTATTACCGGCCCTGTTGGCTCCACCGGGAACTTCCCCCCTTGACGCCGAGGAAATTCGTTGGCGTCCCGATTATTCCAAGGCCGTCAAGGAGGCGGCCGACTCCGATAAACCGGTGCTGATTGTGGTAGGCACCGAGGCGTGTTATTGGTGTCGTCAACTCGATGCTCGCACCCTGCAATCGGCCGAAGTGGCCAAACTACTTAATGAGCGTTTTGTAATCTACAAAGTCGATGCCCAACGCCAACCCGAGTTAGCCAACGCCTTCAAGGCAAATGTCTATCCCAGTCTCTATTTTGCCGCACCAAGCGGAGCAATTGTGGCCCACCAGGAAGGATTTCTTGAAGCCGATGCGTTTAAGAAGAAATTACTTGATGTATTGCTCGTCGCTGGTACTCCCGATTGGATGCAACGCGAGTACGAGTTGGCCGAACTCGCTGCCAGCAAAGGGGATACGGCTCGCGCCCTTAATCTGTATCGACATATTTCCGAGGATGGCAAATCCCGACCGATTCAGGTTAAGGCCCGCAATCGTTTGAGTGAACTGGAATCGTTGGCCCGCACTCAGGAGAAAAAAGCCCGCGAGATGGCTGAAAATGGTCTGACCGCTGATGCTCTGGCCGAGCTACGCAAGTTGGATCGGGCCTACCCGGGTACCCCCGCTGCCGAGCAGGGCAAAGAACTGCTGCTCAAACTGATGAGCCGCTCCGTGGCGGTGGCCGATCCCGCACGAGACTTACTCCAGCAGGCCAAAGCCGACTTCCGCAACCGCAAGTTTATGGCTTGCCTGCAAGCATGCGACACTCTACAGGAGCGCTTCGCCGACAGCCAGGAAGCCCACGAGGGCCAGAAAATTGCCGCCGAGATCCGTTCTAATCCTGATTGGACAAACGAGGCCGCCGAAGAGATGAGCGAAAAGCTCGCTTCCTTGTATCTCTCGATGGCCGAAGCACTTGCGATCCAAGGCCAACCAGAGAAGGCGATCCTGACCTACCAACGGGTGGTTCGCCAGTTCCCGGACACCCGTTCGGCCGAGTTAGCTAAGCAACGGTTGGTACGACTCAAGGGGATGCCAGCCAACAAGTGAAAGAGTATCACGCATCGAGAAGCGCGAGGTAGATGCCTGCCATCTGCCTCGCTTTTTTCGCAACAAAAAATTAGGAAGACGATTGCCGGAAGAAAAATTCACGGCCTGAGCGATTTTTCATTGACACCTCATCAAACGCTCATTAGGATACGTGCGGAAGGTGAATCTGATATCGCGTTTCTGTAGTCCCGATCAGAAATGCATCGGATTCGGTCCATCTTGCCTGCTCTCTACTTGATATTCCAGGCAGTCACTCTCCTTTGCCCCACGGTTATTTTTGTGTTTTTACTCGTTTGGAGATCCGTCTATGTTCGGATTCTACCCACTTCGTCGCGCCTTTACCCTCATTGAACTGTTGGTGGTCATTGCCATCATCGCTATTCTTATCGGCCTGCTACTGCCAGCCGTGCAAAAAGTCCGCGAAGCCGCGGCACGCATGCAATCCAGCAACAACCTCAAGCAGATGGGGATCGCTACCCATAGTTTCCACGACGTTCATGGCACCCTACCCCCGACGATCGGTTGGGCCTCTCCCAACAACCAAGCCAGCGAAGGGGGGGCAGATGGAACCGCGTTTTTCCATCTCTTGCCCTACCTGGAGCAGGATAACGGCTACCGACTGTCGCGTTCGCGTCTTGGCTTCCAACAATGGGTGTGGAATGGCACCGGCTGGACTATCGTTCACGTGGGGGGTGGGGTCGAAGCGTTTCGTGGCAATGCGAATTCCATTGCGTGGACCTTGCGAGTACCCGTGTTTCAGTCGCCTTCGGATCCAACCCTGTCCAGCTGGAGTAACAACTCCGTTAGCTATCTTATGAACGCTGACTTACTTGATCACCGATTGAGTCTAACTACGGTGAGCGATGGCAC
>JBDNDE010000270.1:0-6542 GCA_046719305.1 Gemmataceae bacterium | reverse complement strand
CTATGATTGCGGTTGAGCGGATCTGGGGGGTGGGCATCTTTGATCCGTCCCTCGGGGGCGATCCCGTGCTGTTCCAGCATCTGTTCTGGTTCTACTCCCATCCGGCAGTCTACATCATGATTCTGCCGGGGATGGGGGTAATCAGCGAACTGATCAGCACCTTCTCACGTAAGGTGATTTTCGGCTACAAGTTCATTGCCTTCAGCAGTATTGCCATTGCTGTGTTGGGCTTCGCCGTCTGGGGCCACCACATGTTCGTCAGCACCCAGTCGATGATGACATCGGTGTTTTTCTCGATCGTGACCATGTTGGTTGCCGTGCCTTCAGGCATCAAGGTCTTCAACTGGACAGCCACGATGTGGCGAGCGAGCGTCAGTTGGCAGACGCCGATGCTCTATGCGTTGGGCTTCATCGGCCTGTTTACAATCGGTGGCGTAACGGGGCTGCACCTGGGCACCTTGGGCACGAACATTGCCCTGACGCAAACCTATTTCGTGGTGGCTCACTTCCACTATGTCATGGTCGGTGGGGCAATCATGGCCTATCTGGGTGGTCTGCACTTCTGGTGGCCGAAGATGACCGGCCGGATGTATCCCGAGTTCTGGGGCAAGCTGTCGGCCCTAATCGTGTTCATCGGCTTCAACCTAACCTTCTTCCCGCAGTTTCTATTGGGGCAGCAGGGGATGTTGCGGCGGTACTGGGAGTATGTGCCGGAATTCCAGGTGCTTAACGTCATGTCAACCGCGGGAGCGAGCATCCTGGGGATCGGTTATCTGCTACCGTTGTTCTACCTGCTGTGGTCACTGCGATATGGCAAGCTGGCTGGTCCGAACCCCTGGGGGGCGACTGGCTTGGAATGGACCACTCAGTCGCCGCCCATTTCGGAGAACTTTGAGAAGACGCCCGTCGTGACGACGGAACCGTACCGCTATTCGCGAGAGGAGGCCCACCCTGTCCACTGATACACACGCGCACGGCTACTCCGCCATCGCGCATCACTTTGAAAACCTGGAGCAACAGCGAGAAGCGAACACCCTGGGAATGTGGATGTTCCTCTCCACGGAAATCCTCTTCTTCGGCGGGCTGTTCACGGCCTATGCGGTCATGCGGACCCTGAATCCCGAGGCCTTCTCGTTGGCCAGCTACAAGCTTAATGCCGTGCTGGGTGGCATCAACACGGCTGTGCTTCTCACGAGCAGTTTTACGATGGCCTTAGCCGTGTGGGCTGCTCAGACCAAGAATCAGAACTTGTTGCGTCTGTTTCTTGGCTTGACGCTGTTTTTTGGCTGCTTCTTCCTGGTGATCAAAGCCTATGAGTGGCACCATGAGTATGAAGTCGGGCTGCTGCCGGGCAAGAACTTCGGCTATGCTCTCCATGGCCATGAGCATTCTCATGATCATGAGAAGCATGCAGATGGCAAACATCACGATCACTCGTCTGCCGTGGCGGGTCAACGGCAGATCACTGTCACTGATCGTGATGGCAAAACGCTGCTGACGCCAGACAAGCTCAAAGGTTTGCAGATGGCGTTTTTGTTCTACTTCATGATCACTGGACTGCACGCGACGCACATGGTAGTCGGGATTGCCATCATGGGCATCCATTGGACTTGGACGTTCTTCTACCCCCGCTTCGGTGTCGATGACTACACCCCGATTGAGGTGTCTGGTCTGTATTGGCACTTTGTCGACGTGGTGTGGATCTTCGTCTTCCCGATCCTTTATCTGATGAGGCACTAAGCGATGGCTGCACACAAACCCATTACCCCCGGCACCTACTCCATCGTTTATGTCGCTCTCTTGGCTTTAACCGCGTTGACGGTCTATATCGCTGAGAGTGTCGATACAGGTGCCTATGAAATCGCCGTTGCCCTGACGATTGCCTCGATCAAGACGCTTTTGGTGGCCCTGATTTTCATGCACATGTATTATTCCGGGCCGTTAGTCTGGTTGTCCGGCGGGGCGGGTATCCTGTTCTTAGCGATCATGATGAGCATCATGCTACTGGACTACAACACTCGCGACTGGTCGCCTGGTCGCAATGAGCAACCGATCGTCACTTCCAAAGGTCAGGGATTTTTGCCGCGTCGCGATCACTAACCACAAGCTGATTCTACGACAGCTCATTCGACCTTTTCGATCCGCTCGACAACGC
The DNA here is from genome assembly GCA_046719305.1 of Gemmataceae bacterium. Classification (GTDB taxonomy): domain Bacteria; phylum Planctomycetota; class Planctomycetia; order Gemmatales; family Gemmataceae; genus RGDT01. Next base: position 4,387 of record JBDNDE010000270.1, on the reverse strand, counting down.
CACGGAACATTTCGGTGGCGTTGTTGCTTTTCCCCACGGGTAAAAGCGAGCCAATTCTCGGCTGTCGGAGTTCCCCGCTTGTGCTATGATGCGTGCGTTCGTCGCGGGTTAGAGTCGAAAGTTGAGTTGGTTGCCTTACGGGAAGGATGGCTGCAAATGTCCGCCGAGAAAGCCGAGAACAAAATGGACAAGGTGGTAGCTCTGTGTAAGCGGCGGGGTTTCCTGTTTCAATCGAGCGAGATCTACGGCGGCTTAAACGGCTTTTGGGACTACGGCCCCTTGGGGGTCGAGTTAAAGCGCAACCTCAAGGAGGCGTGGTGGCAGGACATGGTGATCGGGCACAACGAATTGACCGCCCCGCCTGGCGCTCCCAGCGCTTATCAGATGGTCGGATTAGATTGCTCGATCATCATGCATCCGCAAGTATGGAAATGTAGCGGCCATTATGATCTTTTTCATGACTATATGGTTGATTGTCGGGAAACCAAGAAGCGTTATCGCTACGACCAACTCGTTGGCCGCTGGGTCGAGGCCAAAGGGCAGAAGCTGTTTATCTGTATCTTGCCCGAGACCGAAGACCCGACGGTCGAGATCGAGGCTCGGGCCTTAAAACATTTCGGACTGCGGGCCAAGCAAGCCGATCAACTCACCTACCATTCCGAGCCACTACCGCTCACCACGGTGTCAAAACCGCAGCAAGAGCAGGTGCTTGGGCCGGACGCCAAGACGCCCGGCACCCTGACCGAACCGCGTGAGTTCAACCTGATGTTCAAAACCATCATCGGCGCGATGGGGACCGAGGCCGACACCGCTTTTCTACGTCCCGAGACAGCCCAGGGCATCTTTGTGAACTTCAAGAACGTCACCGATAGCACGCGGGTCAAGGTGCCGTTTGGCATCGCACAGATCGGCAAAAGCTTCCGCAATGAGATCACCCCACGCCATTTCACTTTTCGCTCGCGTGAATTCGAGCAGATGGAGATCGAATTCTTCTGTGAGCCGGGTAGCTCCTATGCGTGGTATCAGTATTGGCGAGAACGTCGCTACCAGTGGTATCTTGGGCTGGGGCTTTCACGCGAACGCTTGCGAATGCGTGAACACGATGCCACGGAGGTCGCCCATTACTCTTGTGGTACGGCAGACATCGAGTATGCCTTTCCGTTCTTGCCGCCAGGCGAATTCGGCGAACTAGAAGGGGTGGCTCATCGGGCCGACTTCGACCTCCGCAGCCATCAGGATGGCAAGCTGGTGAAGAAGGACGGGCAATTGGTGGTCGAGATGGGGGATGATGGCAAGCCACGTCATAAAGGCTCGGGCAAGAAGATGGAGTATCTAGATCAGGAGACCGGGCAGCGGTACATTCCCCATGTGATTGAGCCGTCGGCTGGGGCCGATCGGGCCACGCTGGCGTTTTTGTGCGAAGCGTATCATGAGGATCAGGTGCCTAATGACAAGGGAGTGTTAGAAACGCGCGTGGTGCTAAAGCTGCACCCGCGTCTTGCGCCGATCAAGGCGGCGATTTTCCCGCTGTTTGACAAGGACGGCATGCCCGAGATTGCCCAGAAGTTGTATTTGACTCTCAAGAAACGCTTTTATGTTGCTTATGATGATGGTGGTAACATTGGCAAGCGATATCGGCGTCAGGATGAGGCAGGGACCCCCTACTGTTTCACCGTGGATCATCAAAGCGTGCAGGATGGTACGGTTACCATCCGCGACCGCGACACCCTCGAACAGCGTCGTTTGCCTGTGGACGAGGTGCCCGCGGAACTCCAACGCTTGCTCGAAGGCGGTTGTTAGATCCGATCACGTTAGCTGTTGGGCGGCCGCATCCAGGAACGCTTCCAACGCCAAGACCAACTGAACGCGACGGTCTAGGTGGTCTTCGGTTTCCAGGCCACGCTCGATAAGGCTCATAAGCCGCTCGTGGTCGAACCGTTGAGCATACGCCTGCACTAGGGCCGCATCGTCTGGTCCGGTACGTGTCGGCTTGGCCCCTTGTTGCACACGCAGAGCATCGGCCAACACATCGACGATCAGACCGACCAAGGCACGGGCACGTTGGCGTTGTGGAGCAGACTCTTTGCCGGCCTCTTCGACGAAGTTGAGCCAGCGTCGGCCCAGAGCAGGGGTGTCGAGGGGAGTGCAGAGTAAGCCTTGGAGCAGTTCCGCGCGAAAGCTCCACAAGGCGGGGTCGCTCAGGGCTAATGCTCGACCTGGACTGCCTCCAGCCAAACGAACCAATCGATTTAACAGATGTTCTTCTACTTCAGCTTGGCGTAGGAGGTCACGGACCAGGTCGTCAGCCAGCGGCGCGAAGCGCACCACCTGGCAACGCGAGACGATAGTCGGTAGCTGGCGTTCGGGGCTGAAGCCCACTAGGATCAGCAGCGACCCAGGCGGTGGCTCCTCCAGGGTCTTGAGAAACGCGTTACTCGACTCCTCGTTGAAGTCGTCGGCCTCATCCACGATAATGATGCGTCCGCGGCTGCGGGCCGGTTTCAGGGCAAAGTTAGCCAGCAACGCCCGCATCTGCTCGACAGGAAACTCGTGCTTGTCCTCGGGCCGCCGCGCCAGCGTCAAGTCGGGGTGAGTGTCTGCCTCCACGAGGGCACACGAGACGCAATTGCCGCAAGCCGTCAGCGGCTCGGTGGGCCGATCACAGAGCAGAGCGCGGGCCAGTTCCCGAGCAAAGGTTTTCTTGCCCACGCCCTCGGGGCCGACAAACAGATATGCATGGGCCAAACGGCCACGCGCCACCACGCGTCGGAAGCCGGCTAAAATCGTGTCGTGTCCTTTTAGACGCTGCCAGGTCATCGCAGCCACTCCGCCAGATCGCTACGCAGCCGCTGTTGGACTGCGGCGATGGAGCCATGGGCATCGACGACGCAAAAGCGGTTCGGATCGCGTCGGGCTTCGGCCAGGAAGCCTTGGCGAACTTTTTCATGGTAGTCTGGTCCACGTTGTTCGATGCGGTCGGCCTGACGATTTCGGCGAACGCGGGCATCTTCGATGGGCAGATCGAGCAAGTAGATACGCTGCGGTAAGAACCGCTCGGGGACAACGAACTGCGTTACGGCACGCAGTTGTTCCACATCCAAGCCACCGGCGTAGCCTTGATAAACAAGTGTAGAGGTGATAAACCGATCGCACAAAACAATGTGTCCGGCATCGAGAGCCGGACGAACTACTTGTTCTACTAGTTGGGCACGGCTGGCCATGAACAACAACGCTTCACATGTGGGGGTGAGATGATGGCGGCTCGTGAGCAGCAGGTGACGAATTTCCTGTCCCACGGGCGTACCCCCAGGATCGACCGCTTGGATCACCTGGTGGCCACGCTCACGCAACCATTCGGCCAACAGGCGGCACTGGGTGGTTTTGCCGGTGCCGTCCAGACCCTCCAAGCAGAAGAAGCGACCCGTCATGGCAGGAGTCGCACCCCGAGATCGTCCGGATGGACCATTTCGTCGGCGTGATAACTAGAACGGACAAACGGGCCAGCGACTACTTTCTTGAAGCCGAGTAGGCGGGCTTTAGCCGCTAGCTCGTCAAATTCCTCGGGGGGGACGAAGCGAGCCACCGGGATATGTTTGAGTGTCGGGGCGAGATACTGGCCAAGGGTGAGCGTATCACAATCGACGGAACGCAAGTCGGCTAACACGTCAAAGAGTTCGTCGATGGTCTCACCGATGCCAAGCATCAGGCCACTTTTGGTGACTGTCTCAGGGCGTTGTCGTTTGACATAGGCCAGCAGGTCGAGAGTGCGGCGGTAGTCGGCCCGACCGCGCACTTTGCGATACAGGCGAGGCACCGTTTCGGTGTTGTGGTTGAAGACTTCCGGCGCGGCGTGCAGCACCGTATCCAACGCGGCGGTGTTGCCTTGAAAGTCGGGCGTCAACACTTCGACGACGGCACCCGTGCGTTGACGCACTGCGAGGATACATTGGCGAAAATGTTCGGCCCCGCCATCGGGCAAGTCATCGCGGGTGACCGAGGTGATGACCACATGTTTTAGCCCCAGCCGGAACGCAGCTTCGGCCACGCGGGCCGGTTCGTCGCTAGCCAGCACTTGTGGTGTGCCTTTGTTGACCGAGCAAAACCCACAAGGCCGAGTGCATGTGTCCCCCATGATCATAAAAGTGGCCGTGCGACGCGACCAGCACTCGGCGCGATTGGGACAGCGGGCCTCTTCGCACACCGTCGTCAGCCGCAACTCTTCGATTAGCCCGTGGGTGAAAAAGTTTTCGTTGCCCTCAGGCAGCGGCTTTTTGAGCCACTCGGGCAGACGGGGACGGGCGGGGACAGTCGGCAGTGCTATCATGTTCGAGCCTTGGGTTGCCTAGAGCGAGGGGCGGCTGGTTGTTTCGATGCTTACCTTTTCCCT
>JBDNDE010000027.1:0-23042 GCA_046719305.1 Gemmataceae bacterium | reverse complement strand
TGGGCGTCGCCCATATACAGCAGGCTCGACTTGTCGATGACCACCGGCACACCGTTGATCTCGAACACTTCGTCCTTCTTTTCCTTCACTTCGGGGTCAAGATCGATGCGGTGTTGAAAACCGCTGCAGCCGCCCCCCACCACCCGTAAACGCAAGTAGATTTTTTCCTGAGGCATGCTGCCGTTAGCCTGTCCTTCGCTAATGATCTCCTTGATCTTGGCAGCGGCCTTGTCGCTGATGACAATCGCCATGAAACAACGCTCCTGAAACAAACGATTCCGGGAAGATCAAGATCAGGGCCGTCGCTGCTCCCGTTGACAGGACAGCCCTCTGGTCGTTCAGGTTCGTACTTCGTGTTCGTGTCGCATCCAATACAGCGGACTGTTGGCTCGGAGTTGTCGTACCGCCTGGACCACGGCGATGGCGGCTCGGTCGATTTCCTCCGCCGTGGTGAATCGTCCCAGGCCAAACCTTAGGCTAGCCTCGGCGCGGCTCTTATCCAGTCCCATCGCTTGCAAGACATAGCTTGCGCCGCCGCCAGCCTCAGTACAGGCTGCTCCTGTGCTGACTGCCACCTCCTCCCGCAAGGCCAACAGTAACGCTGCTCCGTTGATCCAGTCAAACGAGACATTCAGATTGCCAGGCAATCGTTGGGTTGGATGGCCGTTGAGATACACGCCATCGAGTTCATCACGGAGGAATTGCCAGAGTCGATCACGTAGCAGAGCGAGGCGTTCTGCTTCAGCAAGCATCTCGCGTTGGGCCAACTGGCAGGCAACTCCCAGGCCGACGATCAGCGGTACGGCCAGGGTTCCAGCCCGCAACCCGCGTTCTTGGCCACCGCCCACCTGTCGTGGTGTCAGGCGTACCTCAGGTCGACGCAGGTACAACACACCGATGCCCTTGGGGCCGTACATCTTGTGTCCGGAGAAGCTCAGCAGATCTACCGGGATCGAGCCAACATCCAGCGACCGTTTCCCGACCCATTGCGTCGCATCGCTGTGGAACAAGACACCTCGTGCTCGACAGATCCGCCCTACTTCGTCCAGCGGCAACAGCGTGCCTACTTCATTATTGGCGGCCATCAAGCTGACGAGAACTGTATGGTCGTTGATGGCGCGGTCAAGATCGTCGAGATCGACGCACCCAAAGCGATCGACAGGCAGGATGGAGACCTTTCCGCCCTCAGCCTGCCACTGATAAGCGGTTTCTAGCACTGCCTTGTGTTCCGTGGCGGCAACGATCAGATGATCGCCGCGTGAACGGTGCCTAGAGAGTACGCCGAGCAGGGCGAGGCTAATACTTTCAGTCGCCCCACTGGTGAAGACGATGTCGCACGGGTCGGCACCGAGAAGATCGGCCACTTGTTCGCGAGCCGCATCGACAGCCTGGGCAGCGCGACGGCCCATCGCGTGCAAGCTGGAGGGGTTGGCGTACTCTTGGTCGAAGTAAGGAAGCATGGCCTGAACAACGCGAGGATCGCAGCGGGTGGACGCGTGATTATCGAGGTAGATAGGAGAGTTGCTCATACTTTCCTCGCTAGCGTCAGTTGGAGTCGTTGCTCGGTCTCACACCTGCTTTCTCCGAGCGGCTCAAATAGATCGCTCAGCCGGATGGTGTGCAAAAAACGCCGTACCCGGTGATCGACAGCCTGCAAGGCACCGCTTACCGGACAAGTTCCGAGCAATTCACACGACTTGGCCCCTGCCCGGCTGCAATCTGTCAGTTCAAACGGTTCCTGCATCAGGTCCAGCAGTTCGCCCAAGCTGATTTGGTCTGCCGGCCGACCCAGCAAATAGCCGCCGCGTTGGCCGCGTTGACTGCGAACCAACCCGACTTGGCACAGCAATTTGAGCACCTTGGCTGTGAAGGCAATCTTAAGACCGAAGCGTTGAGCGATCATCCGAGCGCAGCCGCCCTGGGGCTGATGATGCAGGTAAGACAGCACCACAAGAGCGTAATCGACCTTGCGACGGAATAGAGCCATGGATGGGACTACCCTGCCCTCCGTTACCAATAACTATATTGTAGCAATCAATCAGGACCAGTCTAGTCCCATTTTCCTTCTGGTGAAGCTTCTTCCGCACTTCATCCTTGCTTCGCTTCGCTCTCTTCTCTCCGAGGCTCTACTTGCTTATAATGCAGTTTTCCTTCCACAGGTGTGGCCAATGACGCCTCCAACCACGCGAATCGGATTTCTTGGTGCGGGCCGCATGGCCTCGGCTCTGGCTCGTGCTTGGATCGACGCAAACCTACTGGCAGCTGATCAGGTGCTGGCAGCCGATCCCAATCCGGCCGCCCGCGAAGCGTTTGGCCTGCCCAGCACCAGCGAGAACCTCCTTGTGGTCGAACACTCCGATGTGCTGGTCCTAGCGGTCAAACCGCAGACACTTGGGGAGGTGTGTCCCGAGATTCGCGAAGCGGTGCAACGTCGCAAACCCTTGGTGATTAGCATCGCCGCCGGCGTGCCGATCGCTCGATTGGCAAGCCAATTAGGACACTCCACGCGCCTGGTACGGGTGATGCCCAACACGCCGTGCTTAGTCGCGGCCAGCGCCTCGGCGTACAGCCCCAGCTATCATGCCACTACCGATGATGTCGCTCTGGTACAGCGGCTGTTTGAGGCCGTGGGTAAGGCTGTTGCCGTGCCGGAGCCCCTTTTGGACGCGGTGACCGGTCTCTCAGGGAGTGGACCAGCCTTTGTGTATCAGTTTATCGAGGCACTCAGTGATGGCGGGGTCCGTGTTGGCCTGCCGCGCGACTTGGCGACCATGCTGGCCGCACAAACCGTTCTGGGGGCAGCCAAGATGGTTCTGGAAACCGGACGGCATCCAGGCCAACTCAAGGACGAAGTGACCAGCCCAGGCGGAACCACGATAGCTGGTCTGCACGAACTGGAGCGTGGTGGCCTGCGAGGAGTGGTGATGAATGCGGTCGAGGCGGCCGCCCGCCGTGCCAGCGAAATAGGCCAAAGTTGACGCGAGGAACCCCCTGATCATGAGCGTAGCGGACCGCGAGACGGTACTCATCCTGGATTTTGGGTCGCAGTACGGCCAACTGATCGCCCGACGAGTGCGGGAGCAGCAGGTGTTTTGCCAGGTGGTCCGGCATGATCTGTCGGCAGATCGAATTCGCGAGCTAGCCCCACGCGGCCTGATCTTGTCAGGTGGTCCGGCCAGTGTTTACGAAGCCAACGCGCCCCAGTGCGACCCGGCGATTTTTCACCTGGGTATCCCAGTGTTAGGAATCTGCTATGGCATGCAATTGGCCTGTCAAGCGTTGGGTGGTAGCGTGCGACCCGCTCCCCATCGCGAGTATGGCCGGGCTGTCATCCACATACCTGAGGCAAGCGGTCTGTTTCGCGGCGTGCCCACCGAAGCTGTCGTTTGGATGAGCCATGGTGATCAGGTTCAGCAGACCGGCGAATTGCTACCCTTGGCCTCGACCCAGACATGCCCGGTGGCCGCCGTACGGCATGCGCGCTTGCCGGTGTATGGCTTGCAGTTTCACCCCGAGGTGAGCCACACGCCCCAAGGTACAACCATCTTACGCAATTTTCTCTACGAGATCTGCAACTGTAAGGGCGACTGGCAACTCGGCTCGTTCGTCCAAGAAACCATCGAGGCACTGCGGGTCCAAATTGGCTCCCATCGGGTCATCTGTGGCCTTTCGGGAGGTGTCGATTCTTCGGTAACTGCGGCTTTACTGGTCCGGGCCGTGGGGGAACAGGTTTCGTGTATCTTCGTCGACAATGGCTTGCTGCGGGCGGGCGAAGTGGAAAGCGTCCGTCGAACCTTCGAGGGCGCGTTCAAAGCCGACTTGCACATTGTTGATGCCCGCGAATTGTTCCTCTCTGCTCTGCAGGGCGTTACCGACCCCCAGGAAAAACGCCGACGCATCGGCCACGTATTTATTGAGGTATTCGAAGCCGAGAAACGCCGAATCCCTGGAGTGCGTTATTTGGCTCAGGGCACGCTTTATCCCGATGTCATCGAGAGCGGCGGTAGCCCTGATGGACCGGCGGCGAACATCAAATTGCATCACAACGTGGGAGGATTGCCGGAAAAGATGGGCCTCGAACTTGTCGAGCCGTTGCGCGACCTGTTTAAGGACGAGGTCCGCCGCGTCGGCCGCGAACTGGGCTTACCTGAGGCGTTGGTATCGCGCCATCCGTTTCCAGGTCCAGGCCTGGCCGTCCGGGTGCTTGGTCCCGTGTGCGAGTCGCGCTTAAGTGTACTACGCCAGGCCGATAGCATCTTGTTGGAGGAACTCAAATCATCGGGTTGGTACGCTCGCACCTCGCAGGCCTTTGCGGTTTTGCTGCCGGTACGTTCCGTGGGCGTCATGGGCGACGGTCGCACCTACGACGAAACCGTAGCCATTCGCAGTGTTCAGTCCGACGATTTTATGACTGCCGATTGGAGTCATCTGCCCTACGATCTGCTCGCGCGGATTTCCACGCGTATTATCAACGAGGTGGCGGGCGTCAATCGCGTCGTCTATGACATCAGCAGCAAACCCCCCGCTACCATCGAATGGGAGTGATCCACATGCGTGCAATGATCCTGGCTGTCATCTTGGTCGGCATCTCTACGGGGCTGGTGCTGGCCGAACGCCCGCCTCAGAAACGCGACGATGCCGAGGTCGTCGTCACCGGCAGCGTCGAAAAGATCCAGAAAAGCGACATGCCGTTCGGAGGCGATGGCATCAACACGACCTACACTGCCACTGTCAAGGTTAGCAAGGTGAGCAAAGGCGACGTCAAGGTCGGCGACACCATCCAGGTGACTTGGTTCCGTGTGACCAAAAACCCGAGCAATCCGCTGCCCGGTGCCTACGGCCAAGCTCACAAAATTGCCGAGAAAGACGTGGCCACTTTTTGGCTCTTAGGCGGCAAATCACCTTACACGGTGATTTACAACCTCGAAGGCATCGAAAAGGTCAAGAAGTAAAGCAGACCAGCGAGTGCCTTGTGAGTCGCCCAGGGCCGGACACGCACAAAGTGTCGCTCGGAGCCACCCTTTACCCCCGCCGACCGATCTGGCATGATGGGGCTATGAGCGATACCATTCGTCTGGGCTATCATGAGGGCACGTTGATCGTCTCCGGGGCTGCCCCTGCCGTGCTGGAGGCGTTGCCCGGTGTCCGGTCTGATCCACGCACCAAAGAGCATCGCGCCGAGGGGCGTGCTTATCGCTCCCTTATCGAGCATCTGCGGGCAAACGGCCTCACCTATTCGGATCAAGCCCGACAATGGGGCGTCACACCTTGGCCCCTGCGCATCAGCCGCGATCCTTTTGCCCATCAACGCGAAGCGGTGGACACTTGGTGGCAGCAGGGCGGTCGCGGTGTCGTTGTTCTTCCCACGGGCACCGGCAAAACCTTTGTCGCCATGCTAGCAATGAACCGCGTGAGTCGGCCGACACTGGTGGTCACGCCAACGATTGACCTGATGACACAGTGGTATCGCGAACTGGGCATTGCCTTTGATGTGCCGATTGGACTGATGGGAGGCGGGTATCACGATCTACAACCGCTAACGGTCACCACCTACGATTCGGCTCGCATTCATGTTGAAAAATGGGCCAATCGTTATGGCTTTGTCGTTTTTGACGAGGCACATCACTTGCCCAGCGCTAGCAACGCCTTGGCAGCTATCGGGGCATTGGCTCCTTTTCGCCTGGGCTTGACTGCCACTCCCGAACGCGCCGATGGTCAAGAGGTCCAGTTAGACCACTTGATCGGCCCAGTGGTTTATCGTCGCGAGATCACGGAGTTGACCGGCCAGTTTTTAGCCAACTACCGGACCGAACGGCTCTATGTCGAACTGACCCCCGAGGAGGCGGCCGAGTATCAGCAGGCGCGTGAGCATTATCGACAGTTTTGCTCGGAGCGAGGTTTCAGCCTGGGCGGGGCCAATGGTTTGCGTCGATTCATCCTCGAGAGTACGCGTTCGCGGGAAGGACGAGCAGCCTTTGAGTCGTTTCAACGGCAACGCCAACTTGCGTTGGCGGCCCCGGCCAAGCTGCACCTGTTGGAACAACTGCTGGATCGTTTTTGCCAGGACCGAGTCATCGTCTTCACGCATGATAATGCCACGGTATACGAGATCAGCCGACGGTTTCTTGTTCCGGCCATCACGCATCAGACCAAGACCAAAGAGCGCAAGCATATTTTAGAAGGTTTTCTTACTGGGCTTTACACGACCATCGTCACCAGTCGGGTTCTGAATGAGGGCGTTGATGTGCCCGCAGCCAATGTCGGCATTGTGCTTTCGGGCACCTCGACCGTCGCTGAGCATGTGCAACGCCTGGGCCGATTGTTACGCAAACACGGCGAGAAGCAAGCGCTGCTAATCGAGGTGGTGTCGCGTGGCACGGTCGAGGAGTTCAGCAGCGCCCGTCGTCGGCAACATCAGGCGTATCAATAGACGCTCACTTGTGGGGAGAGAAAAACGATGACCGGACCGTTGGGAGCAGGCACACCAACGCCCCTGGTGCCACCGTTGCGAGCCGGTGAACGGCTTGACTGCGAGGAGTTTGCCCGCCGTTACGTAGCCATGCCCGAACTAAAAAAAGCCGAACTGATCGAAGGAGTTGTTCAGTTGCCCTCGCCTGTTTCCCTCGAGTTGCACGGCGAACCGCATGCTCACTTGATGCTGTTTCTGGGAATGTATCGCGCGTTCACGCCAGGGGTACGAGTGGGGGACAACAGCACTGTGCGGCTGGACATGGGCAACGAACCACAGCCCGACGCCTTGCTGCTGATCGAACCTCGCTGTGGCGGCCGAGTGCGTCTGCAAGAGGGCTTCATCTATGGTGGACCGGAACTAGCCGCCGAGGTCGCCCCCAGCAGTACCAGCATCGACCGTTCTGCCGAGCTGGAAGCCTATCGCCGTAATGGGGGGCAAGAATATTTGCTGTGGCTGGAGCAGGAAAAGCAGATCGAATGGTATGTGCGACGCGACGAACAAGGCGAGAGTTTTGAGTTGTTGGCTGCCGATTCGCAAGGGATTGTACGCAGTCCGACGTTTAGTGGGCTGTGGTTGGACGTGCCGGCCTTGTTGGCGGAGAATCTGCCGCAGGTACTGCGGACGCTACAATTGGGTCTGGCCTCGTCCCAGCATGCTGCCTTCGTCGCTCGCTTGAAGTCAAGCTCCTCTGCGGAGAACGCCTGATGCTCACTGGGCCGCTGCTTCGAGTGCGCTATGCCCGTAACCGCATCCTGCCCTACTACATCGACCCCAGTAGCGAGGAATGGTTATCCGTCGCTGAGCAGTTACGCGCACTTTTCCTACAGCACCAGGGACGGCCTCGTGGGGAGTTGGAAGTGGCCATCGTCGAAAGGTTTGGTCAGGACAACGACACCCTGGTACACCGTGGCTTGGCCAAACTTCTGGAGGACCGTTGCGGCTTTGAGACGGCTCCCGGCTTGCCCCCCGAGGAATTGCGCCGGGAGGTGTTTCAGGCAGCCGTAGCCTATCGGGCCGAGAAGAGCGTCGTAGGACCAGTGGCCCGGATGCCAGCGGCCATGAAGTTTGATCGTGACGAGGTGTTGCGCCGGGTGGCGATGCGACTGAGACTGACGCCGGAGCAAGTCCTGCAAGGGCTGTATGCCGATCTGAAAAGTGAGCAGCGGCTGATTGAGTTTGAGGACATCTCGGCGGAACACTTGTTGCAGCGATATAATGTGGCGTTGGTTCAAGCGATTGTGCTGCGTGCAACGCGAGTACATGTCAGCATCACCGGGGAGAGCCGGCAACGCTGGCATGCGATATTGCGCAAGCTCAAGTTCCATCGGCTGTTGTGTGAGATGGAACGTACCGCCCCAGATACCTACGTCCTCCATCTGGATGGCCCCCTGAGCTTGTTTATGTCCACGCAAAAATATGGTTTGCAATTGGCGATGTTCCTGCCCGTGATCCTACCATGTAGCAAATTTGAACTGATTGCTGATCTAAAATGGGGCACCCAAAAGAAGGAAAAACAGTTCATTCTTTCTCACAAAGATCGGCTTGTTTGGCCTGGCAGCGACCCCGGCCAGTATGTGCCTGTGGAATTACAATTGTTTGCCGATTCCTTCCGCAAACGGATCACGGCCTGGGAGTTACAAGAGGAAACCGAGGTGCGTCCACTGGGCAATTCCTTCTGGGTGCCAGATTTTTCCCTGCGGCATCGCGCCACGGGGCGTGTGGTTTATCTGGAAATTTTGGGCTTCTGGCGCAAACAATCTGCCGAACGGCATCTGAGCTTCCTGCAACGCTACGTCCAAGAACCATTTGTTCTGGCCCTGAGTGATTCGTTACGGATTGAGGAACCGACGGAGTTCACTTTGCCAGCCAAGTTGGTCCGATTCAAGCACTTCCCCTTGGCGGACGAGATTGCCCGTCGAGCGGAAGCTCTCCTGTAGTTTTCACTCATTAGATACGCTTTCATCTTTTCTTTGGCACGCAACCTGCTGATTTTTCTGTACATGGTAGGTCAAACGCAAACTACCTTGATTGATTGATCATTTGACTAATCACTAACTGAGGAGTCTCTCTCCCATGCGAGATCGTCACCAACGTTTAGCTTTCACTCTCATTGAATTACTTGTTGTAATTGCCATCATCGCGATTTTGATCGGGCTGTTGCTGCCCGCAGTGCAGAAGGTTCGGGCAGCGGCGGCTCGGATGCAGTCGAGCAACAACCTGAAGCAGATCTGCCTCGCCCTTCACAGTCACGAAAGCGCTCTTGGCCAGATGCCTCAGGCGATGGGTTTCGCGGCCGGCAACTCTGGCGTGTACGCCAACGTCTTTTTCCATTTGTTGCCCTACATCGAACAGGATGCGTTGTACCAGAGTCAAAACCCGGTCTCGGGCATGCAAGTCAATAATTGGATGCTGATCCCACCACGCACTTACGTCAACCCGGCGGACCCCAGCGAAGGTAGTCATCCCTTGAATAATCCTGGTTGGACCTCGATTGGCTACGCGGTCAACACCCCCGCCTTGGGCACTGATCAAGCCGGCCGGCCGGGGAGTGGTCGCCGGGCGAATTTGCAAAATGGTTTCCCCGATGGCACCACCAACACCGTGGTCTTTGTCGAACGCTATGCTCGCCACGGAGTGCTGCCCTGGAACAGCGATTACAGCAGTGTCAATCTCGCTTTTGCCTCCGGCGGTGGCTGGCTTGAACCGTGGATCAATCAGTTCGGCTACACTGCTCCTCCGATGATTAATCCAACGCCCCTAGAGGCTACGATTGATCGCGCTCATGGTCCCCATGCCGGGGTCTGCTTGGTGGGTCTGGCTGATGGTAGTGTGCGCGGCATCACGGCCAACATTAGCCAGTTTACTTGGACGGCCGCTTGCAATCCCAGTGATGGGATCGCTCTAGGCAACGACTGGTAACCTAACGGCTGGAGGATCAGCAAATGCGATGGTGTACTCTGATAGCGTTGGGCGCAGTATTTCTCTTGGGTTGTGGTGCTAGTTCCCGCCATGCTCCTAGCGGGGCCGAAGTCTCTGGTAAGATCAGCCTCGGCTCCACTCCGCTTCGTGGAGGAACCGTTCGCCTGGTCTCTGCAACCGACGAGAAACTTTCGGCCATCGGCTCTATTACCGTTGATGGCACTTATTATGTGAAAAACGCTCCTATAGGTAAGGTGTTGGTTGCCGTCGAAACAGAGAGTGCCAAGCCGTTTGACCCAACGTATCAACGAACTGGAGGGGGGCCCCCGGCCGGCGTGTCGGTGCCCAACATGAAGTATGTGCGGATTCCGCCGCGTTATGGCAAAGCCAACGAATCGGGGCTGAGCCTGGAGGTGACCGGTGGCGCGCAGCAACACGACTTGGTTCTCCGCTGAGTTGAGTTGATAGGAAAGGCTTGTCCCTTCCTTTAACGGATCTCGAGTAAAAAGGGGAGGAATCATCCTCCCCTTTGATCGTTCGGGAACCTTTGTTTGCCTTTGTCGTCCATAAAATAGGTAATGACTTCGGCGCGGGATTGCGGTTCAGTAACCAGGGGAGAACGTCATGGCACAGGTGGTCAAAGCTCAGTGTCCCGGATGTGGCACCACGTTACGCATCCCCACGGATTGGCTGGGGCGTCCCGTACGATGCAAAAAGTGTGGCACGTCGATTCAGGCCACCGGTCCAGTTAATCCCCGCTCGGTCCCGGTCACCCAACCGACTCCCGTTCCGCTGTCACGCCCTAGCTCTCCTCCAACTGCCGCCATGCCGACACCGCAGACGGCCACCCAAGGTAGGGATACACTGGCTGCCCCCCTAGCCACGCCTGTGGCGAATCCGGCCCATCCGGCGACGTTGCCTCCACCCAATCAACCCTCGTCCACAGCCGCTTTTGACTTTGGAGCTCCCTCTTCCGACGAATCGGTTCAACGAGATTCGATTCGCTCTTACCACCGTCGAGGCGGTAAAAGGAGACGTTCCTCAGGCACCTGGCTCTATGTCACCATGGGGGGGGTGGCCCTGCTGTGTCTAGTTGCTGCCGTTTTGGTACTGACCAACCTCAAGCAAGTTAAGGACTGGGTGGCCCAGGTTCGCGACCCCAACCGCTTCGACCCGGACCGAAAGCCGTCCTCGACTGCCGACAACAAGACCAAGGGAAAGAAACCCTTGGCATTAGGCAAGGCGGGCTATCCACGACGGGCGCTGATCATCAGCACGCACAATTATCTTTATGCCAATCCAATCACGGCAGGGATGACCGGCCAGGCTACGATCGACCGGTTGGTTAGTTCATTGAACCGGGCTTTACAAATCTCTTTGACGCAGATCGTTCACCTCAGCGATGCTCACCCCAAGACGCCGCGACCCCCACTCAAGACTGTCATCGAGAAAACCATTCAAAACTTCCTGGCCACCTCACGCAGGCAAGATCGAATTATGCTGATCTGGGTCGGCCACACCAAAGAGATCGACGGTAAAGCCTATCTCGTGCCTCTGGAGGGTGAGTTTGACAACCCCCAGACTCTCTTACCGCTCTCGTGGGTCTATGAGCAACTGGCTGCTACCGATTGCCGACAGAAAATTCTTGTGCTGGATGGCAACCGGCACAACCTAGCCCAAGGGGAAGAACGGCCGGTCAGTGGGCCAATGACCGAGGCGTTTGAGAAGGAGTTGGAGAATCCGCCCAAGGGAGTGCAAGTGTGGTCAGCCTGTAGTAAGAACGAGGAGTCCAACGAGATCGAGGACTACCCGCTGGGGATCTTTTTGGATGCGTTCCGCCGTGCCCTGACTCCCGAACCAGGTGACCCCAAGGGCGTGCTTGAAGGACGTATCCAATCACCCAACGAACTCATCCCCATGGAAGATTTGCACAAGCATACCTCGATGCTCGTCGCTTCCGAAACTAAACGCCTCAACCTCAAAAAACAAACGCCCTTGCTGGCCGGCTCGCCTCCCGCAGAGGGGGCCGAGTATGACCCCGAACAGGTTGCTGCCGAAGTGCCGGCCCTGCCGGTGGTGTCCACCGCCAACCAGGGTCTGGTCCGCCAGCTGTTAGAAGAGATTAGCGTGCCCTCGCTTCAGGGGGGCAAAGGCACCGGTGCCGACCTCAACTTCAGCAACCTGCCACCGTTCCCCACCGAGGCGATGAAAAAATACCAAACAACCCTGCCAGCAGATCATCCGCTGCGGCAAGCAGTGCAAAAAGGTCGCGTCGTCCTCTGGGCAATTTCAACCGCGGATGTTCCGCCAGAACTCCAAGCAGAAGTTCAAAAGATCCGTGAAAAATTGCAGATCGACCTCTCCATTCTGGAGACTCGCTACAACCGACCGGGCGGTGGCCAAGCCGAAACGGACTTTAAGAATTCGTTTGAAGGCAAAAGTCGGAACATGTCAAGGATCATTGCTCAACTCGAAAATGCTCATGAAGAGTTGGAAATGGCCAAACAACACCTCACCGATGAGACACCCGCCCGATGGAAGGCCCACTACAACTATATACTGGCCCGCTTCAAGGCTCAGCTGGCCTTTTTAGAGGAGTACAACAACCTGCTAGGTGGCTTGCGCCGGGAGTTGCCCGCTGCTGAGGAAATCCACACTGGCTGGCGGATGGCGGCTCGTGAACGGCCGGGGGATTCGGTAGGAAAACGCTACGAACGGGCGGCCCGCAAGATCTATGGCGAACTCATCGAAGAGCATCCCAAGTCGCCTTGGGAGGTATTGGGTAAACGCGAGAAGCTCAACGCATTGGGCCTAGAGTGGCAAGCGTTCTAATTCCTCTGTTGCGGTCCGAAGCCCCTCCCCTTGCGTGGCCAGCCTGTTTTGTCCTAAAATGGAATGATTCATGTCGGGGAGCGGGTGCTATGCCACGTCGGTTGATAGGGCTTCTTTTTTTGGGGATGGTGACAACGGCGACCGCTCAGACTGCTACTGATCCTCCCCCCGAACGCCCTTCGCACCGTGCGATTGACAGTCCGCTGTCGCATAGCAGTAATCCCGAGCGAGAACTGGCCTCACGGCTCTCTGGAACCCGGGCCAGCAAGGAACGCCTAAACGACCTGCTGCGCGATTCGGAGATGCAAAAACTCGTTGAGTCGCTTTTGAAAGACCCTGAGTTTCTCGACTCGCTGCGCTCTCAGCTTTCTCCGGAAAAGCTCAAAGAGATCGGTCAGCGCCTCCAGAACGGCCAAACGCTTGCCGAACTGCGCCACGATCCGGAGTTGCACCGCTTGTTACGTGACTCGCTAGAAAAGGCTCGACTGAATCCCAAGCAACGTGAACTGATCCAACAATGGACCGAGAAAAAACTCCCCCTAGCGCCCCCCCCCGATTCTCCGCCGATCTCTGGCCCCCCCCCTTTCCCACCCCGTCCGCCTTTTGGTCCTAGGGGGGGGCCATCGGAGTGGCTGCCACCCCCTTTGCCACCGCTGCCCCCACCTCCCACACCGCCGCTGCCCTCGCCCTCGCCCTCGCTCCTGGACAACACGCCTCAATGGCTGCGTGAACGGCTGCGAGAGTGGAACAACGAGATCAACAAGATGATCCGCAGCGACCCTGAAGGATGGCGCGATTTTTTCAAACGCCTAGCTGAAAACAAGCAAGGCGGCGAAAAGATCGTCCAAGGAACGCTTCAAACCGCACGCGGCATGAGTAAACTGTTTCCCAAAGTCGACAACCTGCTGCCTCGCGGACTGATTCCCTCGGCGTTGCCAAAAGTCGGTCTGCCGCGGCAGGGTCTAGCGATGCTCCCTTCCGTGCCTGCCCTTGGCAGCATTCCCCAGGGGCTCCTTTTGCTCGTGGTCGGCGGATTCATCGTCGTCTTGCTCTGGCGTTCGGCTAGTTGGTTACAGGCCCGCATCGAGGCCCAACGCGGTGAATGGCGGTTGGGACCGTGGCCGGTGTCAATCGCAGCCATCCGGAAACGTGAGCAACTAGTACAAGCGTTTGAATATCTGGCATTGCTACGGTTGGGTCGATCTGCCCGCACCCGCCACCATCGCGACTTGGCTACGCATCTGGCTCAACTGCCTGACCTCGACTCCGAAAACCGAACTGCCGCTGCTCACGAACTGGCTGAACTCTACGCGCTGGCCCGCTATGCTCCAGAGGGGCACAATCTTAGCGAGGCCGAATATGAACAAGCCCGTCGTAACCTCCAACGCCTCGCGGGAGAGGCTACATGATCCGCCTAGCGACGTTGTTTGTCTTGTTGCTTGCCGGATCGCTGACCGCTGAGGAACCGCCCCTGGATCTCGTCGCGCGAGAAAAAGCGGTCCGCGAGGGCACGCACGTCTTGCGCCGCATCCTTTTCGATGAGGGTTTTACCGCCTTGGCAAGTCTCGACGACTTAAGCGAGACACCTCAACAAGCGTTGCTGGTCATGCTGGGCAACCTTGAAACCTTGCACCGCGTTCCAGGTGGCTTGCGTCGTTTCGTCGAGCAAGGCGGCGCAGTTCTTCTTGCTAGCGACCGCCCCGTCCGCGACCGTGACGCCGCTGCCGCTTTGATCGACCTTGCCGGCGTTTCCATCTCGGGCAACCATCTCATTACACCGAATTTTTGGGAGTGTTATCAAAACCGCGAGTATTGCCCCTTCCTGTTGCCTGCTTCCGGTGCCCGCATCAATCTGTTTGTCGATCTTGATGGCCAGCCACTGCGACCCATCGCCACCAATGTACCAGCCCAACTTCTCACGCGCCGATTCAATCCCCCCCTGGGGGTTTTGGCCGTTTTGACCAACAGTGCCCAACAGGAAACCGCCGATGGCTTGCGACCAGTCAATGCCTGGCCGGTCCTCGTCCGCGGTGGTCCGCTGGGAGACGGCCGGGCTGTCGTGCTGGCCGATCACAGCCTATTCATCAACGAAATGATGATGCCGCAGGACACGGGAAATGTCGAGTTTGCGGTGAACCTGGTTCGGTATCTAGGTGAAGGCAAGCGAAACAAGGTATTATTCTTGGAAGAAGGCAAGGTGCAAACGCGTCTGGATCTTCCGCTGCAGAGTCCGCATCTCAAGCTCGACGAACTGCTCACGCTTCTGTACTCTCGCAAGGATACCCTGCTGCAGGAGGCCGAACGCTGGATCGCCAAACAAGAAGACGACAACGCCTTCAACCGCTGGCTGGTTGACTTCCTGGACCGTCGCTTTGGCTGGTATCCCTTGCTCTTCGGGCTAGCTTGCGTGGCCACCTTCGTGGTCTTGCTGTATGCCCTGTTTCGCCTGGGGGTTTGGAGTCGCTATGGCCCGGATCGGTCTACTCCGCTGCTGATCCATGCCGCGGCCAAGCTGTTGCCCCAGAAGCCGCTCGTCGAACAGCGTCTGGAAGCGTTGCTCCGCCAGGGCGATCTCCGCGAACCGTTGCGCGTCCTGACTCGACACTGGCTCAGCAACTTAGGCCTGTCGCCGCCTCGCTTCCCACGCGAGCCGCTGCCGGCCCTAGAGGCTAACTCTTGGTGGGCCAGCTGGCACTACCACGGGCGAGTGCAACGAATCTGGCAATTGGCTGGAGGTCAGTGGCCGAGCCGCATTCCACCTGGCAAACTGCAAGAATGGCAGCGTGAACTAGACGCATTGCAACAAGCACATAAAGCGGGTCACTGGCGAGCAAGGGGCACGGGATGAGCAACGC
Source organism: Gemmataceae bacterium (assembly GCA_046719305.1). Classification (GTDB taxonomy): domain Bacteria; phylum Planctomycetota; class Planctomycetia; order Gemmatales; family Gemmataceae; genus RGDT01. The sequence continues at coordinate 7,964 of JBDNDE010000027.1, read as the reverse complement.
CAACGCAGACGAAGCAACCATCGAAGCTCTCAGCCTGGCAGAACTCGCCAAACGACTCAAGGCGCTACGCGATCGCACCCTGGAAGAAGTGGGCCGGGTGGTCGTCGGCATGCGATCGGTCACCGAGCAATTGCTGATTGCGTTGCTGGCTTCGGGGCACGTCCTTCTGGAGGGGGTGCCTGGGGTAGCCAAGACTACACTGAGCAAGACCTTTGCCCGCATTCTTGGGACGCATTATCAGCGTATCCAATTTACCCCTGACTTACTCCCAGCAGATGTTACGGGCACTTACGTCTTCAATCGAAAAGAAAATGAGTTCGTCCTGCGAAAGGGTCCGATCTTCACTCAAATTCTCTTGGCCGACGAAATCAACCGTGCCCCCGCCAAAACCCAATCCGCCTTGCTAGAGGCAATGCAGGAAAACCAGGTGACCATCGAAGGGGTGACGTTGGCATTGCCGCAACCCTTTATGGTGCTGGCGACCCAAAACCCGGTGGAGCAAGAAGGGGTTTACCGCCTGCCCGAGGCCCAACTCGACCGCTTTTTACTGCGAGTCTTCATGGGCTACCCCGGCCGTGCTTCGGAACTAGATTTGCTGCGGCTACAAACGGCTCCAATGCCCGAAGTACCACAACTGCTGTCCGCTGAGCAGATTTTGGGGCTGCAAGCACGACTGCCTGAAATTTACGTCAGTGACACCATTTTAGAGTACATCGTTGATCTAGCTGATGAGAGCCGAAAACATCCCGATGTGGCATTGGGTGCCAGCCCGCGAGCAACCCTCACGTTGCTACGCTGTGGGCGGGCTCGTGCCTTTCTCGATGGCCGAGTTTTTGTTACGCATGAAGATATTCAAGCGATGGCTCCGGGTGTCTTGTCGCATCGGCTGATCCTACGACCAGAAGCGGAGGTCGAGGGGAAGCAGAGCCGCGACATTCTGAAGGAGTTGCTCGAAACCGTGGTGGTCCTCAAGGAGTGACGCGCCATGCTTACCAGTCGGGGTTGGTGGCTGCTGGCGACGTCGTTGGCCCTGACGACGTTGGGGATCATCTGGTCGCTGGGGGTGGTCGCCTGGTTGGGTCTAGCGTTGCTGTTGTGGTTTGGCTGCGAGTGGTTGTTCTTCTTGATCCGCCTAGAGCGGCTACGGACCACCTTGCAACTGGAACGCACCTTTTTCGATGAACGAGGACTAGTAAAGACTCTCTGGGCGGGACGCTGCTTTCGCGTCCAGGTGCGATTGACCCTGCCGCGCGGACGGATCCCTTTTGTAGTGGCGACCGATCCTCTGGCCTTTTCGGTGCTACATCGTGACGGCGACAGCCGAGTCGACGGGCCACTCGCTGTCGACCAACCGTTGCAGTGGAGTTACCGTTTCGAGTGTCCCCAGGCTGGCGTAGCTCGCTTCGAGGGGGTACGTCTGGAACTGAGCGACTATCAAGGCATGTTTGCATCTTGGTTTTTTCACCGTCAACCGGTCGAACTGCCCATCCTTCCTGCGGTCGTCGTGCCACGCGGAGGGAGACCTCTAGTAAAACAGCAAAACGCAGTGCCTCCCCCGGGAGTTCATCGGCTTGCCAAGCCTGGCTCGGGTGGCGAACTGTTGGATCTGCGGGATTATCAGCCCGGTGATCCGCCGCGTACAATTGCCTGGAAGGTCAGCGCCCGACGGGAGAAGCTCATCACTCGCGAATTTGAGAGCGAAGTTCCCGTCCGCACAGTCCTCTTTGTCGATACCTCCTCTTCGGTCTTGTTTCCCTCTCCCGCAGCGGACAATCCCGAACTGGCCTTCCGCCCGCTGGACCGGCTCATCGCTCTAGCGGCTTCCCTGTTTCGCATTCTTGCCACTCGTCGTGACCTCAGCGGGTTGTGTCTATTTGATGAGCAACAGTGGCGTGTGGTGCGGCCGGCTCGTGGTCGCGCTCATCTTAACTCGTTGATGCGGTTGCTGGGCGAAGCAGCTGCTAGCGGCCCGAAGGCCCGTCGTGCCGATCCAGAAGCCTTACTGCCCTTGGCTTCTGCTTTGGCTGAGGAGATATATCCCGAACGGCTCCAGGACCGCGTCAACAAGATGCCGTTCTGGTTGATGTGGTGGATCGGCAGCCCCGTCCATCCGCGTCACGGCCACGGCCTGCTCGACTGGCTCAACCGTCACAAGCGGACTCTTTTGTTCTGGGCATCGACCGTTGTTCCCTTGGGGGTTTTAGCCCTGAACCTTCTGGTGGCTCTGAGCGACAGTGTGCCCCGTTGGACCCGGACGATCCTTGGCACACTGACGCTGGTCGGTTTACCGTTGCTGGTTACGCTAGCATGGCTGGTGTTTCTCTTCACTATCACCTTCTCCGGGCATCGCCGCAAGCTCTTTCGCTGGAGAAAAAAGCTGGCCGCACTGCTCGCTCAACTGCACGGCTTGCCCGCAGGCAGCCTGGAATATCTGCTCCAGGACGATGACGCGTTCTCCGAGCAACTGCAACGCTTCCTTGCCTTTCATCGAGTACCGTATACCTTGCCCCTCACTGACGAGCGTGGTTGCTCTTTGATCGCTGATTCAAGAAAGATTTCTCTCTTGTCTCGCGCAGTACTAGAAACAACATCACGCGGACAAGATAATGAGCTCTACGTCTTGCTTGTCGATCTATTGGAATATGAAGAACAGCTTGCCCCGCTGCTCTCAGCCATCAAGGTCGCCCGGGCACGGCATCATCAGGTGATGCTCGTACAGCCCTGGCCACGCGGCGTGCCTCTGCCCAATCAGCCGCTCAAACCTCCCAGCACTAGCCTGATGGATCAATTGCGTCAGCAGTATGTCCAACAGGTGCATTCCGCCTTTCATCGCCTACGCCGGACCTTCGCCAGGCTGGGGGTCGTGCTAGTTTGTGCTGAAGCCGATGATACCGAACGGTTGATCCTAGAACGCCTGGAGCGGCTACGCCGGGTAGGAGGTCGGCGATGAATGGTCGCAACCCCGTTCCAGCCATACGGGATTATCGTCTTGCTTCGTTGGTGTCTCTGGCGGTGTTGGCGTTGTGTTTGTGGAGCGAAGGGTTCGAGGCGTGGTCCTTGTTGCCCTTGATACCGGGCTTGCTGTCGCTGGTTTTGCTCTCCGCGGCTGGACCGATTTTTGTACTTCTCTTGGTGGGGTTGCTTTACGGCATCGGAGCGCGCTTGGGACTGGGGGGGATCGATTCCTCGATCAGTGGGTTAATGATCGGCAGCTGTCTAGTTTATGTTACTTGTCATTGGCGCTTGATCAGCCTGACGAAACAGGCGTTGCCAAGTGACCCGCGACGGGCACGAGCGGCAACCCATTCACGAGTAAAGGGGCGGTGGTTTCAAAGGCAAGACCCCCCCCGACGCACAACCTCTCATTCGCAACCCAGTGAGTGGCTTATTTTGATGATGCAAGCCATCGGCTTTCCGGTGCTGGGTTTTGGTGTGTTGATACTGTTGGCAACTGAGATGAGCGAGGGCGTCCCCGAGGGTGTCTCCCGAACACTTTGGGGACTGCTGTTGGTTGCCTGGAGTTTGTTAGGACTGCTCAGTATTGGTTATGCGTTGGCGACGATCCTCCGCTGGATCCACTTCAGCCAGGCCGAGGCCGAACTGTTCCTTCAGGACGAGTTGTGGTCGGGCACACGCAGCGAACAGCGGCGTCTTTATTCCTTTGTCGTGCAGCAACTTTCTCAGGCCGAGAAACGTGGAGAACTGCCATGATCTGGATTCGGGAGATTGCGGGTTGGCTCCTACTCCTCGTCAGCCTGCTGATTTTCCTGCTAGTCCGCGATTATCTGGAACAACGCTGGATCTTTGCCGCAGGCATAATGGCCTTTGTCGGAGTTATAGTCTTCTGGGGTGGCATTCACTTGCTTAAAGTGGCAATCGCAGCTCGCATCGCCCAGAACATCCGTCATCAGACCAGTCAATCGACACGTTCGCGTGAGCGCTGACCCCCGTCAGCGGGCTTTTTCCTTGTCATCACGAACGCCGCCGTTTATCCTAAGCTACACATCGTTTCGCACGTATTGTTCTTCGTCCAGTCTTGCTCCGGAGCCGCTTTTATGGCCAAAGCACGCGGTGACTTCACCGAGATTCTTGTGAAAAAAGGCATCCTCTCGGCCGACCAGCTCGAAGAAGCACGAGCCGTTGCCACTCAAACGGGGGCCAAGATCAACGATGCTCTGACCAAACTCGGCTACGCCACACCCGAACAAGTGATGGCGGCCGTGGCCGAACACTCGGGTATCCAGTTTGTCGACCTGAGCGAGATCACCATTCCGCCGGCCATTATAGAGATGGTGCCGGAGTCTGTCGCTCGTGAGAACGTTATTTTGCCGTACAACTCAGATGGCTTGATGCTGAAGATTGTGATGTCCGACCCGAGCGACATCAACACATTGCAGAAGCTCGAATTCATCCTCAATAAGCAACTCACCCCTGTTATCGCTCCCCGCGAACAAATTGTCGAAGCGATCAACCGGCATTATGGCCAAAGCGAAACCGAGTCGGTTGACTCCATGCTGGCCGAGTTTACCGACACGGCTATCGACTTTACCGTGACCGAGAGTGCCGCGGTCACCGAGGGAGAGAACAACGACGCCCCGGTGATTAAGCTGTGCAACCTGATCATTCAGGAAGCAGTGAGTCTGCGGGCCAGTGATATCCATATTGAGCCTTTTGCCGACCGCATTCGCATACGGTATCGGATCGACGGCGTGTTGGTCGAGCGGGATAGTCCGCCGCGTCGGCTACTGGCCCCGATTCTCTCGCGGTTGAAAATCATGGGCAGCATCGACATTTCCGAGAAGCGTCGCCCACAGGACGGACGAATCAAACTCAACCTTCAGGGCAAACACTATGACCTGCGGGTGAGCATGTTGCCGACCACTCACGGCCAATCGTGCGTCATGCGGATTTTGGACCGCGGCAACATTATGGTGAGCATCAAGGATCTAGGGTTTATGCCCGACGATTACGCTCGTTTTCAACAAATCATCAAAAGACCCAATGGCATCTTCTTGGTTACTGGGCCAACCGGTTCGGGCAAGACTACCACGCTTTATGCCGCTCTCAACGAGTTGAACCGGCCGGACCGAAAGATTATCACCGCAGAAGACCCCGTGGAATACTATTTGCCGGGCATTAACCAGGTTGAGGTGAAACATAACATCGGCTTGGACTTCGCTCGGATCATCCGGGCGATGTTGCGACAGGCCCCCAACATCATTCTAGTTGGCGAGATTCGCGACCACGAGACGGCGGAAATCGCGATTCAAGCGTCGCTCACGGGGCACTTGGTGTTCAGCACACTCCACACCAACGACGCCCCGAGTGCGATCACCCGTCTGGTGGATATTGGCGTCCAACCATTCTTGGTGGCGTCGAGCGTGATTGCCATCATGGCTCAGCGTTTGGTCCGGATTGTGTGTCCGAAATGCAAGATTCCCGATCAGCCGAGCGAATCGGAGATCAAAGCCGCAGGTTTGACCCCCGAACAAGTTAAAGCTGCAACCTTTATGCGCGGCACCGGATGCAATTATTGCAATCACACCGGTTATCGTGGTCGTCGGGGGATTTTCGAGTTGTTAAAGATGACCTCTGCTCTGCGCGAGGCAACATTCAAGCGTGAACCGGCCCAACAGTTGCGACGCCACGCCCGACTGATGGGGATGCGTTCGCTTCTAGAGGACGGGGTTGCAAAAGCCTGCACCGGACTAACGACGCTGGAGGAGGTGCTGTCCACTTGCCATCACGAGCATTAAGAGCGGGTCGCTAGCCAAGAAAGAAGCCTCTGTGGTGTCCGAAGGCGAAGATCTGAGTGGACACTTGGTTTTTGGGGCTTTTCTGGCTCGCGTTTGCATCATCTGTGCTGACAACAAGCGTTTCGAAGGGATTCCTCGCTTCCTAGGCAGAGCCTCCCCGACCGTGTGCCGCTTGGTTTGGGAAAAGAATGAGAAAAAACCAGAGAAAAAGGCCTGTTTTCTCTTCGGAGAGGGTAAGATGCGTGTGAGGTCTCCCGACGAGTCAGCCTAGCCCCTGGCGATGGGATCTCTTGTCTGACGGACCTGGCACCCTTCTTGTCTCTGAAACCGTCCATCTGAGCAAGTTTTGTTTGGTTTATTCCGCTGGAGTCGAGCAAGGGAGTTAATGTGGCTACAAGTTCACCCGTTGCAATGGAGAAACTCCTCAGCACGGTCATCCAACTCAAAGCCAGCGACCTGCATATCACCGTCGGGCAACCTCCGGTGATTCGGCATCAAGGTCGTATGCGCAAGTTGGACACCAAATCGCTGGAGCCGGACGATACCACTGCCTTGATGAAGGCGATCACCCCCAACCGCTGCCAACAAGAGTTGCAGGAGAAAGGGGGGGCCGACTTTGCCATCGAGTACACCGACGGCTATCGATTCCGTGTCGCCGTCTTCAAGCAGCGCGGCAACATCGGTCTAGTGTTGAGACGAATTCCCAGCACATTTCTCACCTTCGAGCAAATCGGAATGCCCGAGCCAATCAAACGGCTGATCACTCGGCCGCGAGGCATGTTGCTGGTGACGGGACCGACCGGCTCAGGAAAAACGACCAGTTTGGCATCGATGCTGAATTTCATCAACGAAAATTATGACAAGCACGTCATTACGCTCGAAGACCCGATTGAGTATTACCACAAACACAAAAAGAGTACCTTCAACCAGCGGGAGATCGGAACCGATTGCCCCTCGTTCAAGGAGGGGATTCGACGCGCTTTGCGAATGGATCCCGACGTAATTCTCGTTGGTGAGATGCGCGACCTGGAAACGATTCACGCTGCCATCGAAGCCGCCGAAACCGGCCACGTCGTGTTCGGTACGTTGCATACCTCGGGAGCGGCCAGCACCGTCAACCGTATCATCGACGTGTTTCCCAAAGAGCAGCAGGATCAGATTCGGACTCAGCTTTCCACAGCATTGATCGGCGTACTATCGCAGGCATTAATGCCGAGAAAGCCTGAGGGACTTATCGCGGCTTACGAGATGATGGTGGTGACACCAGCTATTCAGAACCTGATTCGTGAGAACAAAACCTATCGGATCGACTCCAGCATTCAGACTGGACGAAAGCATGGGATGTTCTTGCTCGACGAGCATCTGTTCAAGCACTGGAAAGAACAACTCTGCGACAAAGAAGAATGTCTCATGCGGGCCAACAAGCCCGCTGAATTGGCTGCCAAGATGGCCGCCTATGAAGCTGGCGAAGCGGAGGAAGATGAGGACGAAGAAGAGGATTATGACGACGAGGACGATTTCGACGACGATGAGGATGACGATCGCCCCCCCCGTCGGCCCACGTCTTTCCGGAAACGCTAACGACCCTCAGGCTCTTCCTTCGAACCTTCTACTCGGATTAGGTGAACATTCATGGCCATACCGACACCGCCCAACGATCCGCATAAGCCAACTCCCCCAGGCGCGACCGGGCAACCGCAACGCCCCGTGACTTCTGGCGCGGCCCAGAATCAGCCCAAGCCAACAGCCCCGGGTCAGCCGGGTCAGCCGGGTCGGCCCCCTACTTCGGCACCCAGCGCAGCCAAACCTGTAGGCCAAGCTCCTACTAAGCCGGCTGGCCAATCTGCTGCCGGGCAATCGGCCAAACCAGGGCAACCAACCAAACCGGGACAACTGGCTGCTAAGAAGCCCGAGGCGAAAAGACCGAGTCGAGAATCCGGTGGACGACGTAAGATCGGTCAGATTCTCGTGGACTTGGGTTACATCGACGAGGATCAACTCTGGGAATTGCTCGACGATGCCAAGAACCATGGTATCCGCACCGGTGAGATGGCCATCCAAAAAGGGCTGATCAACGAAGACCAGCTGCTCAGTGCCTTGGCGGAGCAACACAATCTCAAGATCGTGAACCTCTCGGAGGTCAAACCAACCCCCGAGGCGCTGACCCTGGTCCCCGAAACCATGGCCAGTGTTTACAAAGTCGTAGAT
>JBDNDE010000269.1:0-6552 GCA_046719305.1 Gemmataceae bacterium | reverse complement strand
GTTGGCAACCAGTGACTCCACCGCCTCGCCCCATCGCCTAGAAGAGCTGGCTCCAGCGCATTTCACTCAGAGTACACCGTGGGTGCAGCGATCGCTTGATGGCCAAGTCGGCCATGTGGGTGACAGCCCACTCGAAGTATTTGGGGGTCAGCGAGTGAATGTCCATATCCGGGGCGGGGTTCATAAAGTCGATCGCGTAGGGCACACCGCCGCGGATGGCCCATTCGGCCGAACACATGTCGTAGCCCAGGGCATTCATGAGTTTGAGCGTGTCACGGACAATGCGCTGGCCCAGGGGAGTGCCAACGTGGTCGTCCTCGGTGAGATAGCGTCGATGCCGGGGGTCGTATTTCATGACCAGAACGTCTTCGCGGCCCAGAGACAAGCAGCGGAAATAGCCCTCTGGCTGGAAATCGATGTACTCCTGCAATATCATCGTCAGCAAGCCGGAGTTATCATATGCTTGTAATAATTCTTCCTTGGTTTGGCAGACGGCTACATTGCGCCAGCCGCCGCCATGGGCGTCCTTGAGAACGCAGGGAAGGCCGATGTAATGCAACAGGGCGTCCCAATCCAGGGGATAGTGCAGGTTGCGCAAGCTCTCGTTGTGAACGATGCCGGGAACATAGTCTTTGTTGGGCAGCGCCACGGTCTTGGGGTGGGCCACCCCCAGGCGTGTGGCCAGGCTGGCCTCGAAGAATTTATCGTCGGCGGTCCACATAAAAGGGTTGTTGATTACGCAGACACCTTCCAGGACGGCATGTTTGAGAAAGGAGCGATAGTAGGGCACCTCGTGCGAGATGCGGTCGATGATCACGCTATACTCGATGGTCTGGTCCATCCGGGTGCCGCCCAGTTTGACAAACTCAGCCACCACGCCTTGATGGCGGCGATTGACCTCTTCGAGAAAGCGTGGCGGCCAGGACCACTCGCGACCGACCAACAGTCCGACCTTCCGCACCGGCATAACGACTTACTCCGCATGATAGCTTTCTGAGAGACTTTCCAACCAGTGAAAGGTGTTGTCGATGACGCGGCGGCGGCGTGCTTTCAGACCGGGCGGTGGGTTCATGTCGTCGAAGCCCCGGTCGAAGGCGGCTAAGTAGCTCCGGTGCCAGTGTTGTATGACATCGAGTTTGGGGGGGGCGATATCATAGCGTTCGCAGAGCATCGCCAGAACCTCGATACAGGGCATAAGCATGCTTTCGCCGTCATCATCCGGGGCAATGCGTTCGGGACTGTGGATAATGTCGTGGATGGTGGTCATCAGCCGGGTCACCTGCATCTGCAGGAACTGCCGTGCCCCCTCGTTGCCGAAATTCTCTTCCGTCCAGGACATCTGGTCCTCTCCTCAGGCGGCCCCGCCCAAGTACAAAGGCAACATCTGTGCCCATACTGGCCAATCGTGAGCAAAGCCATCCCAAATCCGCAAGGCATGCCAGATCCCTTTGCTGCTGAGTAGATGCGACAGATGTTGATTCTGCCCCAGCAAGGGATCGTCCCGGCCTACTGCTAGAATTACGTCCAAGCGTCGCAAGGCCTCCAGACGACCGGGGTCGTGTTCATTCGCGAGAAATTCCAACGGGTTATGGAAGTACACGTTGGCATCGTGATACCCGCCAGTGAAGCGTGTTATATCGTACAGGCCGCTCATGCCCAGAGCGCGGTGGACCAAACCAGGATGCTTCAACGCCAGCGTCAAGGCGTGATACGCCCCGAAGCTCGGTCCGGTGGCGATCAGGTAGGGGTGCGGGTTGACGCTCTGCGTGAAGGGAATCAACTCCTCGACCAGATACCGCAAGTATTGCGTGTAACGGTAGGCTCGCTGCCCCGGATGCAGATGCCAGCCGTACCAACTCTCGCGATCGACCTGATCCATACAGAACAGTTGAAAGTGCCCTGCTTCCAGCCGACTGGCCAACGCCGCGACCAACCCACGATTCTCCCAATCGTAAAACGGGTGCATCGAGGCCGGAAACCCTAGCACCCGTGCGCCGGCATGGCCGAACACCAGCAATTCCATATCTCGGCCCAGAGCGGGACTGTGCCAGCGATGATAGCTTCGGTGCATATTCGGTGAGCGTCCCAGGAGGCTGGCCGCGCGAGTCGGGCCGATAGCATTAGCTTAGTGCGCCGCGGCACTTTTGTACCCACCCGATGCATCTAAAAACGCGCCGAAAAGGCGTCGATGCGTTTCATAGTTTTCGACTAATTCTTCGGGATGCCATTGCACTCCCACGACAAAGCCGCGTGGCCCTTCCAGTCCTTCGATCAACCCGTCAGGAGCATAGGCTGTCGGCCGTAGGCCTTGAGCTATTTTTTTGATGCCCTGGTGGTGCATGCTGTTGACCGCGAGTGATTCGCTGCCGAGCAGTTGCGAGGTGAAGGTACCCGGCTCGATACGGACCTCGTGGGCAAGATAATCGCGTGAAAAGGAGTTGCTGGGATGGGGAAAATAATCATGCTTGAGTGTCGGCAACATCTCGGGTAGGTGCTGATACAGCGAGCCGCCACAGGTAACGTTAATCACCTGAACCCCCCGACAGACGCCCAGAATCGGTTTGCCATCGCGCAGCGCCCAGCGAATCAGTTGCATCTCGGTCCAATCGCGGGCCGGATCAGGGACATCGCAGCGCTCATGGCGAACTTCGCCGTAGCTCGCCGGGTCCATGTCGACGCCCCCGGTCAAAAACACCCCATCGAGCAGCCGATAGATGCCGTCTAGCGTGGCCTCGTCCTGAGGCAGCAAGGGCACCAGCAGTGGGTAGGCTCCCAGCTGGGCCAGCACCCGGACGTAGGTTTGACCCATGACCCAGCAATCGGGCAATTTCCCCGGAATGGCAGCTAAAGTCTGCGTCGCAACACCAATCACCGGGCGGATCGACACGGAGGCAACCTCAACCATACCAAGCAGACGGCGACGAGAAAAACGCGACCTCTAGACTAGGGTATACCGCCCCAGTGTGTCAACGGGACGCCATGTGGTCGGCCCCAGAAAGTGCTTCCAAAAACTCCCCTCCGAACACGTGCGTCGACGATTGAGCGGCTGCGGCTGCTCCCCCGACAAAGCAGCTTGAAAGTAGCTTAGGGGGTAACAGTCGATGCATCCCCCAGGTTTGCGGGTTTGATCCCGCGGCGGCTCGCTACAATATCCCCGTGTGCTCCTGTGGGGCATCGCATCCCTGTAGGTCATCGCATGAAGGTGTTTGTCTCTGATCAATTTGAATTGCCGCTTCCTCCGGATCATCGCTTTCCCGTGGCCAAGTATCGTCTGCTGAGGCAACGGGTGGATGACAGCGGTTTATTCACCCCGGAGCAACTCCTGGTAGCTCCCGAAGCGGCATATGCCGATCTGGTGCGCGTTCATACTCCGGAATATCTCGACAAACTCTTTCACGGTCGGCTCAGCCAGGCCGAGATTCGCCGGATCGGCTTTCCCTATTCGCTGCAACTGGTCCAGCGTTCGCGACGTACCACCGGAGCAACCGTAGCGGCGGCTCGCTATGCCTTGCAGGAGGGGATCGCTGTCAATCTGGCTGGGGGTACGCATCATGCCTTTACCGATGTCGGCGAGGGCTTTTGTCTCTTCAACGATGCTGCTGTCGCCGCTCGCGCCATGCAAGCCGAGGGCCGGATCGACCGGGCCGTCATCCTCGATTTGGATGTGCATCAAGGCAACGGCACAGCTGCTATCTTTCGCGACGATAAGAGCGTGTTCACCTTCTCGATTCACGGTGAAAAGAATTTCCCTCTGCGCAAGGAACCCAGTGACTTGGACATCGGTTTACCCGATGGCACCGGCGATAGTGACTATCTACGGGCTGTAGAAGAGGGCACCTGGGAGGCCCTGTATCGGGCTGGGGCCGATCTGGCTTTCTATCTCGCTGGTGCCGATCCCCACGAAAACGACCGCCTGGGCCGAATGAAAGTGACCACGGCCGGTCTGGACCGCCGCACCCAACTGGTGCTGGACCTCTGCGCCCAGTTCCGCGTTCCCCTGGTCGTGATGATGGCCGGCGGCTATGGCAAAGACATCACCGAATCGGTGACGGTTTATTTCAACACTGTGCGCCGCTGTCAAGAATGGTGGCAAAAAGGACTGGCGTGATGCAGGTCGCCCTTTCCGGGAAACTGATTTTGCCCGACCGCATCGTAGGCGGCACCCTGGAAATCTGCGACGGGAGCATTGTTGCCATTCATCCCGGTGCTCTCCAGGGGCCATATCTTGCGCCGGGCTTCATTGATTTACATGTGCATGGCGGCGAGGGGGCCGATTTTATGGATGGCACGCCCGAGGCGTTTGTCACGGTGTGTCGCGCTCATGCCCGCCACGGGACGACTGCTGTGTTGGCGACTTCAACAGTAGGTACACACGAGCAGATTCTACGCTTTTTACAGACGTGCCGTGCGATGATGGATCAATCCACGGGGGGAGCGGTTGTCTGCGGTGCCCATTTGTACGGCCCCTACTTCGCCGAGAAGGCTCGGGGCTGTCATCCGGCTGGTCCGCTGCGAGCGCCATGGAATATAGAATATGAGCAGTATTTGACATATGCCGATGTGATTTGCACGGCAACAATCGCCCCCGAACTGCCCCAGGCCGAGGCGTTTGCGCGGGCATGTGCGGCAGTCGGCATCCGGTTGAATCTTGGCCACAGTCATGCAACCTGGCCACAGGTGGAGGCGGCCATGGCCTGGGGAGCGCGGCATGTCGATCATCTGTTTTGTGCGATGTCCGATCGCGCTCGGCTGCGGCAAACACAAACCTACCCGATGCGTGGCGGATTGCTGGAGGCGACGTTATTTTTTGATGCACTCACGACCGAGGTCATCGCCGACGGCAAACATTTGGCCCCAGAGTTATTACGCCTGGCCTACAAGCTCAAAGGGCCGGATCGGTTAGCGTTGGTGACCGATGCCAACCGGGCGCTAGACATGCCCGACGGCGACTATCTGTTCGGCCCGTGTGAGGGCGGCGAGCCGATCGTACGTCGCGATGGGGTGGGTTTGATGCCCGACGGGACGGCGTTGGCTAGCGGGGTGATGGGACTGGATCACGCGGTACGAACCATGCGTGAAGCGACCGATGCCCCATTGCCCGAACTGATTCGTCTGGCCAGTTTAACCCCCGCCCGCATTGCCGGCTTGGATAGCCAACGCGGCAGTCTGGAACAGGGCAAGCGAGCCGACGTGTTAATTTTGGACCATGAGTTGCGCCTTTTAGAGGTCTGGGTAGCCGGCCAACGGTTGGTCGGCTAACCGCCGGAACCCTCGGGAGCATCAACTAGTTCGGCCGTTCCAAACGCGGCGAAGACGGAGGCCGTCGCGATGCGGAGTTGCCCCTTGTCTGGAATCTAGCAGGAGATAGAATTTCTATGCTGATCGCTTTAGTGGATCTCGAAAACGAACACCTCCCTCGCACGGTGTAGAGACTCTAGTTTTGCGGTGTGTTTGGTACGAGGTGTTCCGAGTCAAACATGGGAATGACCCCCATTAGATTTCCTAAGGAGGTGACTCATGAACCTGATTCCCTGGCGACGTAGTGGCGGTGGACTGATGGAGCCGTTCCAACAGTTCCAACGCGAGATGGATCAACTGATGCAACGCTTCTTTGGCGACACCGAGAGCAGCAGCAACAGCTTGGCCGTTTGGGCTCCGCGTGTGGATGTCGAAGAGGATGACAAGCAGTTTGTGATCAAAGCCGATTTGCCCGGCGTCGATGTGAAGGATGTCGAGGTTTCGATCGTGGACAACGTATTGGTTCTCCGCGGTCACAAGAAAGAAGAACGCGAAGAGAAGAACAAAAATTACCACCGGCTAGAACGCTTCGAGGGCCAATTCCATCGGGAAATCGCCCTGCCGCGTGGCATTGATGCCGAACACATCCAGGCCAAGAGCCATCAAGGCGTTTTGACCGTGACGATCCCGAAAAAGCCGGAGGTCCAGCCGAAGAAGATCACGGTACAGGCTGAGAAATAAACGCAGAAAGAAACGCTACAGGCCATCGCGGCATACCGTGAAGGCGTTCGGGTCGGTACTGCTCCAAGGGGCCGGCTTCTCGTCTGCAGGGGGAAGCTGGCCTCTTTGGATTCCGCATGCTGGAAGGTGGGCCGTTGCTCCCGAGCGTGTGCCTGGAGCCATCTCTTAACGGCGAAAACGCTTCTTATCTTAAGTTGCTCTGCTAGCGGGACAACCCAAGCTGTTGCGGAGAATTTTCCAATTTTCCTTTGCCCTGATACGGACGCCACCGCCGTTGGCCGTTCGTGTCACTCAATTCGTGTCACTCAACAGATACCATCGCCGTCCGCTCAACAGGTGCACCGGTTCCTAGGGAGCAACGATCGTCCCTCACGCTGTCGTAGCTCTGGACTTGTACCGAACCAGCGCCTACTCTGAAGGAATCGTAGGAACACTCAGGGCGATCCCGTGACCTCCTCCCAGGTTCATGAGTAGCAATCGAAGGAGCTTTCACACGTACGGCAACAATGGCGGTTTTGCGTCGGCGGGGCAGCGTCTCGTGGCGCTGTCGAAAGCCATCCCGCCGCCGACTCT
>JBDNDE010000268.1:0-6601 GCA_046719305.1 Gemmataceae bacterium | reverse complement strand
CGATCTCCCCTTCCTGGGCCGCGTGACTCTATGCAGCAACTTGCCCAAGCCATCGCCGAGCACCTCACTCCGCGCAGCCGCGCTTATCACGAAATCTGGCTCGACAGCAAACCGCTTCCAGATTCTGGCCAAGAAGAAGAACCGATCTACGGCAAAGTCTACCTGCCCCGTAAGTTTAAGATCGGCATCGGCCTACCCGAGGACAATTGTGTCGATGTCTTCGCACAGGATTTGGCTTTCCTGGCCGATGTGCAAGGGGGGCAAGTGGTCGGTTACGACGTGCTAGTGGGTGGCGGAATGGGGATGACCCATAGCAAGCCGGATACCTTTCCTCATCTAGCCAAGTACATCTGTTATGTACGTCCGGAGCAAGCGGTCGCGATGAGTGAAGCGGTGGTGAAACTGTTCCGGGACCACGGCAACCGAGCCGACCGTAAGCGTGCCCGCATCAAGTATGTGGTCCACGATTGGGGTGTCGAGAAGTTCCGCGAGGTGCTGGCCCGAGATTATGCCGGGCCACTTACCCCGCCCAAACAGTTGCCGGTGACCGGCTTCGACCTACACCTCGGTGCCCATCCCATGGGCCAAGGCCGCTGGTTCTATGGCTTACGCGTGGAAAATGGCCGCGTCAAGGATGAAGCGTCGATGCGGTTGCGGACCGCTCTGCGAACGATTGCACAACGATTTGGCATGCCGATGCGTCTTACGCCGATGCAAGACGTGCTGCTGATTGGCCTTAGCCTGAGTGACATCGCCGAAGTGGAGCGGCTTCTGGAGCAACACGGCGTACCGCGTCAGGTCAGTAAACTTCGTCAGCACAGCATGGCGTGCCCGGCCATCCCGACTTGCGGCTTGGCGATCAGCGAATCGGAACGGATGCTGCCTGGCCTGCTGGATCAGCTGGAAGCCAAGTTGCACGACCTAGGCCTCGCCGACGAGATACTCGGCCTCCGGGTCACTGGCTGCCCCAACGGGTGCGTGCGACCCTACCAGAGCGACATCGGGATTGTTGGCCGCTCCGGGGAAAAGTATGTGGTGTATGTGGGTGGCCGAATTCAAGGCGACCGGCTGAATTTCAAGCTGCGTGACCTGGTACCGCGTAGTGAGATAGTCCAGACGCTCGAACCGCTGCTGCGACGTTTCAAGGCAGAACGTCAGCCCCGCGAGAGCTTCGGCGAGTTTTGCGCCCGCTTGGGTGCCGATGCGATCGTGGCCACGGTGTCTTGAGCGTCGGACATCCTATACAGGAGTTTGGGTCGTTCTGGCAAATTTTGCTCTGTATAACACATACTTGACGGGATCACGTAACTAGACTAGCATAAGTGTTGACACTTCTGGAGGACACTTCTTATGCTCGTCTCACGCGTGATCCGTGCGGCCACACTCACCTTGGTGGCTTCCGTCCTACTCATCGCCAGCATCATCCGGTTGCTACCGCCACGCGAAAGGGCGCAGACCCCCGCTGCAGAATTGGCTTTGGAAGGGATAGTGTCCCCAGCAATTCTCTCGTCGGCAAGCCTCGAACCGTCAGCAGGGGCAAGCCTCACGCAAGATCAGACTTCCCCCCGACCCCACACGGACAGAGAGACATCCCCGGACCGACAGCACTGCGTTGCCGAAGAGGAGTACGGCGACATCGTGGCGTTAATCCCGCCGCATCCTACGCCCGCGCCACAACTACCGCCGGTCGAAATGCCTAGGCGAGCCGCCCTACCGGTCTTGCCTGATTGGGTGCCGCCCGCGCGTCCACTTCGACCCGAGGCGATCCGCATACCCCGAGTCCAAAAGCTCGACGAGCAAGCACTGATGCGTCAGCTCCGAAGCATCCCGGAAATCTCGCTGTACACCTCGTTCACCGTAGCCCAGGCCCAGCAAGCGGCCCGACAAGGGGCGATTCCTCGCAGTCTGACGGAGCCCCCCCCTCTGTTGGAACAAGTTGGGTTGAACCCGCTTCGCGGCGAAGCGTGCAAACTGTCCGAACCCGACGCCATCCATCTGCAAGAAAAGTCCGTGATGTTGCGCGAACTGCTCAATCGCTCTCTAAACCCCTCTAGCAGCCTTCGCACCACCAACGATCCCTTCGACTCGACCTCGGCTCTTTCGGATTCGCTCTTTCGCGGTAGCTCGTCCAAGCAGTGGTTGGCCAGCGAATCAGTCCCGGTGCTGGTACAGATGCTCATGGCTGAGAACACCCAGAGACGAAAGATCCTCATCGAGGCGTTGTCCCGAATTCCCTCGCCGCGAGCAACGGTAGCACTGGCCCAGCGGGCCTGCTTTGATCTCGACCCCGAACGTCGCTTACAAGCAGTCCAAGCACTGGCCAAACGCCCCTCCGAAGAGTACTTGGGCGTGTTGATGGCTGCCCTGCGTTATCCTTGGCAGCCGATCACCCTGCATGCGGCCGAGGCATTGGCTGCGTTGCAGCGAAAGGAGGTGATACCGGGGCTATTGCAGATGCTGGATCATCCGGATCCGGCCGCCCCCTACAAGAAACCGGGTCGAAAAGGCCTATGGGTGCGAGAGATGGTACGGATCAACCACTTCCGCGGTTGTCTGTTGTGCCATCCCCCCTCGTTTCATCGGGACGATCTGGTGCGTGGCAATGTGCCCACCACCGATACGGCTCTGCCCTCTGGGCCACAATATTATGCGCCACAGGCGTTGTTGGTCACCGCACGCGTTACTTACTTGCGTCAGGATTTCTCACTGCCGCAAATCGTGTCCGATCCGGGCAAGTGGCCAGAGCAGCAGCGTTTCGATTTTCTCACCCGTGAGCGTCCAGTGACTCCAGAGGAGAAACAGCGTGTCCTCGAGGGTCAGCTGACTCGCAGCAACGAGCCAGCCATTATTCATGCCTTACGCTTTCTCACCAAAGAGGACGCTGGACCCCGTGCCGAAGATTGGAAGAAACATTTTCTGAATCGCGAGGTGTCGGCCCAGGTCCGTCTCCGGGGGCTAAAAGACGCTCGGAGCGTCGTAGTGGATGAAGTTGGCACCGTCCTCGTAGCAGAACGAGAGCGGATCCTCCGTTTACCGCCTCAGGGAGCGCTTAGCGAGTGGTACTACGCCGTGGCCCCAATACGGGATCTGTCGCTGGACCGGCGTGGGGCGGTGTGGTTGGCCTTGGAACACAGCCCGGCTTTGCACCGCGTGGATTTGAAAACCCAAGTCCGCAGCATGCCTGCCGCCCCTCCTAGCTCTTTACACCAGCCGTCCCGTTTAGCTTCCGATAAACATCGTGGCATGTACATCGTTCAAGGCGATGGAAAGCTGAAGTACCAAAATGCTGCCAATCTTATCTCCTCGGTTCCACTTGGCAAACTCGCCGTCCAGGCTGTCGCCCTGAACCACGAGGGCAACCATCTCTACTTAGTCGCCGGAAAAGAACTGTGGCGGGCCCTCGTGATCGAGCCCGGCCAGGTGGCCCCTCCCCAGAGACTCTGGAACTTCCAGGCCGCGATCACCACCTTAGCCGTGGATGACCGCGAAGTGCTGGTCGTGGGCACCGCCGACGGCGTGCAGTACTTCTCGCCCGAGGGACTGACCTTGGGCCAAACCCCATTGGGCGAGCCAGTTGTCGATCTGGCAGTTCGCGGTAGTCTGGCCCATGTGCTGACTGCTACCCAACTCTTTAGTATCGAGTTGGCAGCTGTCAGCCGACCGTAATCGCTCTCGTAGTTTTGAACGAGCATCGCCTGGGCCTTTCATGCCCCAGGCGATTCGCTTCCTTACCTCTTCGTCGGCAGGATTAGCACTTCGCCTGCCGTCGCTTGCACGGGGTAAGACTCGGCCACCGGACCAGTGAAAATCGCTTGCACGGTATCACCTTTTTTGAGATCGGCGAACTTGGCTTCGACTTTTTTGCCGTCCTTCCAGAGATAAATTTTGGCCGTGGACGGCACACGAACAACTGCCTGGTCATACTGGGTGTCTTTTTCCTTGCTGCCAACGATACGTAGGCTACCTAGGACGCCTCGGCCTTTCAGAACGGTAAGCATCTCGACGTTGCCGCGTATATCCGCCTTGGGGGGCGGCACCTCTTTGGGTTCCGGCTGCGGCTCCGGATAGGCCCGAACCATCAACGCACTGACGAGCAACAGCCCTATGGTAAGCAAACGCATCAGAAGACTCCACCTGATGGGAGAGGGCGACTGCTGGTAAAACATCCCTTCTTCCGACGAGCCTGTTCCCTTGGCGGATTGCTCCCTGTTTACCTAGGCAACTCCTCCGTAGACCAATCTTCGGAGTCCGCTGCCGTCTCTTCGTATGTGAGTGAGTTACCATGATCGAACCCGTTGTTGTCGCTACCTGGCCGTTCGGCCAAACCGCCACCAAAACCGCCCTGCCGCTGTTGCAGGCCGGCAAGCCCGCCCTGGATGCGGCACTGGCTGGTGCCCAAGCGGTAGAGGACGACGCGGCGGTCAACTCAGTCGGCTTGGGCGGCTTAGCCAATCGCATCGGCACTGTATCGCTCGATGCCTGTGTCATGGACGGGAAAACCTTGGCCTGTGGTGGGGTGGCTGGGGTGGAGAATATCCGCCACGTGGCGGCTTTGGCCCGGCGAGTGATGGAAAAAACGCCGCATGTGCTGCTGGTGGGCGAAGGGGCGCGACTCTTCGCGGTTCAGGAGGGCTTCCCGCTAGAGACACTGCTCACGCCCGAATCGGTCGCCCAGTGGTATAAAAGCCGGCCCAAGCCCCCAGAGAAGTCCACACCCAACGACGCGAGCCTGGATCTGGCCCCGGCCGGCACCTTTCCCTCAGACTCACACGACACCGTCACCGTGTTAGCGTTAGACAAGTCCGGCAACTTGGGCGGCGTCTGCACTACTTCGGGGCTAGCCCACAAGCTGCCCGGCCGGGTCGGCGATTCGCCTCTCATCGGGGCTGGCTTGTATGTCGATAACGAAGCGGGAGCAGCCGGCGGTACCGGTGTCGGCGAGGAGATTATCCGCGTGGGAGCCAGCTTGCTCATCGTCGAGGCCATGCGAACTGGTAAAGTTCCCCAAGCCGCCTGTGAAATAGCCGTCCAACGAGTGAATGCTGCCGCGGCGCGTCGGGGCGTCCATCCCGCCCGGGTGGCATTCTTGGCTCTGGACCCCAAAGGCCGCATCGGGGCCGCCGCCACCAAGGGGACCGATTTCAAATACGCCGTCGGACGCGGTGGCAAGACGGAACTCTTGCAGGCTAAGGAGCTAGGCGGCTGATCGCTTTCTGTAGCCACAACCCATCCAAACCACAAAAGAGACTATTCCTCCAGCGAAGCAAGGCGACACGGCCTAGAGGGAACCGGGTGTTGTATGTCCTCTCAAGGTTTGTTGGCCTTTTGCCAAGAGCAGTTCTGACACCGTAAATGAACGGACCAAGGGCTGTCGATACCTAGGGAAGCACCATCCCAGACCATTTGACCAAAAATGAGAATGATGGTAAAGTGAACTATTCCTCCTCGGTTTCTTTCTGAATACAAGGCAATCCCGACGATGCTGCCCGAATCGAATCCATCGCGTTCGGCGCCTCTACGTCCAACCTTTAGCATGTTGGAGGAATTGGTCCGTAACGCGCTGGACGCGATGATCGTCACTGAGGCTCGGCCGGTGGATCCTCCTGGCCCGCGTATTGTTTTTGTCAACGCGGCTGTGACCCAGATCAGCGGGTATACCCGAGAGGAACTGATCGGAGCGACCCCGCGCATTTTTCAAGGACCATTGACCGACCGGGCTGCGTTGGATCGCATCCGTCAGGCGATTCAAGAGTACCGACCAATCACCGAGGAGTTAGTCAATTACCGAAAAGATGGCTCGCCGTTTTTCGTGCAGATGCAGTTGATGCCCGTAGCAGCGGACCCAGAGCAGGAGTTCAGTCATTTCGTCTGCATCCAACGCGACGTAACCCTGCAACGCCAAGCGGAACTAACCCTGCGAGCCAGCGAACAGCAGATGCGGCGAATGGTCGAGAATCTGCCGCTGGGAGCGGTGTTTTGTGACGGAACGAACTTAATCGCCAATCGGGCCTCGGAGCGGATTACCGGCTATCAGCGAACCGAGTTACAGAGCGTCCAGCAGTGGTTTCAAATCTTATACCGAGAGGAATGGCAGTCGATTTATCAGCTGTATTTGGCCGACCGACTTGCTGGGTTTCCTCAGCCACGAATCGTAACCCTGTACACGAAAAAGGGCGAGCCGCGGCGTGTCGAGTTCGCGGCCTATAGCGAAGGGGACAAGGAAATCTGGATCTTCCGGGACGTAACGGAAACGGAGCGGATGCAACGGTTGATGATCCAGACCGAACGGACCGCGCGGATCGGCGGCTGGGAGATGGTGCTGCCTTCCCAGCAAGTTTACTGGAGTGATGAGGTTTACCGTTTACATGAGGTCGACCCCGAAACCTTCATCCCGACCTATGAACGCGTATTGTCCTTTTATGATTCTCAAACACAGAACTACCTGCTCAGCATGGTTCAGCACTCGCTTGAAACCGGCGACCCATTTGAGGTCGAACTCGAATTACGCACCGCCAAGGGGCGCCTCGTTTGGATCCGTAGTGTTGGCCAAGTCGATCGGGTTGATGGTTGCGTCACACGACTCTATGGCTCGGTTGCAAGA
>JBDNDE010000267.1:0-6610 GCA_046719305.1 Gemmataceae bacterium | reverse complement strand
GGATGTTGTTCAGAAAGCGACGGCCCAACGTCAGAAATCCCATCGCCGCGGCCGGCTCCTCACTCCGCTAGGTCAGAACGATGGTGGCTGGGCCGATCATGACAACGAATATATCGTCCACGGGTTCACTACAGATGGCCTGACCAGTCCTGGGCCATGCCATACCAACTGTACCAACAACAACGAAAACTATGCCTTCCACACTGGCGGAGCCAACCACGTTATGGCCGACGGTTCGGTTCGCTTTATCTCGGCTTCTATGAACATACGCGAGTTTGTCAAGCTCATCACGCGTATTGGTGAGGATTTGCCGAATGAAAACTAAGCAGCCGTGCAGTTTGGGGCTGTTAGCATCTGTGTTCCTTCTAGGCGCGATAGGCTGCGGCAACTCGGCTCCGGTTCCCACCTATCCAACTTCCGGCAGCGTGATCTACGACGGCAAGCCGGCCAAGGGAGTGCAGGTCTTCTTGCTGCCGACTTCCGCGCCCATAGTCCCGCAGGTACCACAAAACCCTTATGGGATCACCGATGAGCTGGGCCGGTTTCGCCTGACCACCTACGGCGACTTCGATGGGGCGGCCGAAGGGGGCTATCAGGTGGTTCTTCTCTGGCCGGATGAAAACGCTGCCGAAGAAGCCGAGGGGGCATCGCAAGACCGCTTTTTAGGTTGGTATGACGCTACTCGGTCGCAACTGACGGTGAACATCAAGACCGGCATCAATGAATTGCCTGCCTTCAAGATTCCCAAGGTCACACGCCCGCCTGAAGAACTCAAGGGCGTGCCCGGCCGGAACTAATTCTCCTTTTGCTCCTTGCCCCAAAACCAGCGACGTGCCATTATGAACGGTGCGTCGCCACTTCTTTTCTCTTCTCTCCCTCCAGGAGGCCAACCAATGGCCGAACTTGAAAGCCGTCTCTGCCCGGAATGCGAAGGAGTCTTTGATTTCCCACCTCCCCCGGCTCTGGATCGTCGCGATTTTCTCCGTTTGGCCGGCACTGGTGTAGCCACGGCTGCTGCGGTGGCGACCGCTAGTCCGCTGCTCAAGGCGGCCTCGGCCCCCCCGTCGGCCAAGAAGCCACGTCCGGCTGAGGAGGTGGTGCGTGAACTGTTCAGTACCCTCAGAGACGAGCAGAAGAAGCGTCTGGTGCTGCCGTACAATCACGGCGTCAATAAAGACGGCAAAGGTACCCCCGGTCGTCTGGGCATGTACAATGCGCCCTACGGCAACGTGCGGATGGAAGAGGTACTGAGCAAAGCCCAGATTGAGTTGGTCAACCGCATCGTTCGGGCCATGGCCTCGGGCGAGGAGGGCTACCGGTTGCTCAGTCGTGGCGGTACCTGGGATGCAAGCAAGAGCTTTGAGCGCTGCGGCGCGACGTTGTTTGGCGATCCAACCGGCAAGGAGCCTTGGGCATTTCTCTTCTCCGGCCACCACCTAACCATCCGCTGCGATGGCAACTTTTCCGACGGCATTGCCTTCGGTGGTCCTATTTACTACGGGCATACGCCCTACGGCTATGATCCGTCGAACGTGTTCTTCCCGCAGACCAAAGCCGTGCTGAGCGTGTTCGACGCCCTGGATGGCAAACAGCGGGAGAAGGCGGTGGTTGTCGGGAGTCCAGGAGAAGGGGCTGCCTCGGTGCGGTTCCGCAAGAAAGCCGAAGAACGCCCCGGCATTCTTTACAAAGACCTCAGTAAAGACCAACAAGCACTTGTAGCCCAGGTGATGCGTGAAGTGCTGTCGCCGTTCCGCAAGGAAGATGCCGACGAAGTGATGCAAGTGATCGAAAAGACTGGCGGCATGGAGAAGATCCATCTGGCCTTCTATGCCGATACCAAGCCGAAGAGCGGCAAGAAGGAGAAGGACGCCTGGAGCTTCTGGCGTCTGGAAGGACCGGGCTTTGTCTGGAACTACCGCGTGTTGGATCATGTGCATACCTACGTAAATATTTCTAGTAAGCTAGCGTAAACTTCTTCTCGCGTTTCTGTAAGCGGACGGCCCGTCTTCACGGTGTCGTCCGTTTTGCCTTCATACCGCCACCAACCGAGCTAGCAGCCAAGCCATCTCCTGCGGTAGCATAAACTCAGAGAGGAGAAGCCAATGATGAACCAGCCTGTGCAGACGATTGCGCCATTGCGTGAGGGGGAACGGCTAAGCCGGGAGGAGTTCGAGCGACGCTATCAAGCCATGCCCCAGGTGAAAAAAGCCGAACTGATTGATGGAGTCGTTCACATGCCCTCTCCCGTTCGCATCCTCAGCCACGCCACCCCACACCTCGTCTTAGGCACTTGGCTAGGTGTCTACTACAGCCAAACCCCTGGCACGCTCGCGGCGTGTGAGCCAACAACACGTTTGGACGAGGCCAACGAACCTCAACCCGATGGCTTGCTCATGCGTACTCACGGCGGCACTGCCGAGATCGACAGCGAAGACTACGTCTGCGGCAGCCCAGAGCTACTGGCCGAGATTGCCGCCAGCAGTGGGGCCATCGACCGAGGAGCGAAGCGACGCAACTACGAACGCAATGGCGTACAAGAGTATGTGCTGTTGCTCATGGAGGAACAACGTGCTGAATGGCACGCTTTGCGAAACGGGACGTATGAACTGTTGCCTGCCGACGAGGCCGGCATTGTGCGAAGCGAAGTGTTTCCGGGGTTGTGGCTGGACACGCGAGCGTTTTTTGCCCTGAATGTGGCTCAGGTGCTGGCAACGCTGCAACAAGGTCTGGCCTCCGCCGAACATGCCGCGTTCGTCGCGCGATTACAGGGTTTAGGGGCGTAACAGGGCTGGTTTGACCGTCCAGGCTTGGCGTTTGGCTAACTCCATCAGGGCAGGGGCTCGGAAGCCAGGCGGGAAGATGACCCACCCCCAAAGTTTTGGATCATCGTTGGCAACGTATTTTTCATTATCAAGTTTGGCCTCGATGAAACGTATGCTGCCAGGAATAGGCTGGCCGTCGAGCATCTCCAGGGCTACCTTGGCGAGGGCCTTCAGATACGCCTCGGGGGGAACCCCCACACTGCCTAACCAGATCGTGCCTGGTACCCGATGGGTTTTCTTCATGTAATCGGCCACATCCTGGGCGGTGCGCTTGAGTTGGCTGGCATCGGTGGTTATCGGCTCGCGGAGGGCGATCACTCGGCTCGTCGGCCCCAGCGGCGAATCGCTCAGTGTGGGGGTTTTCTCACCGGCAATATACCGATTGAGCAGTTCAAAGATTTCAGCTGGCGATAAGGTGTAGTCGGTGTAGGACTGGTAGGTCAGCCCGTCGGCTACTTTTGCGGCAATCGCTCGAAGGTCGGCAGCTTGGAAGGTTCGGCCGATCGCGCGGTCGGTGTAGAGTCGGGCAGCCTGGGAAGCAGTGATGAATTCGACATCTTTGAAGCGTTTCATAAATTGGACATAATCGCTAAAGATGCGCTTGCTCATTCGAGTCTGATCTTCACTTTTTTGAGCCGGTTGGACCCATTTCTCGGGCGGCGGATTGGCCCCTTTGGCAAAATTGACCCCATCCCAAAATTCCCGATGCACCCACTCGCAGGGGTGATAGACAATACTCACGATCCCGCCGCCTTCGGCCAGGAGCCGCTTGCGTGCCTGGGCGAAGCGTTCGGTGGTTTTCTCTAACTCCTCGGGTTTGTTCAGATCGGCCCGGATGGTGTGTGTTAGCCGGTAGAGGTTCAGAACGCCCGCGTAGAAATTGGGCTTGCCGTCCAGATCGACATGCCGGCCGGAGTCGAGGTAGAACAGGCCCCAACGTTTCAACGCTCCATAAGACTGCGGCCCCCAGGAGGAGCCGGGTTGCCCATAGCAAGTCGGCTTTTGGCCGAAGATACGTTCGACATCTTTCAGCCCTGGCCCCTCGCGGCGGTCGAACTCCTCGACTCCCTCGTCCCAACCCAAATCGTTGAGGTATTGTGCGGGGGTGGGATGAACGCTGTGGTAGTTGGAGTGATAGCCGATCTCGTGCTTGTTCAGGGCAGCGATTACATCCGTGCGGTTGCGGCGCTGCAGGGTACGGGCCTTTTCTCCGACGACCTTGAAGGTACCGCGGATTCCCTCCTTGGTGAGGAAGTCGGCCAACCACAACGCGGCGTCGTCACTGGCGGGCAGAATGTAATCCTCGGTGTCGAACCACAGGATCACATACACCTTCGGTTGGGGCTTATCGGCCGTGGGCAGCACCAAGGTTAGGGAGAGGAGCAACGACAGCATAGTCACCTCTGCGAGAAAGACGAGGGCAGTGGATGTCATGCGAGATGAGGCGGTTTTTGGCCAGAGGGTTGCGGGCAAGCACACGCTTCGACCTAGGACGTGGCCTCGAGAAACTCCTGGGCCACAGGCGGGGTCGTCTGGTGTGCCCAAACGATTGCTTCTTCTGAAGATGGCTCCTTCTGGACCAGATGTCGCGTCGTCTCTTATGCTAATTTTATGCGACTGGATGAGACGATCGGCGAAACGCCCCTGGTGGAACTTCCCTGGCTGTCGCGGGGCTGTCGGGTGCCGATTCTCGGCAAGGCCGAGCATCTCAACCCCGGCGGCTCGGTCAAAGACCGGATCGCGCGGGCCATTGTGCTCGATGCCGAAGCACGCGGCGTGCTGCGGCCAGGGATGACACTGATTGAGGCGACGGCCGGCAACACTGGCTTTGGTCTGGCTTTGGTCGCGGCATCGCGAGGTTATGCTTTGGTCTGCGTGCTACCGGAGAAGATGGCGGTGGACAAGCGGCAGGCGTTGGCCGCGGCGGGGGCCAAGGTGATCGTCACCCCCAATGCGCCGCCCAGCGATCCACGCAACTTTCAGAATGTCGCCCGCCGTCTAGCCCAGCGGCACGGGTGGTTTCTCACCGAGCAATTCACCAACCCGGCTAATCCAGCTATTCACGAGTCCACTACCGGACCGGAAATTTGGCGGCAAACTGGCGGCCAACTCGGGGCCTTTGTGGCCGGCGTGGGCACCGGTGGTACGATCACCGGCGTGGGTCGCTTTCTGCGACGCGTCGGCAGTTCGTCTCGTATCGTCCTGGCCGATCCATATGGTTCGCGGCTGGCTCACCTGGTCGAACCACATCGTTGGCCAGATCTCGAGGCCCCTTATGCGGTGGAGGGGATAGGCGGTAGTGTGGTTCCGGGCAATTTGGACCTCAGCCTAGTTCACCAGGCCGAGGTGGTCAGCGATACCGAGAGCTTCGCTATGACCGCGCAACTGATCCGGCACGAAGGGTTATTCGTGGGCGGCTCAACCGGGACGTTGGCTGTCGCTGCCCAACGGGTCGCGCGACAACGAGGAGTGAACGGCCCAGTAGTCATGATCCTATGTGACAGCTGGGACCGTTATCGCCAACAGCCCTGGATGCAGCAGATTATCGCCCAACAAGGAAGTATCCGTCTGGCCACGGCGGCGGAACTAGTCGACTAAAGCGGGTTCACTTCGTCGAGGCGAATTGCTAAGGTATCTGCTCAAACTGATGGAGGAGAAAGTAGATGCAATCCCCGACCCGACGACCGGTGCCTGCGTTTCTTCGCCCTTTAGTCCGTTTTTTGGAAACCGAGGCATCCGGCGGGGTGATCCTGCTGGCCTGTGCCGTTATTGCTTTGGTTATCGCCAACTCGCCGCTAGGCCAAGCCTGGTATAACTTTTGGCACACTCATCTGACAATCGGTTACGGGGAGTACAAGCTGGACTATCCTCTGGAATGGTGGGTCAATGATGCCCTGATGACGTTGTTTTTCTTCGTTGTAGGCCTGGAGATCAAACGTGAACTGGTCAAGGGGGAATTACGTGATCCGAAGAAGGCCGCTCTGCCCGCCGCTGCCGCTCTCGGGGGCATGATCGTCCCGGCGATCATCTTTCTCAGCCTGCAATGGGGGCAAGAAGGTAAACGCGGTTGGGGAATCCCTATGGCCACAGACATCGCCTTTGTCGTGGGGGTGATGGCATTGCTAGGCAAACGGGTGCCGGCCGGGCTGAAAATCTTCGTGCTGTCCCTAGCTATCGTTGACGATCTGGGCGCGGTGTTGGTCATCGCCATTGCCTATACCCCCGAAACGTCGCTGATGGCCCTAGGACTGGTCGGCCTAGGGCTACTCGTCGTGCTAGCGGCTCGCTTTGCGGGTATCCGCGCGTTCTGGTTTTACTTTTTCCTGGGCGGGCTGATCTGGCTGGCGATGGTCGCCTCCAAGGTCCATCCCACAGTGGCTGGTGTCATCCTGGGCCTGATGACGCCGCCGGTCAATATGGTTGGCAAGGCCGCTTTGATCCCGCTGATGGATTATGTGCTAGGCCGTTTGCGTGAAAATCCTAGTAATGACAACATGGATGAATATGGCGATGAGATGATGGCTCTGGTCGAGGCCGGCAGGGAGACGCTTTCGCCACTCGATCGGCTGGAACATGCCTTACATCCTTGGGTGGCCTTTGGCATCATGCCGTTGTTTGCCTTGGCCAATGCCGGCGTCGTTCTCAAGCCCGAGTACATCTCTTCGCCCCTGGCCATCGCCGTGGCTCTGGGGCTGTTTATTGGTAAGCCGGTCGGTATTCTATTGTTCTCGTGGGTCGCGGTGAAGTCGGGCATTGCTCGCCTGCCAGTGGGCGTCACTATGCCGGTG
>JBDNDE010000266.1:0-6617 GCA_046719305.1 Gemmataceae bacterium | reverse complement strand
TTGTCGACTACCAGCACATCGGCGCACCCACGATAGGCATCGAGGGTGAACGAGTAAATGCTCAACGAGGGAGCGGAGGCCACCTGTCGGGTTATCTCAGGATTGAACAGATTGGCCAGGACTTTACGGATTTCGCGGCCCTCGTCTCCCGAGGGGGTCCACATCTCATCGAGACCTAACTCTTTGCCGCGGATGAAGTTGGAGTAAGCGGGCGTGGCCAACGCTTGCTGATCCAGGGGAGCTTCCCGCTCGGCAGGGGGGCGAGTCAGCAGGAAAGCCCCCTTCAGGTTATTCGATTCGACGGCGGCGAGAAACTGGGAGAGTAGTTGATCGGCCTGAACTACATGACGGGTGAGGGCTTGGCCGAGTTGGGTGGGTTGAACGGGTACGGATTCATTGAGTCCGGTCCGTCGCAATAGGACAAACCATTGACGGCGTTTGCCCCCGCCGATCTCGACATCGATTCCGGCCACACCGACAGTGAACTCAAACGTATGAAAAGGAGTAATAGCCCGATATTCAATCGAGGTTTCATAGACCCCCTGAACAAGCTCAGTGCTGATGCGTTGTTCGGTGAGTTGAACCTCTTTGCCTGCCATGCGAAGCATCTGAAACAACGGAGAGTTGCGGAATTGAGTGAAAGCACCGGCATCTGCAGGTGGGGTGACCATGTTGAACAAGGTCTCGACCTGATCACGCTCTTGACCGGCCTGGGGACGCTCGCCGGGCGGGATCGTACTCACAAACGCTTTGAGATCCTCGCCATTTTGTACCAGATTGAGAAAATCCCTAGCGGCGGCTCGGGCCTGCGCCTGGAGGGCTAAATTGCTCGAAGCAAGATAGGCTCCATAAATCACCGCTACCGAGATGCCCGTCAAGAGGCCGCCTCGGGCCAACTCCTCGCCGGAGAGGGTCCCCTCGGCTCCTTTGATCTGAATCTGGGCCATCCAACACAGCACAATGCTAAGCAGCAACAAACCCCAGAATACGATACCTAGCGGCCAGGGATTGCGTGCTCCGATGAGCAGCCCACCTAGCCCCACGACCACAGCCCAGAGGGCCAATCCACGCAGGGCTGCCCATCCAAACGCAACGCCGCGTTGGCCACGCACGGCGCTGATCGCGACGAACAGGCCCGGCGTGAGCAGCAACGAGGCAAAAAAGAGTGCCGGCTGGCCTACCGCCACGGGGATCAATCCCCCGAGCAACACCCAGAGGGCACACAGGAGGCTAAGCACGAAGCCGCTTAGAGCCAACAGCGATAACGGGCGATAGTCGTCCTGGGGTTGATCGGGGGACCGGGGAGCCGGGGTCGGGATGGTGCTGATCGAATCGCTCATTGGGGTGCCTCGTAGGTGCGTGCCGCTTGGGTCGCCACTGGCGTCCAAGCGGTTCTTGCCATGCCTGCCGCTGCCGTCTCAGTCGTCCATGGTGGCCCCGCGTTCAGCCGCGCTGGGACCGCGTTGCTTCACGGTGTTGCTGTAATCCAGATAAATCTTGTCCTGGAGAATCTCCTGAATCACGATCGCCATCTTGTCGCCGCCACGCACTTCCACGAGCGGCCGAGCGCCCGTGTTTAAGGCGATCATGCGTTTCTGAATGAGGGTAGAGAGCTTAAACCGACCGCCGACCTTGCGAACGATGGCTTCTTCTTTCAGTTCGTCGTGCATGAGGATTCCTTTGTACAAAGAGGGGGGAACTGACGAGCAATCACCTCCCGAAACGCTCGGGTCGCCTCGTCTAATTGATCATTCAAAATATGATGTTGGTAGTCGCCCTGGCGTGCAAGTTCACGCTGGGCCGTCTGTAATCGCCGAGCCAACGACTCTTCGCTCTCGGTATGCCGTTGCCTCAGCCGCTGCTCATACATCTCCCAACGCGACAAACTCACAAACACCGTCACCGCCTCGGGATACATCGACCGCACCTGGTCGGCCCCTTGCACATCAATATCCAACAACACTCCCTGGCACTTCTCGCGGTAGCCGTCCACTTCGCTGCGGGGCGTTCCGTAAAGTTGCCCGTGTACCGTGGCATGTTCCAGGAAGGCACCGGCGGCCAACTGCGTTTCAAACTGTTCACGGGTCCAGAAGTAGTAGTCCACGCCATGTTGTTCGCCTGGACGCGGGGTACGGGTGGTGGCCGAGACCGCCAAACGCAACGGGAAGGCTCCCTCGGCCAGAATCTGGCGAATAAGCGTCGATTTGCCACTGCCCGAGGGACCCGAGACGATGATAAGCGGACCACGGCCCATCGTCTTACTCCACGTTTTGGACTAGTTCGCGGATCTTTTCCAGTGTCCCTTTGATCTCCACCACATGCCGGGAGATTTCCACATCGCTTGCCTTGGATCCCATCGTGTTGGTCTCGCGAAACATCTCCTGGATCAAGAACTCTAATTTCCGCCCTGGACTGTCCGGCTCTTGTAACGCCTCGCCAAATTGGGACAGGTGGCTGGCCAATCGCACCGCTTCTTCGCTAATGTCGGCCCGTTCGGCAAAAATCGCCACTTCCCGGATAAGATCATTACGATCCAGCGGGACATCCAGTTCGCTCAGCAGGTTGCGAACTCGCTCATGGAGCCGTTCCCGGTAGCTATGGACCACAAGCGGTGTGCGTGCCTGCACCTGGGCCAACTCCCGACCGATCTGGTCGCGCAGGTGCAGCAGTTGGCTTGCCATCGCTCGCCCCTCGTCCTGCCGCATCTGCTGCATCCGAGTAACAGCCTGCTCTAGCGTGTGTTCCACCAGTGGCCAATCTTCTTCGGCGTTGAAGGCTCCCACGGCCGGCTCAGGTACCACTCCGGGCAAGCTGAGAACCCCGCTCAAGAGGCTTTGACCGCCATCAGGCAGGGCGAGTTGTTTGGCCAGACGCTGAACCTGTAGAGTGTAGCTTTGTAGAGCGACGGGGTTGATTACATAATCCCCAGGTTGGGCTGGACGCTGCACGCGGAGAGATACATGAATCGTGCCGCGTTTTACTCTGCGACGAATAACCCGCTCGATGTCTGCTTCCAGGGCGTTGAACGGCTCGACGGTGCGCAAACTCACCTTAAGATAACGGTTGTTTACTGCTCGCACCTCGACCTGCACCGTCAGTCGGTCGTTGGCCTGGCTTGCTTCGCCGTAGCCCGTCATGCTGTACAACAAGGCGATGCACTCACATCCGACTCGTGCGGCTGTGGGAAACTTGTCGAGCCGAGAAGCCGCTTCTCGGCCGGAACGTCCAAAAAAGAGAAACAAAAAAGTTAGCTAGACCGCTCGGCTGGGGGGGCTTGCATCTTGGGTGCCTCACCACTCGAGCTACGCGGTTGTACGCGGTTGATGATGAACATCGCCAGCAATAGCCAGACCGCCGCGGCGTAGATGGTCACGCGAGTGAAAGCATCGCCCGCCCGTGAGCCGAAGGCGCTGGAGCCGCCCGCGCCACCGAAGGCACCGGCCAGTCCGCCACCTTTGCCCCGTTGGATCAGCACCAACAAGATAAGAAACAGGCTCGCCAAGATCAGGGCGATATTCAACAGATTGACGATGAGATCAGCAAACAACGGTGGCATGAAGATCATCGACCGAAGGTCCTTTCCGTCGGGGTCTTATTCCCAAAATACTCATTATACACAGGACGTCGGCCGATTGAAAAGTCGACTTCCTGACAGGAGGTGGAGGGGAAGGACAGGGCACGGCGCATCCCGCCTCCAACGGTAGTGGACGCCCGCCCCTGCTCTTTGCCAGGAATACCTGTCCAGACCCGTCTAGACCAACTCACGCATCGGTTCTTTGTCGATTAGGTGCTGAGGCCGGCCTGTCGGATCGAGGATTGTCGTTCGCGAAACATCAATGCCCAGATTGTGATACAGCGTTGCGACGATCTCGCCGACGTGCACCGGGCGGTTGTTGGCCCGTTCGCCGTTGCGATCCGTCGAGCCAATCGCCTGGCCCAATTTCATCCCCCCGCCCGCTAGCAACGCACAACTTACTTGCGGCCAGTGGTCACGGCCTGCATCCTTGTTGATACGCGGTGTGCGGCCAAACTCGCCGATGGCGATGACCGTGACATCATCGATCAGGCCGCGTTCGGTCAGATCGTCCAACAGGGCCGAGAAGGCCTGATCGAGTTTAGCCCCGTGGTCGCGCACTAGGTCAAAGTTCTTGCCGTGGCTGTCCCAACGGCCGTAGCTGAGCGTGACACAGCGGACACCAGCCTCGACGAGACGCCGGGCTAAAAGGAATTGCTCATTGACCGTCGGCGCGCCATCGTACTGATATTGATAGGGTTTGCCGTCGCCGTAGCGTTCCCGCAGGCGGGGCGATTCCTTGGTCAAGTCCAAGGCCTCGACCAACTTGCTGCTGGTCAGCACCCCCAGCGCCTTTTCGGTCATGGCGTCCAACGCCCCCAGGCTACCGTTGGTGTCGAGTTCGCGACGCAAGCTGTCAAAGCTCTTGAGCAGGCGGCGACGATCATTCAGATGCTCCACGGCCGCTCCCTTGAGCCGTAGGTCGTTCATACCCTGGCCATCGGGCTTGAACGGCGCGTGAGCGATCCCCAAGAAGCCGGCTGTACCTGGGTCGCTCCAGGGGACATGCTGGGTACGATTGGCCAGCCCCACAAAAGGCGGCACAGCGGGATCCACCGGACCAGCTACTTTGGACAGTACCGCCCCGAGGCTGGGCCGGCCACCCATCGCGCGTAGCGAATCGTGCGGCCAGCCGGAGTGTATCATCACCAGATCATGGCGATCGGGCACTCCAACCACCGAACGGATCACGGCACACTGATGCATGCGGGCAGCAATTTTCGGGAAGCATTCGCCGATCTGGATTCCCGGCACACTGGTGTGGATCGGCTTGAACTCGCCGCGAATTTCTTTCGGGGCTTCGGTTTTGATTTCCCACATGTCTTGGTGCGGTGGGCCCCCTGCTAAGAACACCATGATCACGCTTTTGTGGCGTGAACCGGTGGGTCGGGCCGGCGTGCGTGCCTGAGCCTGTGCTTCTGCGCGAAAGACATCGGCCAACGTCAAGGCGGTAGCTCCGACGCCGAGCGCTCCGATGGAAAGAAAGCCACGGCGTGAGACACCGTCACAGTAGCGAGTGGACTGTCCGAGGATCTTGATCATGACCGAGCTCCGACAGGTGGGAAGAGGGAAGGTAGGTAAGCTATATTTAAGCCTAAGAAGACCTGCCAGTCGTGTCAAGAAGGAATTTGGCAGACAATCCGTCTGAAGTGAGGGGAACTCTTCCCCCAGGGAACCTCTTCGGGATTTGTCACATGGGTACTGGCTCTCCCGGCAGTTCGTCTGGGGAAGTTCGCTGGGGCGGTTCGCTGGGCATTTTGACGATTACGGCCAACTTTGCCCTCAGTGATACGGTTCCGTTCGAGGTCGACGATCCACACGGTACATCGGGGGAGAGGGACCGATGACGTTCCGATCCTCCTCAACGGTGCGGGCAACAGCATCCACCTCAGCGGTGCGATGTCCCAACTTCACCCCGCCGTGCGACCACCTCGACTTGTTCCTATACCCTTCCTATCCCCGAGAGCATCTTTGCTTCCTACTGATCCCCGAGAGCATCTTTGCTTCCTACAGAATCCTTACTACGCAACCTCGCAACCTAGCAGAATCCCTTACTACACCACCCAGCGACCGCATTTGGCCGGGGCTTTGCACCTCTAAGCTGCCAAGAACCTTGTTATCGAGAACCCACGCAATACAAAAAGCGGTCGGATCGGAGGTAGAGTCGGTTCCCTGCTACGGCGGGGCTACCATCAAATATGCTTTTATCAGATAGATCATTGATCGCTAGTAGTTCATACCTGGGATTTGCTTTCACTACAAACGTCCGGCCAGATCGGGCAACATAATACAGCTTGCCATCGGCTAATATTGGTGAAGCGTAAACTTGTCCAATTCGAGGAAGTCGCTCTTCGTAAACGATTTTGCCTGACTGAGCTTCAGCGCAATAGGCAAGGCCGAGGCTGTCGTGCATCCAGTACAAATAGTTCTCATGAATGATCGGTGAGGACACATTGGACCCCTTGGTATTTGTCCAGAGTCGGTGCGTGCGTGTTACGTCTCCCTTTCCGCCGCTGCGGACAGCGACCGCTGCGACTCCACCGCGACCGCCTAGGGAATATACGATCCCCTTGTGCGATACGATGCTCGGGGCCATGTACCACTTAATCTCCGTGTCGCTACTCCACAATGCCCCTCCGGTATCGGGATCGAAGGCTAGAATCTTGCCCAGGAGGGCGATGACTAATTCCGACCTGCCTTCAGGGGTGGAAATGATCATCGGGGTGTTCCAGGATTCCTTGATCCCTTTGACACGCCATTTTTCTTTACCCGTGTTTTTATCTAGCGCTATGAGTGATTCGCTTTCGACACAGGCGTTGATGATGACCAGATCCTTGTAAAGGACTGGCGAGGCAGCCGAACCCCAGCTGTGGTGATGATCGCCAACCTTCGCTTTCCACAGTTGTTTACCGGTGAGGTCGAAAGCGAACACGCCGGATTTGCCAAAGAACACATACAGGCGTTGACCATCACAAGCTGGGGTGCTAGTGGCATAGCCATGATCACGCACCTTCTCCGATTCGGGAAGGACTGCCGGAGATCG
>JBDNDE010000265.1:0-6627 GCA_046719305.1 Gemmataceae bacterium | reverse complement strand
CGCGCGAGGTATCGGCGCACTTTCTTGGGTGTCGGTTGGTCGTTGATTCGCCCCGTGATGTTTACGTTGATTCTTTGTCTAGTGTTTCACAAACTGTTTCGCCGTGTGGATGTGTGGACCTATGCACCGTATCTCCTGTCGGGATTGACGCTGTGGGATTTTCTTACCACTGCGACCCGGCAAGGATGTCAATGTTTTTTTCAAGGGGAATCGTACATACGGCAACACCCCTCCCCTTTGGCTATTTTTCCCCTCCGAACCGCACTGACAGAGGCCTTTCACTTTGGCGTGTCGCTGAGTGTATTGATGGGGATGTCCCTCGTACTCAATGGTCCCGTAGTGGTACTTGCTTGGTGGAGCTTAATACCAGCATTATTTCTATTGGTATTAGTTGCATGGTCTCTTGCCACGCTCGCTGGCATGATGAATGTTTTCTTTCAAGATACTCAACATCTTTGTGATGTGGGATTCCAGATTCTCTTCTATGCGACACCGATCATCTACTATGCCGGTGATTTGGGGACCGGTCGGATCGGTTGGACGCTGACCCACTGTAATCCTGTGGTGCCGTTTCTGGAAATGGTACGGGAACCTTTGCTTCATGGACGGGTGGCAAGTTCAGGTACCTTTGCGGCGGCAGGACTCCTTACACTTCTGCTCGTGACGGCAGCAGCCGGAGTTTGCGCCCGACTGCAACGCCGCATCGTTTTTCATCTGTAGCTTCAGTAGATTGGTGTGCGGTTCATCGGAGCTTACGTAAGATGGGTGGATTGATTTCGTTTTGGTAACTTTCCAATCGGGTACGTTCTTGCTCTAGGAAATTTGGCGGTAATCTTCCGCCGATTTGCTCCAACCGTTCGTGACGCCGTTTCATTTCCTGATAGACGATTATCAAGCGTTGGCGATCGTTCTCGGGGGTTTTGCCGGTTACCATGTCGGTAAGTGCTTGCTCTAGAAGTCGAAGTTTATCGGCTTCGACGCCTTCAATGATGATGCGAACTCGACGGTCACTGACCTTCTCGCCGCGGAAACGTCCGTTGACAGCCTGACCGAAGCCGCGCTCGTTGGCGAGGCGTTGCAGAACCTCTAGAAAGGGTTGGCTTGACAATCGCTTGAGGGTGATGGCAGCCTCTTCGGGAGACTTAGCCTCGAATAAGGGCTTACCTGGAGGGCTGAGGGTAGCTGGAAGCGGTGCTGCCACGGCTAGGTTGGGCAGGCCGACGGCCAACAGAGCAAGCAGTAAACGCATGATCGTGCCTTTCCGGGGGAGAAGCAAAAAGCCCACCGCTCGTGAGAGTGCCCTCCGAGCGGCCACTATAACGAAACGAGAGGTTACTTTACTTTTTCTCAACAATCCAGATGTTGCGGAATTGCAACGGGTTGCCGTGGCCTTGAAGCTGGATCGGCCCGGGAGTACCTTCGGCATCACCGCGTGCGCCACCGGTCTTGCCGTTAATTTCCTTGTCGTCGAGGATGACGACGCCGTTATGTTTTAAGGTGATGCGGGCGTTTTTGACCTTCTTGCCCGCTTCAGCCACGGCATTGGTAAAGTCGACGTCGTAGGTTTGCCAGACGAGCGGAGGCAGACACATATTTACGCTCGGATCGAGTTTGGAGTAGAGGCCGCCGCACTCGTTGTTTTTGCCTTCCAGGCCAAAGCTATCGAGAATCTGAACCTCGTACATATCGACTTGATAGAAGCCACTGTTGCCGCGGCCCTGCCCGCGTGCCTTGGGGCGGTATGGCAGCAGAAATTCGACGTGCATGGTGTAGTTGTTGAACTTTTGCTTGGTGCGAATGTCACGGCCATCGGTGTTGAGCAGCTTGGTCATCTCATCGAGTCGGCCACCATTCCAGGCCTCTTTGCTAGAGCCATCAAAAAGGACAATGGCCCCCTCGGGTGGCTTGGCTCCCATGGTGGGGCTGACCCGCACGGTTTTCTTCAGCGTGAAGGACTTGGCATCGCTGAGGCTTTGCAAGGTCATTGTGTCGCCTTCAATGCTGCCCATAAAGGCTACATGGCCTGGCGGTGGGAAATTACTAGTGGCACTGAACTTGTCGGCGGGGCCAGCCAGATAGCTGCGTTTCTCCTTAGGGTCGATGGGGGTCAGTTCGACCCGCTCTCCCTTGAGCTTGCCGTGAATCAGACTCTTGGTTTTGCCATCCCAGCCAGCTCCAGGTAGACCACCGTTGAGCAACACCGCTTGGAATTGGCCGTCGCCTAACGAGATGAGTTGTACACCGACCTTTTCACCGACGTATTCGCCCTGGAATTTGAAGTCGAGCGGCAGGGTGGAATCGGTGGGATCGGTCCAGACTTCCTTGGTCTTGGGTTGGGCAGGCAGCGAGGTGGCCAAAGCAGCGGCCAGGCAGAATGTGAATGTGCAAAGGAGGATTCGGTGCATGGGAGAGACTCCTGAAGGCATAACGGAACGGTTGGATAGCTAATCTATCCGGACAGAAGGCAACGACCAGAGCCGACGCTTAATTCAAACAGCGAGTAAGAAGGTGGGCGACCCGAGCGGCTGGGTCACCTAGAGGGCTGGCAAGGGCTAGCGGCAGAGGCCCCGTCCCTGGCCGAATCGGAGTAGCAGAGCGAATAATACACCAGGTCGCCCGCCTCCTGCTCTCCGGAGTGATACTATGTCGGACGAAACCCCGCGTCAGCGCTGGCAGCGCGAAGTAGCAGCGGCTCCTAAGCGTCCAGAGCCGCCCACGACCGTCTCTAACGTGCCCATCGAGCCGCTTTATTCCGATCACGGGCCCGAGGCGGAATATCCCGGTCAGTATCCCTTCACGCGCGGCGTGCATGCCACGATGTATCGTTCGCGGCTGTGGACCATGCGGCAATTCGCAGGTTTTGGCACGCCGCGGCAGACGAATGAACGCTTCAAGTTTCTGCTGTCGCGTGGGCAAACCGGCCTGAGCACCGCCTTCGACCTGCCCACGCTGATGGGCCTAGACAGCGACAACCCTCGCTCGCTGGGTGAAGTCGGCAAACTCGGGGTCGCCGTCGACACGCTCGACGACATGGCCGAACTTTTCGAGGGCATCGACCTCGGGGAAGTGTCGGTGTCGATGACGATTAACGCCCCGGCCGCTGTCATCATGGCGTTTTACTTAGCTCTGGCTCAGGATCGCGGCATTGACTGGGGCAAACTACGCGGCACGATACAGAACGACCCGCTCAAGGAGTTCCACGCCCAGAACGAGTTCGTTTTTCCTCCCGAGCCGCACGTCCGCCTCGCCTGCGACATCATCGAGTTTGGTGCCAAACATGTCCCGCAGTGGAACACCGTCAGTATCTCCGGTTACCACATCCGCGAGGCTGGCTCTACTGCCGTGCAAGAATTGGCCTTCACCTTGGCCGATGGCTTCCACTATGTCGAGCATTGTCTAGAGCGGGGCCTACCCGTGGATAGCTTCGCCGGCCGACTTAGTTTCTTCTTCAACGCCCACAACGATCTGTTCGAGGAAGTAGCCAAGTATCGTGCGGCCCGGCGACTCTGGGCTGAGACGCTACGGCATCGCTACGGCGCAGCAAAGGAAAATAGTTGGAAGCTACGTTTTCATGCTCAGACGGCTGGCTGTACGCTCCAGGCTCAACAACCCGAGGTCAATCTGATCCGTGTCGCCTATCAAGCGTTAGCGGCCGTGCTAGGCGGGTGTCAATCGCTGCACACCAACAGCATGGACGAGACGCTGGCGCTACCCAGCGAACACGCGGCCACACTGGCCTTGCGGACGCAACAGGTGCTGGCCTACGAGACGGGCGTGACCAATACGGTCGATCCGCTGGGAGGCAGTTTCTTTGTCGAGACACTGACCCAGCAGATGGCCCAGCAGGCCCGCGAGTACTTTGATCGCATCGCCTCGCTGGGAGGCATGCTCGCTGCTCTGGAGGCCGGCTTCTTCCGTCGTGAAATCGCGGATGCGGCCTTTGTATACCAGCGTGAAGTAGATGCCAAGCGGAAACTGATCGTGGGCGTGAACGCCTTCACTCAAGCGGAAGACCCGCCCATCGAAACGCTGGTGATCGACGAATCCGTCGAACGCGAACAGGTCCAGACCCTTCGCCGACGCAAAGACCAGCGCGACCAACAGGCCGTCCGTCGTCACCTCGACGCCGTTCGCCGCGTCGCCGAATCTCCGCGGGAAAATACCCTGCCGACACTGATCGAGGCAGCCCGCGCTCGCTGCACGGTAGGCGAGATCATGGAGGCCTTTGCCAGTGTCTTCGGCACCTATGATGGGGCCGCCCGCTGGTGATCTGCGATGATCCCTTCTGCGGGGGCTGACGTCGACGTGGCGGCAGTGCAGGTCGAAGCGGCCGGGCTTGCCGTCTTACAGCACGCCTTTGGTCGAGGGCACGCCGACGCGGCGCGGGTCCGGTTCGACGGCCTCTCTCAAAGCCCGCGCGG
Organism: Gemmataceae bacterium; assembly: GCA_046719305.1. Classification (GTDB taxonomy): domain Bacteria; phylum Planctomycetota; class Planctomycetia; order Gemmatales; family Gemmataceae; genus RGDT01. Next base: position 2,206 of record JBDNDE010000265.1, on the reverse strand, counting down.
TTGCCTTGAAGATTGCTTCCAGGATGTGATGCGTGTTCTTGCCATGATGCAGCAGCACATGCAGGGCAAAAGCCCCCGACGAACTGGCAGCAATCCAGAACTCCTCGGCCAAGGACGAACCGAATGTTCCCAGCGTTTCGCGGGGCACCTCCGCCTTCCAGACACAGAAAGGCCGGCCACTCAGGTCCACTGCTGCGGTCACCAATGTTTCGTCCATCGGCAGAGTGCAATCACCGTAGCGGCGGATGCCGGCCTTGTTGCCCAGCGTCTGGGAAAGTGCTTTGCCCAAACAGATGCCGACATCTTCGACAGTGTGATGGGCTTCGACCTGCAAATCACCTTCGGCTTGGACGCGCAGATCAAAGCAGGCGTGCCGAGCCAACAAGATAAGCATGTGGTCGAAAAAGCCCACTCCCGTGGACACCTCGGCCACACCGGTGCCATCGAGATTGAGTGTTAATTCAATCGCTGTCTCGCCAGTTCGGCGGCTGATCGAGGCGGTTCGGGGTGCGTGTGTGTTCATGATGTGTATGATAGAAGAAAAACCAACTCCAAGAAACCGAGAACGCCGACGATGAGTGTCTCGCTGCCGCTTGTGACCGATGACCGCCCGCACTGGCAGGGATTACGCCCTAGCGGAAGGACGTTGCCCCGCGCCGAGGAAGCCCCGGAACCGGATACCCCCCAGGGCCAATACGCCGTAGTTGGTGATGTCTCTCACACGCCGGCCCCACTGCCGAAGCGCACCGTCCCACAGGGTAGCGTCGCCCCTGCGGCAGTGGAGTTGCTTGCACCGGCGGGGTGCCCCGATGCCGCGTTCGCTGCTTTCCACTATGGGGCCGATGCTGTTTACCTGGGGCTGAAAAAGTTCAGCGCTCGGGCCGAGGCCGAAAATTTCACCTTGGCCGAACTCTCCGAGGTGCTGGCGTATGCGCACGCGTTGACGCCCCGTCGTCGTGTCTTCGTGACTCTCAACACTCTTGTACGCGACGATGAATTACCTGAACTGATCGAAACCCTGGCCGCTCTGGAAACAATGGGCGTTGATGCTCTCATCCTTCAAGACCTGGGCGTGTATTCTCTTGCACGCCGATTCTTCCCACGGCTGGAACTGCATGCCAGCACCCAGTTAGCCGTCCACAATCGCCCCGGAGCGGTGACGCTGCGGCAGCTAGGCTTCAAGCGGGTTGTGTTGGCCCGCGAACTGACCAGCGAGGAAATCGACGACATCACCTCGACGGCCGGCATCGAGACCGAGGTTTTCATCCACGGTGCGCTGTGCTACTCGTATTCGGGCTTGTGCCTGTTTAGTTCGCAAACACTTGGCCGCAGTGGCAATCGCGGCAAATGTGCCTATTCGTGCCGAGACTCGTACACCATCACTGGTGCCCCGGATACCCTGCGTGACGGTTCGCCGGTCAAACGCGATCCCCGATCCGGTTTTCCCTTCTCGATGAAGGATCTAGCGTTGCCCGATCATCTGCCCCTGTTGCGCGCTGCTGGAGTGTCCTGCTTCAAGATCGAAGGTCGTAAGAAAAGCCCGCTATATGTCGCCACCACCACCGATTACTACCGCCGGCTGCTCGACGGGACGCTGGCCCCTGAGCAACGTCCCGAGATCGAGGCTGATCTGCAAACCGTATTCAGCAGGCCGTGGACTCGCCTGTTCACCGATTCGCACAAGGACAAAGAGGTCGCCGACCGCGACACCGTCGGCCACCGCGGTACGGTCATCGGTCGCATCGAAGCCGTACGCAATGGCCGGTTGCGTTTTCGCACGACACGAACGATCGAGAAGCACGACGGGTTGCAAGTGGATCTGCCGACGCTATCCAAGCCGTTTGGCTTCGCAGTAGATCGGTTGTGGGTGTTGCCGCCGGGCCGCAAGCCCGAAGCGGTGTACGAAGCCCGGGCCGGTTCGCTCGTCGAGGTCGAATTGCCCGCCGATTACCCCGCGCTGCCGCTAGGTGCGCCGGTGTATTGTTCGTCGTCGCAACGGGTCAAGCGAGCCTATCGCCACGACCGACCCAAGCCCGGGTTGTATCGCATCCGTCAGCCTATGGACGTCATGTTGACCTATCGTTCCAGCCAGGTCGAAGCGGTGGCCAGCTGTGGAACGGTGAGCGTACAGCAGACGCTACCCGGACCATTTGGCCCGGCCAACGAGCCTGGTAAAACAGCGGCGACAGCGCGAGCGGTATTTGAG
>JBDNDE010000264.1:0-6634 GCA_046719305.1 Gemmataceae bacterium | reverse complement strand
TCGATCAGATCCAAGAGGATCGGTAGACCTTGAGTCAGTTCGGCCAATCGTTTGGCGTCGTCCTGGGTGGTGTTGATGCCCCGTAGCAGCGTCCAGGCCAGCGTTATGCGTCCACCGGCTGCTGCCTGATACTCGCGGAGGGCCTGGAAGAGTTCCGGCAGCGGGTGCGTCCCTTCCACGGGTAGGAGGGTTCGGCGTTTCTCGGAGTCGGCGGCCGTCAATGAAACGATTAGGCGAAACGGCCAACCTTCGCGAGTGAAGCGGCGGATCATCGGCACGATGCCAACGGTGGAGATAGTAATGGCTCGGCCGTTGATTGCCGGTCCACTGGGATCGCAAAGCACCTGGGCGGCTTGGATCACGCGTTCATAGTTCAGAAATGGTTCCCCCTGGCCCATGAACACCACACCCCGCACGGGGTATGGGGAATCGTCACGTATTTGAAGAACTTGATCAACGATCTCCCAGGCAGCCAGATTGCGTCGAAAGCCCATCTTGCCCGTGGCACAAAAGACGCAACCCATCGCGCAGCCGACCTGAGACGAAACGCAGACGATGTATTTCTCATCGCCCGGGCGATGCAGCAATGGAATCCGCACTGCCTCAAATGGCTCCGGTCCCTCGCCCTGGAAGAGATACTTGGCAAATCCGTCCACCGACGAGACGGCCTTTTCAAGAATATGCAGCCGGGGTATCTGCGTATGGGTGCGGATTTGGGCCAGCACCTCTCGGCGGATACCGGGCCATTGTGTTGGCACTTCGCCCCCGTGACGCAAGACCTGAGACTGCAGCTGCCGTGCCAGCCGTAGGTCCGCCCCGAGGGGTTGCAACTGCTCGGCGAGTTGCTCAGCCGTGTGATTTTTGAACAAGATCATGCTTCAATTGTAGCAAAGCGGAACTTCGCGGAGCAGCCCCTCACACTCCGGTGTCTTTTTCGCACCACTGCCCTATAATTGACATAACGACGTTCTTCTCCGGTAAAGGGAGTCGCTATGGCTCGGGTCGTTTTGGCCATGAGTGGCGGAGTGGATAGCAGCGTCTCGGCGTACCTGCTCAAGCAACAGGGCCACGAGGTGATTGGTCTGTTCATGCGCACTGGTACCCACAGTGACGAACCAGACAGCCGTCGCGAGGGCAAAAAAGGCTGCTGTAGTGCCATCGACGCTGGTGATGCCCGCCGGGTCGCTGACCGCCTCGATATCCCTTTCTACGCTTTGGATTTCGAGAACGAGTTTGACCGCTGGACGGACACCTAACCCCTGCGTGGTCTGCAACTCTTGGCTAAAGTTTGGCCGGCTCTGGCAGTATGGCAAACAGTTCGAGGCCGACTTCATCGCCACGGGACATTATGCCCGATTGGAGAATGGCCAACTGCATCAAGCCGTCGATGCGGACAAGGATCAATCGTATGTTTTGTATGGCATCAAACGAGAGATGCTCCCTCGACTGTTGTTCCCGTTAGGTGGGATGTATAAGGCAGAGGTCCGCGCGATTGCTCGACAGATCGGCTTGAGCGTCGTGGCGGAGAAGCCCGATAGTGTCGAGATTTGTTTCGTGCCCGACAATGATCATGCCCGTTTAGTACGACAACGTCGCCCCCAGGCCGTTACCGCTGGCCATTTCATCGACACCTCCGGTAACGTACTGGGCAAGCACGACGGCATCGAACGGTTTACGGTCGGCCAACGCAAGGGATTGGGCCTTGCCACAGGACAACGCCGTTTTGTGTTGCAAATCATACCAGCGACCAATGACGTTGTTCTGGGCAACCGAGAGGATCTTCTAGCAACGGGGTTGGTGGCTACAGGTGTCAATTGGCTCATCGACCCGCCTTGGGAGCCACTGCCTTGTCAGGTGAAGATTCGCTATCGCGCCGCGGCAGTGCCGGCCACGGTGCTAGCCCAGGAGCACTCGGCTCAGGTGCGTTTTGCCCAGCCCGTAGCGGCCATATCACCAGGGCAAGCAGCGGTATTCTATGCCGGCACGCAGGTGTTAGGCGGAGGCTGGATTGACCGTGCGGAAGGAACCCCTCGCTAATGTTGCTGTCCGGTTATACAATCATCCGCATTGAATGAATTGTCTCATGCCCGCTGTCGAGGGGACCGTCCGATGATTATTGAGGGGAAGCGCCCGGTGGAGCTTGCTAATGCTGCCCAACTCAGGGCAAACGGAGCCAATGGGGCCAACGGCCAAACCCATGCACCGCACACCGAGCCAAGCCCAGACGGGGTCGATAGCGATGCTCAGGAAACCCGCGAGTGGATTGAGTCCCTCGATGCCGTCAGCTACATCGGTGGCAAGCAACGAGCGACTTATCTACTGGCACAGCTACACCACCGAGCCGACGAGCTAGGCATCGACATCCCTTTTAACGCCAACACCCCTTATGTCAACACCATCTCCGCCGAAGAGCAGCCGGAGTTTCCCGGTAATCGCGAACTGGAACGCAAGGTCAAAAGCCTGGTGCGTTGGAACGCGATGGCGATGGTGCTGCAAGCCAATGAAAACACTAATGTAGGTGGGCACATCGGCACCTTTGCTAGTAGTGCCAACCTGTATGAAGTCGGATTTAATCACTTTTTCCGCGGTCCGGATCATCCTTGCGGGGGCGACCTAATTTATTTCCAGGGCCATGCGTCGCCAGGGATGTATGCTCGCGCGTTTCTCGAAGGTCGACTCACCGAGCAGCACCTCAAAAATTTCCGCCAAGAATTAGCTCCTGGGGGCGGCCTGTCGAGCTACCCGCATCCCTGGCTGATGCCTGATTTTTGGCAGTTTCCCACCGTCAGCATGGGCCTGGGGCCGCTCATGGCCATCTACCAGGCCCGTTATAACCGATATTTGGAGCATCGCGGCCTGAAGAAGCCAACCGATCAAAAAGTATGGGCCTTTTTGGGGGATGGCGAAATGGACGAACCAGAGTCCATGGGCGCGCTCACCTTGGCCAGCCGAGAACGCCTCGACAACCTCATCTTCGTCGTCAATTGCAACCTGCAACGCCTCGACGGCCCAGTACGCGGCAACGGCAAGATCGTTCAGGAACTTGAGGCTGCCTTCCGCGGGGCGGGTTGGAATGTCATCAAGGTGCTTTGGGGCAGCGATTGGGATCCGCTCTTAGCCGCCGATAAGACCGGCCTGCTGAAGAAACGCATGATGGAAGTGGTGGACGGCGAATATCAGAAGTATGTTGTTATGGATGGGGCCTACTTCCGTGAGAACTTCTTCGGCAAATATCCTGAACTGCTCGAACTAGTCAAGGAGATCCCCGACGAGGCCTTGGCCCGGCTCAAGCGTGGTGGTCATGACCCGGTTAAGGTCTACGCCGCCTACAAAGCCGCCGTCGAGACAACCGGCAAGCCGACGGTGATTTTGGTGGCCACGGTCAAAGGCTATGGGCTGGGTGAGGCCGGCGAAGGGATGAACAGCATCCACAATGCCAAGAAGTTCAAGGACCGTACCAAAGCGTTATTGACCTTCCGCGATCGTTTCAATCTACCCCTCTCGGATGACGAAGTCGAACAGGCCGCTTTTTATAAGCCCGATTCCAACAGCCCCGAGATGAAGTACCTCCTGGAGCGTCGGCGACAACTAGGCGGCTTTTTGCCCCAGCGGCGTGTGAAATACGACCCGCTGCCGACACCCCCAGCTAGCTTTATCGACTTGTATCGCAAAGGCTCCGCCGGCCGCGAACTTTCCACCACGATGGCGTTTGTGGATCAACTCGACAAGCTGCTCAAGGATAAGCAACTGGGGAAATTTCTAGTGCCCATCATCCCCGATGAAGCGCGCACATTTGGCATGGAAGCTTACTTTTCGACTTATAAAATCTACTCTAGTCAGGGACAAAAATATGTTCCTGTCGATGATGATACACTGCTAGCCTATCGCGAGGCCAAGACCGGCCAGGTCCTCGAAGAGGGCATCAACGAAGCAGGGGCTGTCTCCTCGTTTATCGCTGCCGGCACCAGTTATGCCACCCACGGCGTGGCCACCTGCCCGTTTTACATCTACTACTCGATGTTCGGCTTCCAGCGGATCGGCGACCTAATCTGGGCTGCCGCCGACTTGCGTTGCCGGGGCTTCCTCCTGGGAGCCACGGCTGGCCGTACTACCCTCAACGGTGAGGGGTTGCAACACGAGGACGGCCATAGCCATGTGCTGGCCTCCACTGTGCCCAATCTGATGTGCTACGACCCGGCCTTTGCTTATGAGTTGGCCGTGATCTTGCGGGACGGTATCCGTCGCATGTACGGCCCTGAGCCGGAAGACATCTTTTACTACATCACATTATACAACGACAATTACGCTCATATGCCCATGCCTGAGGGCTGCGAAGAAGGCATCCTCAAAGGAATGTACAAATTCCGGCCAGCAACGCTCGATCCACATGGCAAGCCTAAGGCCCATCTGTTCGGCAGTGGCCCCATCCTGCCTTATGCCTTGCGTGCCCAGGAAATCCTTGCTGAGAAGTTCGGCATCGCCGCCGATGTTTGGAGCGTGACCAGCTACAAACAGCTGCGGGCCGACGGGTTGGCCTGCGACCGCTGGAACCTGCTGCATCCCGATCAACCACCCCGCACCTGCTACGTCGAACAAGTCCTGGCAAAGGAAGGCAAACACGATGTCTATGTCGCCGCCAGCGACTACATGCGCAGCGTCCAGGAAATGATCGCCCGTTGGGTGCCCGGCGGCCTGTATGCTCTGGGAACGGATGGCTTCGGCCGCAGCGAGACGCGCCCCAAACTCCGCCGCCACTTCGAGGTCGATGCCGAATGCATCACCCTGGCAACGCTTTACCAGATGAGCCGCAAGGGCCTGCTACCTATCAACAAGGTAACAGAGGCGATCAAGCTCCTTGGTATCGACCCCGAGAAGATCGACCCGCTTACCGCCTGACGATCGGCACATCCCTACTTCCTGGCAGAGGGGCACGCGACTTGGCCCCTCTCTGCTTGATTACCCAAGGTGAAATCACATAAATGAATAGGTGGTACCAACCATGGCCAGCGAATTGAAAATCCCTCGTCTGAGCGAAAGTGCCGATCTGGTAAGTGTGACCGAAATCCACATCAACGAAGGCGACACCGTTGAACAAGACCAGATTCTCCTCGTGGTCAATGCTGATAAATCCACTGCTGATGTCCGCGCACCTCAGGCTGGCAAAATCAGCAAACTGCTGGTGAAAGTCGGCGATGAGGTCCAGGTCGGAGCTGTCTACGCTCACCTGGAAACTAGCAACACAACTGCTGCCGCTTCCCATTCCACCTCCAGCCCAGTAGAAGAGAAAACGTCCAGCGCCCCTGCTGGTGCCCAGCAACGGAAAAACGACGCGGTCGAGGAGCCGACCCCTAGCGAAGTCCGGGCAATTAAGGCCGATGTCGCTGCTCGTGCGGGCATGGCTGTTCTGGAAGCTCCTGCGGGCACTATCGTGGCCAGCCCCGCTACTCGTTGGCTAGCCCGCAAACTCGGTATCGACCTGACCGCCTTACGCGGCAGCGGACCACGCGGTCGCGTCACCGAAGACGACGTCAAAAACGCCCTCGGCGCCAGCGTCGCGCCTGGTCCCGTAGCAGGCGGCACTCCAGCCCCTGCTCTGCCCGATTTTGAAAAATTCGGACCCGTGATCCGTGAGCCGCTCAGTGCTGTTCGCAAGTTGACGGCCCGGCAGATGAGCATTGCCTGGAGCAACATTCCTCATGTCACGCAGTTCGATATGGCCGACATCACGGAGTTGGAATCGTTTCGCAAATCGCGGGAGGGCAAAGGGCCGAAGGTTACAGTGACTGCATTTGTGATGAAAGCCTGTGCCTCGGCTCTGAAGCAGTTTCCGCACTTCAATGCGTCCCTCGATTTGGCATCGGGGCATCTGATTCTTAAGCAATTTGTAAACATCGGTGTTGCAGTTGATACCAAAGGGGGTTTGCTTGTCCCCGTCATTAAAGACGTGGATAAGAAAGGAGTGAATGAAATCGCCCAAGAGTTGAACGAAACTGCAGAAAAGGCCCGCAACGGTAAGGCCGACATGAAAGGCGGCACCTTTACCATCACCAACCTGGGCGGCATCGGTGGCACGGGCTTTACCCCCATCGTCAACTGGCCTGAGGTCGCCATTCTCGGTTTGTCGCGTAGCCGGATGGAACCGGTATGGAAGGAGGGTCAATGGGTACCACGCTTGATGATGCCTTTGTCCTTGTCATATGATCATCGTGTGATTGATGGAGCCGATGCGGCCCGCTTCACTCGACGCATTGCCGAAATGCTCGAAAACCCATGGCTGATGACCCTGTGACCAGGTAGCAACCGATCACAGCACTCGTTTCTTCCACCGAGTTCTGAGTCAACCTTCGATGAATCATCTGAGTGTCTTGATCTGTCCGCTTTGCTCCGGGGGCGACTTGACTGTGGATGGCTTTTCGTCCCTGGATCACCGCCCTATTTGGCGTTGCAGGTCCTGCCAAACTCGGTTGGCCCCACTCCGTCCAGGGTATCTCGCGCTGCTCTATTTTGGGTTGGCAGCTATAACTTTCTTCGTGTGCTTATTCATTGCAATGTATCTGGTGTGGCGAGCCTGGGTTTCCCCGGCTGCATCGCCCCCATCCATTCCCTTTTTTGCTCTGGCTGTATTGGTTGTCGG
>JBDNDE010000263.1:0-6684 GCA_046719305.1 Gemmataceae bacterium | reverse complement strand
CACTGTTGCGCTGGCTGCCGCACGTGGCTTTCGCGTCGGCGAGATCGAAATCAACCATCGGCCACGACAATTCGGACACTCCAAATATGGCGTACGCCGCTTCGTCAAAGGCTTCCTCGATCTGCTGACAGTCAAATTTCTCACTGGCTTCGGGCAACGGCCGCAACACCTGCTGGGCACCGTCGGGCTGTTTAGCTTTCTGCTGGGCAACGCTGGGCTGCTGTATCTGGCCATTACCTGGGCGATCAATCTGGGCTATGGCCATCTACCGGAGGCGGAGCGGCCGTTCGAGCCATTGCACAAACGTGCGTTGATGCCTTACTCGATTGCGGCGTTGTTGCTTGGGGCCCAACTCATGGGCCTGGGGTTTGTGGCCGAGATGCTGACCTCGCTCTTAACGCGCAACGAAGACATTTACAGCGTGCGAGAGCGAACTGCCGTGCGCGACCACCCACCGCCTCCTTCGCCGTCAGGTCACACGACCCCAGCTACGACTTCTTCGGTATCGCTTCCTCCGACGCAGGCACCCTATGACACCACCTCTCGCTGATCGCTCTGTAGTGGGTTTGCTGATTGCAGTGGCCCTGGGGCTGGGGCTGGGACGGATCATCGGCTCGGAATATCTCTATGAACCGAGCGTTCATCGGCCCGATGGCAGCGACATTCCTCGGCCCAAGTGGGCCAGCCTTAAGCCCGAGGGGCAGCCGACATTTAGCAGCAACGATCGTTCACGCTGGGCCACCATTCGCGCCTTGGTGGATGAAGGCACCTTCGTGATCGGTCGACGGGAGAAGTACGATGACCCCAAGACGGATCACGGCATCGTCTTCGAGCCCGGCTTTCAGACCGTCGATAAAATCCTCCATCCCGAACGGCTAGAGTTTTATTCCACCAAGCCGCCCTTGCTCACCGTCTTGGCGGCCGGTCAATGTTGGCTGCTCAAACAGACGTTCGGCTGGCGCGTTGCCGAAGATCGCTGGTTGGTGGTCCGAAGTGTGCTGATCACCTTCAACCTGCTGCCGTTTGCTTTGTATCTGTGGTTGCTGGCTGATTTGGCCATCCGACTACGAGCCGGGCCATTTGCCACCTACTTCCTCGTGGTGGCCGGGGCGTTCGGCGGCATGGTCTGGCCGTTTCTGGTGACGTTTACCAATCATATTCCCGCCACTGTGGCGACGATGCTCACGCTGTGGTGCGTAGCCCGGATTGCACTGGAAGATCCAACTCCGCGTTGGCTTTTTGCCCTCGCTGGTCTGTCGGCCGGCTTTACTTTCACCTGTGAGTTGCCGGCGTTGTCGTTACTGGCGCTGCTGGGGCTGTATCTGCTGATCCGCAACCCTTCGGCAACGCTGGTCTTTTATGTGCCGCTTGCGTTGCTCGCTCCGGTCGCACAGACTCTTCTCGATCTCGTGCAACTCGGCCAATGGACGCCGACGTACGCTTTGTTCGGGACCCAGTGGTACAACTACCCCGGTAGTCACTGGTTGCCCGAGGGGCAAACCAAGCCAGGCATCGACTACGCCCGTCGCAACGGCGAAACGCGAGCTATGTACGCCCTGCATCTGCTGGTCGGGCATCATGGCTGGTTTTCTCTGATGCCGCTATGGCTTCTCAGCGTGCCGGGGATGGCCATCGCTCTGGGTAGGCTGCGGACCCCTAACCGCGAGGTGCATACCTGGGCCCACCTGAGTTCGGCTGCCTTGCTCCTCAGTGTGGTGGTCATCGGCTTTTATCTGTTCAAAAGCGACAACTATGGCGGCTGGACCAACGGGCCGCGTTGGTTGATGTGGCTCTCGCCAATGTGGCTCGTAGCTCTGCTGCCGGTGGTGCAATGGCTCGGGCAACGCCGCTGGGGGGTGATGCTGGCCGGCTCTCTGCTTGCTGGCTCAGCGATGGCGATGAATTATCAATCATGGAACCCGTGGCGGCATCCGTGGATCTACAACTGGCTGGAATGGCAAGGATGGCCAGGTTATTGATCCCTGCCTGCCTCTTGCTCACGGGCCTTCTCCGCATCATCGGCTTGGTTTGTTTAGATGGAGTACTACCCCGGCGGTTTTTCAGGCCGTCTCGCCGGTGATAACGAAGAGCGTAAACGCCAACGTCGTTGTCTGCTCACCTAACTTAATCGTCAGCCGACGTTGGCCTTGAATACCGCCGACTATTCGAGTCTCGTTCAGGCGGACCGCCAGGCTGAGCGACTTTTGCACATTGAGCCATTCGCTGGTGCTGGAGGTGCGATCGACCCGGAAATACAGCAGCCCCGGACGCACCGGCAACGCCGCCGGCCGTTGCGGCGTGTGGGTAAATCTCAACCCAGCTTGGCCCAGGCGGTAGATTTGGTCCACGCGGTCGCTGGCCCCTACCTTCATATCCAGTTGGCCCGGCTTGGTCAACAGCCGCACGCACTCCTCGGTTTCTAACGGCGACTCCACGCCGATATACATCTCCCAGCCCGGCTCCAGCCACAGCGGTTCCAACGCCACCTGCACTCGTAACCCGGTACCCACAAAAGGGCGTTCCTTGTAGGCCGGTTCGACCAAGGCGTCGAGCAAGTCGTCGAAGTAGTTCTTGACCCGCATAAAGCAACCGCCCAGATCATCGTGCTGATACGGCGGCAAGTTTGGTACCCGCCGCGCCTCGCCGAAGATGGCCAGTCGCCCCACGATACCACACAGTTCGACGTAGCCGGTCAGTGGGTGGATGCCCTCGGCAAAGGCCAGAACTCCCAAACGAGCGTGAGCCTCGTTGAGTTCTCGGGTTTGTTCAAAAAGCATCCGTTCGCCTTGGGCGGCGCTATCAAAGTCGATTCGTCGTGAGAGTAATTGTTCCGTCAGCAGTTCGAGCTTCTTGCCAATGCGGTCGTGGGCAGCTTGCAAGATACCGGCCTGAAGCGGAGCCCAGGCATCGCAGGCCAAAAGTGGTGGGATGTAGGCGGTGTCCAGTTGGGGAGCGGCATCGGCCCGGGCGCTTTTTTCGATGCGGCCTAGTGGGAGCACTTCGTAGCCGGCCTGATCCTGCCCGGAGGTAAGCAAGCGGACATTCAGGAGGCGAATCTTGACCCGTTGGGGATTTACCCCAGTGTTCTCATCCTCGATTTCCTGCGAGTCGATTAGATAACGGGCGTTGTCGCTGCGTTGGTTAGCGACGTTCGCCCGCCCCAAGTGAACCATGGGCAGTGCCAAAAACAGATCCACGCTGGACGATTTTTCCAGTGCAGCCTTAAAATCAAGGGCCGGTACATCGCCATCTTCGGGCAGATCCACTAAGGTGCCATCGCGGAAACGGGCTTGCAGGCGACGTATCACTAAACGATGATTGGCCAGGGCATCGCCATCAATCACAATCCGCCGTATGCCCCAGTTGTAATGCTGGTCCCACTTGTCCCCACGGGCCAACTCAAGGGAAGCAAAGCGACTGGCCGCCTGGAAATGGTGCGGCCGTAAGAACATGCCCTCATCCCAATGAACTGGACGCACGCTCATTCATTGATCCTTTCAAGGGTGAATCGTTTTTGCACTCCTCTCGATGGGTCACTCAATCCTTGGGAGCAGCCCCCGTGGCCTGAAGGGCTTCGCGAATCTCCTTCTCCAACTCCGGTTGTTTGGCCCGCTTCAACGCCTCTTGCAACGCCGCTTGTGCCGTCCCGGCCTCACGGCCCAACTCACGAAGCGACCGAGCGGCGAAAAAGCGTACCTCTTGGTCGTCGTCCTTTAAACAAGCCGCAATGTCGGCGACGGCTTCACTGCCGCCCAATCGACCCAGTACAATAAGTGACAAAATCCGTACCCGCGCCTCCTTCTCAGCCAGCAGCTTGCGAAGCGTCGATTGAGATTCTTTGCCGATGCGTAGCAAAGCCAAGGCCGCGGCATCACGCAACTCGACCTGTGGGCCGCGTAACACTTCTGCAAGGGGGGCTATGGCCTGCTTCGCGGCAGGACCGAGCTTGCCCAAGGCGGTGATGGCATGGCGACGCAGAACGACATCGCGAGCCTGGAGCGCCTTGATCAGTGGAGCAACCGCCTCGGCCTGCCCCAAGGCTGCTAGGGCCAAGGCAGCTTGCCGAGCCACAGCGATTTCCTTATCCTCCAGGGCGGCGAGGATTGGCTTGACCGCCCGGGCGGCTGAGGTGCCCATCTCCGTCAGGCCGATCAGTGCCCCTTCGCGAAAGGTAGCCTCGGGATCACGCAGCGTCTCCAACAACGCCGGTAGGGCTGGTTCCCCGATCGCTGCCAAGGCCCGCGTGGCTGCCTGTCGTACTTGGGCATCGCGAGCCGTGAGCAGCTTGGTCAGCGGCTTGACCGCTGGCAGCGCCTCGGAACGCAGTTGTCGCAATGCCAGAGCGGCGTGATAACGGCAATCGTCGGAAGGCTCCTCCAGCAGCTTCAGAAGGTCCGGCAAGGCTTCGGTCCCGATTTTGCCCAGGCTGATGGCCGCCGAGGCCGCGACATCGGGGTCGGTTTCCTTTCGTAGCGTTTTGAGCAGCGCGGCACGAGCGGCCGGGGTGTTGATCGGGTTCTGCTCTAGCGCCTCGGCAACGCGACGGCGAACCAAATAGCTGTCGTCTTGGGTCAGGCACTTGAGCAAGGCCGCCTGAGCAGACTCAGCAGTGGCCCCCATTTTGCCCAAAGCAACCACAGCGGTACGGCGGATGCGTGGGTTAGGATCCTCCAACAACTGGCTCAGTGGTACGACGGCGTCTTGGCCCAGTTGGGCAATGGCCGCAGCTGCATGACGGCCAAGCAGGGGGTGATCCTCTTGCAGGACGCGAATCAGATCTGGTATCGCGTCGCGAGCAGCCGGTCCTGCCGCAGCGATAGCACGCATCGCGTAGAAGCGCAGAGCGTCGTCCTTGGCCTGCAGTACCTCGCGTAGCTCCTTCAGAGCACCGACCGCCTCGCGTCCCATCTTGCTCAGATTGAAGGCAGCCATTCGTTGCTTATCCACATCTTTGGATTGCAACTGAGCAGCCCATTCCCGCACACTTTTGGTCTCCTCCGCCGAGTCGGCTAGTTGCCCTTTGGTCGTTCCGACCATGACGAGCAGCATCAGCAGCACGCTCAACCGCAAAGCCTGATGTGGAGTGGAAAATCGCATCTGCTGGCCCCTCCAAGTGTGGAATGTTCATTGTGTGGAGCCGGCCAAATTTTTCAACCGCCACGTTTTCAACCGCCACGCCGAATCAGTTGGGCACGTTCAATATCTTGATCGGCCAAGCCGCGGTAAGCGCGCGCCCGACCTTCGTACAAGTCGGCCGCGGGCTGCGTCTCGATGGCCCGAGTGAAGGCCTCGATGGCCTTCTCCCATTCGCCTTGCTTGAGGTGCAATTCGCCCACCAGACAGCCCATATCCGCTGCGGTGCTGTTTCCAAACGGTTCTGCTGCTATCTGCTTCTGACGCAAAAAACGCTCGTGAATTTCTCGCAAGGCTTTTAGGTGTCGATGATAGCCTGAATGAAGCCGTTTGAGGTCGCGGCCAGCTGCCTGGTCGCCACGCAAAGCTCGGAAGAGCAAATGCAAAGCCGGGTGTCGCTGGGCCAAGAGTCGATCTAGATCCTCGTTATCGACCAACTCGAAGAGATCCATCAGTGCCTCGGGGCTGCCCTTTTGCATCTTGATCAACGCTTCCTTCTCGCCGCTGAGTAGCCGAACCAACAATGCGGTCCCAGGGCTGTTGGTCTCTAGCCACAGGCGACCAGGCTGATCCCCCCGCAGGGCCAACAAGAGAAAATGAATCTGCGGAAAGGCTTGTTCCAGCCAATTGGCCGTCTCTCGGGGATCGTGCGTCATGGGACACCGTGACGATAAACCGACATTCCACCTACTGCGATTCAGGATGACAGGTTTGCGACAATCGTCAAGATCGACCCAAAAGAAGTTGCTCGGTAGTGGGTCAAGCGCACTGGGTGTATCGTTCACTGCTGCCCACCGCCCCCGACCAAGGCGGTCTTGCCCCTTGGGTCTGTCAGCAAGGGCCAAGCCAACCACGAGCGACCTCTAAGCACACGCCAAGCAAGGGCCGTCTTGACCCCATTGCCGCCGGATTGGTAAAAGCCAGTTATTCGTTCCCCAGGAACACTATCTCTCAAGGGGTCGCTAGGATGGCGAAGACGGCGTTAATCACCGGGATCACGGGACAAGATGGCAGCTATCTCGCCGAGTTGCTGCTGAGCAAAGGCTATCGGGTCTGTGGGATGGTCCGACGCTCTAGCAACGATTCGCTGCAACGCATCGAACACCTCCGCGACCGGATCGAATTTTACCAAGCCGACTTGCTCGACCAAAGTTCTATCGCCGGCGTCCTGGCTGAAGTCCAACCCGACGAAGTCTATAACCTGGGTGCACAGTCGTTCGTCGCCACCAGTTGGAGCCAACCGGTGCTAACGGCCGAATTCACTGCCGTGGGCGTCACGCGTGTGCTGGACGCTATTCGCCAAGTCTGCCCCAAGGCTCGCTTCTATCAGGCTTCTTCCAGCGAGATGTTTGGCAAGGTGCAAGCCGTGCCTCAGAAAGAAGATACTCCGTTTTATCCCCGCAGCCCCTACGGCGTCGCCAAAGTATATGGCCACTACATCACGGTCAACTACCGTGAGAGCTACGGGATGTTTGCTTGCTCGGGCATTTTGTTCAATCATGAATCGCCCCGTCGCGGACTGGAGTTCGTCACCCGCAAAATTACTTATCA
>JBDNDE010000262.1:0-6695 GCA_046719305.1 Gemmataceae bacterium | reverse complement strand
CGGGTCCACCTGTTCACGTACCAAGGCGAGCGCTTCCCGCAGCAGGTGCTGGCGATACTGTTGTTCCCAGTGCTGCTCCAGTTCATCCGCCCACGGCTCGGGCATGGCTTCGGTCGGTGTCCCGGCCTGGCGGATCTCCCGCAACAGCTTGCTCAGGCGACTGATGACAGCCTTCTTTAAGTAGTCGCGGAACCGGCCCCGGCTCCGGTCGTAGATGAAAGCCTCCCGTCTCTGGAACAGGTCCACCAGCACCGCTTGCACGACTTCGTCCACATCCTGGCCGCGCAGCCAGAGGCGTTCGGCCACCCGTGCCAGGAACGGGGTGTAGACCCGGCAGAAATCTTGCCAGATGTCGGCCCCATCCGAGCGAACGCGGGCCAACAAACTGCTGCGTGTCGTGAACGCCATGTTCCTCCCTCTTCACCCCTGGATAGCCATCTCGCAGGCCCTTTCTTACACCAAAGTTCAGGTTTTTTCCGACGCTACCGAAGCAGGTCGGCCTTGCGCTGACCGTTGATGAGCCGCAGTTCGGGCAGCGTGCGCAGAACTGGCCCGTCTCGCCTCGCGTCGAAGTCAAGTTCGATGACGCGGATCGGCTGGCCGGTCAACGGGCTAAGGTTGCGGACCTTGCTGCCCGTCAGTCCGACTTCGTAAAGCTGCATACCCGCCAACGGTGACAGGTCGCTCACGTCGGTGCCCCGGATACCGATAAAGCGAAGCGGACGGCCACGTAGCGGCTCCAGGCTCGTCACCCGACATCCACTGCAATCGAGGTAGACCAGCGGCATCCGGGCCAGTGCGTCGAGGTCCGTGACCCGGCTGCTCTGGCACCACACGAACTCCAGCTTCGCGGCCCGCAGCATCGAGAAGTCGTGAAACGAGGTATCGAACACCGATAACTTGGTGAGCGTCAGGTCGGCGAGCGGCGACCAGTTCTCGATGGGGTTCGCCCCACAGTTAATGCCTAACAGCGGCAGGCCCTGTACTGGGGAGAGGTCGCGGATCTGGTTCGTGTGGCAGAACAACTCCCTGAGCGGCATCCCCCGCACCGGCTCCAGGCTGCGGACGGCATTGCCCGAGCAATCCAGCAGCTCCAGCGGCATCCCTTCCAGGGGCGACAGGTCCGCTACCCGGTTCCAGGCAAACCGCAGTTTCTTGAGCCGAAGACCCCGCAGCGGCGATAGGTCGGCGATCTGCCCGTAATACCGTTCCACGCTCGAACCGCAGTGCAGCGTTTCCAGGTCTGGGAAGGCCCGCAGCGGCGACAGGTCACTGACGTTCCACGGAGAAAAGAAGACGCCCGTAACCCTTTCGTCGCGGAAGGTTGGTACAAGCTGCCCGTCGAACTGCGGATTGAGTTGCCGCATCTTGTCGGCGACAACACGCACCTGATCGGGCGGCGGCAGGGCGGCGACGGAGCGAAGGAACTCGTCATCCACCGAGGAAGGGGGCGGTGAAGCGGATAACTCGCCTACCTGCGTGGCCAGCGCATCAGCACTTGGCCGCGCGCTCTGGCTGGGATGCGGGGAGGACCAGAAGCAGACGGTCCAGACAACGATGCCAAGGAGCAAGAGCAGCCCCAGGCCCAACCAGACCCACATGACGCCCCAGGTTTGGCGCGGGTTCAAGACGCTCTCCAGCCCAGCCCGTAGTTCGTTTGCAGAGCGATACCGCTCGCTTTTGGTCGGGGCACAAGCGCGTAAAAGCACCCGGTTGAGTCGCCGAAGCATCTGGGTTTCCGGGCTGGTCAGCAGGTGCGCGGGTACGGTCGGGAAGTGAGCAGGCTCCAGGCCGGTGACCGTCTGGTAGAGGAGCTTCCCGAGCGCGTAAAGGTCGGCGTCCGGGCCGGTGCTGCCGTCGAGCGGCAGGTAGCCGGGCGTCCCGGCCACGCTCATCATCGTCTGGACAAGGGCCGTCAAGCCGATGTCGGCCAGCTTGGGGACACCGCCGACAAAGACGACGTTGTGCGGCTTGACGTCGCGGTGGACCAAGCCGGCTGCGTGCAGCGCCTCCAGTGCGGACAGCAAATCCAGGGCCAAGCGCACAGCGTCTGCTACGGTGTATCGTCCGCTCACGGCGATACGGCGGGCCAGCGTGTCCGGCTGGTATCCTGGCTGTTCGGCGGGCGTCGAACCGGGTGCGGGATCGGCCAGTTCCATCGCATAGATCAAGCGTGCTCCTTGGCGGCTGACGTGGAAGATGCGGACGAGGTGCGGGTGCTGGGGAACACGCTGGCGAACCAGGGCAAGGGCCTGTTCTTCTCGCTCACCGGGAACCTGTCCCCCCAACTTGGCCACGTCCACGATTTTAACGGCATACAGCATACCCGTGATGTCACGGGCGACCCACACGGAGCCAAAAGCCCCGCTGCCTGCAAGTCCGAGCAGATGGTAATCGGGTAGGGAGGGCGGCCTATTCAGGGCTTGATGATCGTTGGAGGGAAGGAAAGCGTCAGCCAAGGCGGCGACAGAGCAGTCGGCATTGGAGCCGTTCGCTGGTTGTTCAGGACGAGGAAATTCTTGCTTCGACACGGATGCGGGAGTCCCGAAATAATGTGAGCGCCGAACACGGCACTGCTCAAGGAGCACCCGCTACGGGGCTCAGAAGAACAGCACAAGGCCGACACCCCTTGCGGAGCGCGGTCATGTGCTGCCTCTTCTGGTGGATACAAGAGCCGGAAGACTGGCTCAGGATAGCGGTTTTCCTCGAAGCAGCTCTGACGCACGCGCGACTTCGGATTGTCACCAGGGCACTGCACTGTCTTGGCCCCAGAACACGGTTCGGCAATCTCCGCTGTGGATCGTTCCAACGACCAGTACGATACTGGTCCCATAGAGTCAGTCTACCGATGCCGCGACTTCACCTCCAGCAGCATCCCGGCGTGTTGCCGGTTTCTGTGGGATGACGAGGATGTAAAAGATGGGTTTCGTCCGAAGAGCGCAGCGAGTCGACGGAATATAGGTTATAGATGTTTAAATTATAGTATATGTACTTAAATCATTAGTGTTTCTGCGTCATAATCCATGATGCCGGAGTTAGCTCCTGTGGTCCATGTGGCACAGGAAAAGGACTGGCGTCATGTCTCGTCTTCGTACTGTGCGTGGACGTTCGCATCTGCATGTGACCGCCCCCGTGCGGGGCGGTCGCTCCACCCTGATTGGGAGGAGTGTGTATGTTCAGGGTTTCTTCGCCTCAAGCGACCCCTGGCGTTCGTGGACGTCGAATCCACCGGCGTCAATCCGCAGTCCGACCGCATCGTTGAGATCGGCCTCTTCCGGGTTGGCCCGGATCAGAAGTCGGTTTCGGTCGTCCGGCGCGTCAACCCGACCATCCCCATCCCCGAGGCAGCGACCAAGAACCACAGTATCACGGACGAGGATGTTGCCGACTGCCGACCCTTCGCTGCCATCGCCCGCGAGCTGGTCCGCTTCCTCGATGGCTGTGACCTTGCCGGGTTCGGTATCAAGAAGTTCGACCTGCCGATCCTCATCGCCGTGGGGAACTCCACAGTCCTGGCAGGCTCGCCAGTACAGCGTGAAGCTCGCACGCGACTCGATCCGGGGCCAGATCTCGAACATCCGCGAACGCAAGTCCGCGCCCGGCGGCATGGCCCCGTACGGCTACGACAAGCAACACCTCACCGGCGACGGCAGCACCGTCCGCCCTACGCTGGTCGTGCTGGATTCACAGGGTAGCCGTGTGGAGCGGGTCGGGTTCGAGTGGGAAAGGGGAAATGTGCGTGTGCTGTAACGACCCAACTCATCTGCCGGCGGGGCACCGGCGAGCCGTGAAATCCCGGAAAGCCTACGTGCCCCCGCCGTCGGCTGCAGCGGCTGGTTCGGCGGCGTGGCCCTCGACTCTCGGCACACCCGCGCTCCCGACACAACCCGCCACGGCCCCACCCGCAGCCAACTTGCCCGGTGTCACCCCGTGCGACCGGCACTCCTCACCCGCAGCTAACTTGCCCAGTGACACCCCAGAGCGACTTTCGCATCATCGTGACAGCGACTCACGGGGCACTGACAGCCGAACGACCAAGCTCAGCAGCGGCGGCCAGCTATGAGGCCGCCGACTGCTACAGCGTTTTGTTCGGCACGCGATGCCACCTCATCTTGCTGCAGGAACAACGATTTACACAGCTTTGATCAAGTGTTCGCCACTTATTGTTTCAACGGCGATCGTCGTCCCGTTCTGATCTACGAACTCCACTTCGTATTCAGGTGGACTACCTGGGTACACCATCACGATCGCACCGCGAGTACCCTTCTTCAACGCTTTGTCATCCAAATCACGCATTAGTTCGACAACTTCGTACTCCTCGAACATAACTTGTCTCCTATTTCGGCGTGGGGATGGCTGTCACCAACCTCACGATTCCGTCTGTGTTTTTAATGCATGCGAAGTTGACTTCAATCATTCTCCCATTTGCCCCCAGAATTGAAATGATTTGGTTGTATTTTGTCCCATGCTGGGTTACACCTATTTCGAAGGCACGCCTCTCGTCAAACACAATCTGGGAAGCCAAGTCTGCGGCATTTTCACCACTGAATCCAAGGGCTTCTTGGAACCATTTGGCCTTAGGCCCACCAACAGGATTATCTGGGTTGAGCAGGTAACGATCCCGTTTGTCGGCAACACTTGCTTCGGTCGTGGCCGGGTGCTGTGGTTGAGTTTGTTGCTGAGGCCCACCACCGCCAAGCCCTGTAGTTGACATCGCCACGACAGTAATCGCGGTCCCCGCCTCGGCTGGGACCGCGAATGTAATGACCCCAACTTCCGCCCACGCCACACCACTTGGTATCGCCACGAGTGAGCCGTCCGCACCCACCATCACCCCGCCCGCACTTGGCACTGGCAAGCGGATTGGCACGTTCGACAATGCGTTCAGCCCCTTCACTCCTGCGTAGGGCACTAACACCATCACACCAAACCCACCCGCTTGCTGCGAGAACTGCGTTGAGTCACCAGTGGCCACGGCGTTATAGCCCGACTCCACTAAAGGTGCTACGCCCAGCGTGACAATGCCCAAGACCAGTTGCTGGTCAAAGCTCGCCGCGGCACTAAGGTTGTTCGCTGTTTGCGTGGCACCCTGAAACAGCTTGGACTCGAGCCGCGAGGGGTCAAAGCCGATCCAGTCGCCATAGATAGTCACGAGATCTCGCCCGGTGAGAGCGACCTCGACAACTGCGTCACGGGCCCCGGTAGCGATATTGACCGCCCCTTCGCCTAATCCAGACAGTGCCGCACCAATGTAGTTGTAGTTGTCGTTCCAGAAGCTCCAACCAGGACCGCCCGAGAAGCTCCGCACGCTGCGGCTGGCCCGGGCCACCGATGGCGAGGCGTTCGCGGTGCTGACCAGCAACCCGCGTCTGCCAACGCTAGTGCAGCTTGATCTTCGTCTGGTGGAAGCAGATCAAGTGAGTACACCAGACTTAAGTTTGTTCACCGAGAATGCCATTGACGGCATCGTCTTCGACGCGGCCGGCAACCCGGTCGGGTACCACGTCCTCCAGGACCACCCTGGCGAGGGCTACCGGGCGGTGCGCGAGTACGACCGCGTGCCCGCCTCGGCGATGCTGCACTGGTTCCGCTGCGACCGGCCCGGGCCAGGCGCGGGGCGTCCCCGACATCCTGCCGGCGCTGCCGCTGTTCGCGCAGTTGCGGAGGTTCAACCTCGCCGTGATCGCCGCCGCCGAGACGGCCGCCGACTTCGCCGGCATCCTCTACACCGATGCCCCGGCCAGCGGCGAGGCCGACGCCGCCGAGCCGTTCGAGCCGATCGAACTGGAAAAGCGGGCGCTGGTGACCATGCCCGGCGGCTGGAAGATGAGCCAGCTGCAAGCGGAGCAGCCGACGACCGGGCACAAGGAGTTTGTCGAGGTCATCCTCAACGAGATCGCCCGCTGCCTGAACATGCCGTTCAAGGTTGGCGCTCCAGAGACGCAACTTTCGGCAACAAGCACCTGCTCGCCACCACATTTTTGCAGCTGCCGTTTCCCCGGTTCCGGTAGCTCACCAATAGGGAGAGGCGTCGCGATGCAAAACGCCGACAACGCGGACAACACGGCAACGGACGGCACATGTAACGGTCGGGCACTGCATGAGGGGAAAGCATGAACGAGCCAACGCCAGACCGGGCCGACACGACGATGAGCGACACCGTCGCGGACGCCTGGGCCGAGGTCATCATCAGCATCCACGAGCGGCTCGAGGCCGAGCAGGCCGACGCACCGAACAACGACGAGGCCACTTCTCCCTCTCGGTCCCTGGCCCGGCTCGCCGCCGAGCACGAGGCCCCCGGCGGCGACCCCACTTCCCCTACCGACTCGGAGGACCGGCCATGCACCGCCTGATCGGATCGGCTCGTCCCGTGTCGAAGACCTGACCCACGCACCCACCCGGAGGCCCCATGAGCCATCGCGATATGGCCGTGGCGAGGCTGCGCGCCGGACTGTGCGTGCTGCCCGCCCGAATCGATAGCAAGCGGCCTGCCCTGGCTGGCTGGAAGGAGTTCCAGAACCGCCTTCCGACCGAAGACGAGATCGCCACCTGGTTCGCTGATTCCGCAGCGATGTGCATCGTGGCCGGTGCGGTCTCCGGGAACCTGGAGATGCTCGACTTCGAAGCCGGCGGCACGGCGTTCGATGCCGGGGCCGACCTGGTGCGGAGCGAATCGCCGGACCTGTTCGAGCGGC
>JBDNDE010000261.1:0-6760 GCA_046719305.1 Gemmataceae bacterium | reverse complement strand
AAGAACCGGTGATCGCCCTGCACAAAAGCCTACTTGCTCATCTAAGCGAGCAAGAAGTGAAAGAACTTTCACGTCTATTGGAAAAGGCGCGAGGATCACTTCCGGAACAAGAAATTGTTCCAACCCACGGAGACTAAAATCATGAAACTGCATCCAACCCACAATGATTTGCCCGAATCGGTTCGTCAAGCAGTCATCACCCTACTCAACGCTCGCTTGGCCGACGCCATCGATCTGGGAATGCAGTGCAAGCAAGCCCACTGGAACGTCAAGGGGCCAAACTTCCTCGCCTTGCACAAGCTAGTTGATGAACTGTTTGACCACGTCAGCGACCACATCGACGAACTGGCCGAGCGAATCGTCTCTCTAGGGGGTACGGCCCGCGGTACGTTGGGGGTGGTCAGTCAAGAATCGAAGTTACCTGCCTACCCTCTGGACGCGGTCGAGGGGGCAGCCCATCTGGAAGCCTTGGCGAAGAGTTTGTCGGCATTTGGCAAAGCGGTGCGAGCAGCAATTGATGCCAGTGACGAGGCGGGGGACGCGGTGACGGCGGATTTGTTCACCCAGATGGCCAGTGCCTTGGACAAGGATTTATGGATGGTGGAAGCACACCTACAGGGGAAGTGAGGTTTCCGAGGGAATTGAATTACCGGGCAGACCTGCAATCAGGGCGACTAACGGGTCTGTAGCCAGCAGGCCAGCAGGCCAGCGGGCAGCTCAGCCACTTGATACTGAAGCCCAAGGCTCCGGGAGTCCCAAGTGGCTCGATGTTCTGCGAACGGTTCGTTCTGAGTCGTTCGTTCTGAGTCGTTCGTTCTGAGTCGCGGCGATTGGACTTCACCTTGCCATTCGGGCGGTGGGTGATACGATCAACTACTCTTGGTTGTCGTATTCTACCCTCCCTAACCGGATCTCCTGCACATGACCGCGCCGACTTACGAGAAGCTCACTCCGCCCTCGACAGGCACCCGTATTACTCCGGGAGCGAACGGTTCCTGGAACATTCCGGACGACCCAATCGTCTGCCTGATGCGTGGCGATGGCATCGGCCGAGATATCAACGGTGTACCAGGCATTTCAACTTGCGCGGTCAAGATATTGGATGCGGCAGTGGCCAAAGCGTATGGCGGGAGGCGGAAGATTGTCTGGTTTGACATCCATGCCGGGGATGTAGCCCGGGAGATGTATTATCCGGACGTGACCGACGAACAGGTCAACCAACTCAGCGAGGACGATCAACGCAAGCTCTACTTGCCCGACGACACGCTCAAAGCGTTCGAGTATTATTCGATTGGCCTGAAAGGGCCGCTCACGACACCGATCGGCGGGGGTTTTCGGAGCATCAATGTCTACTTGCGTTTCCGATTTGATTTATACTCATGCGTGCGGCCAGTGAAGTATTTCAAGGGCGTGGATGCTCCGAATCGGAATGCCAGCAAAGTGGATATGTGCATCTTTCGAGAGAACACCGAAGATGTCTATTGCGGCATCGAGTTTAAGAGCAACTCCGATCGCGCCAAAAAACTGGTCGCTTTCCTTCGCGAGCTAGGCTACGGCCCGGATGTTTTGCTCGATTCGGCCGGCATCGGCATCAAGCCGATCAGCCCCGAGCGAAGCAAGCGGCTGATTCGCATGGCGATTCAGTATGCTATCGACAAAAAATGCCCTAGTGTGACCTTGTGTCACAAGGGCAACATCATGAAGTTCACCGAAGGGGCCTTCAAAGACTGGGGCTACGAACTCGCTAAGGCCGAGTTTCGCGACCAGATTGTCACCGAGGAAGAGGTCCACAAGGAGTACGGCGGCAAGGTGCCTGCGGGCAAGATCGTGATCAAGGATCGCATCGCCGATAGCATGTTTCAGCAGATTCAGTTGCGCCCCGACGAGTATAGCGTGATCGCCACGCCCAATTTAAACGGCGATTATCTCAGCGACGCTGTTGCTGCCCTGACAGGGGGGATCGGCCTTGCGGCGGGAGCCAATATTGGTGACCGGGCGGCGATGTTCGAGGCAACGCACGGCACGGCCCCAAAGTACACTGGCCAGGACAAGGCCAACCCGTCGGCGGTGCTACTCTCGGGCGTGTTGTTGCTGGAGTTTTTGCAATGGCACGAGGCTGCCAAGCTGGTCAACGAAGCGCTGGAGAAGACGCTGTCGGAGTCTGACGCTATCGCCAAGGCCGGCCCTGGCGGCAAGATTTATGTGACCTATGACATTGCTCGACAATATCCCGACTATGGCGAGGCCAAAGCAGCTCCGGCGAGCGTTTTCAGCGAGCGGGTGATTTCGCATCTGTAAGATGGTTAAGCGATGGGGGCCTGCCGGCAGAACCGTTCTTGTACGCTAGGGGACAACCGGATTGGTAGGACCGAAGCAGGTTCCCCACAAATCCGACAGTGACATCGGGACGCCAACCCATCTGGGCCGGCTACCGGTTTGGACCGTTTGGCCAAAAAGGGAAGGGAATGGCTGTCTGGCTGTCGTAGCCTTTCCCCTTGGTATGCTCCCTATGCTGCCTTCGGCAGCACGCTTTGGCAGAACACTTCACCCGTGGCCGACGTACCTGCTACTCACCCTTTGCTGCTGTTCGTCCTTCGCGGGGTGGCCCTTGGCCCACGATTGGCCAGTTCTGTTTTGCTGTTGGTTGCCCTGGTGTCGAGTTGGCTTACGCTGGTTGTGGTTGCTGGGGTGTCTGGTCGAAAAAAGCGACCGCAAAGGAGCCGAAGTCGGCCGCCCCAGCGACGCCTCAGCTGAAAGGCTGCTCCGATTGCACCGCCCCAACGGGTTGGATTTTCGACGGTGCTGTGATAGAACTCTGTTGTTTGCTGCGGCTCAGCCCACCATCTGGGGCGATCAAAACCGTCGTTGGCGTTGGATCAGATACTCCAACAGAGCCTTGTCGAAACTCACGCTTGTATCCATTGCCACATAATCGGCCCCGCAGGCGCTGCAATCGCGGCGGTAGTTTTCTTGAAATTCGCGAAGGGCAGCCAGGTAATCGTCGCGGATGCCACGGGCATCTAGGGTCAATTCCTCGCCCTGCTCAGGCTCCTCGAATCGCACCATCCCTTCAAAGGGAAAATGCACCTCTGCCTCGTCTAAAATATGAAACAGAATCACCTCGTTGCCGCGATGCCGCAGATGATGGATCGCCCGCAGGACCGGCTCTGGGTCACACAACAGGTCGCTCAGTACCACCACCAGGCTCTTGCTGCGGATCAGGCCAGCCAGATGGTGCAGGCAACCGGCCACGTCAGCGATACCAGCCGGCTTGGCGTTGGCCAACAACGAGAGCATGGTTCCCAGTTGCGTGCGTTTGCTGCGTGGCGGCACTACGGTTCGCAACGCTTGATCAAACAGCACCAGCCCGACCGGATCCTGCTGATGGATCATCAGATACGCCAGGGCTGCCGCCAGACAGATGCCATACTCAAACTTGGTGAGTTCCTGCCGATGTGTGTAACCCATCGACGCCGACAGATCCATACACAGATAACCGGAAACGTTGGTCTCGGCCTGGAACTTTTTGACGTAGTATCGCTCGGTTTTGGCGTAGACGCTCCAGTCGATCGATTTGATGTCGTCGCCGGGGCTGTAACGACGGTGTTCGCTGAACTCGACACTGAAACCCTGGAACGGGCTAGTGTGCAGCCCCGACAGGAACCCCTCGACGATAAACCGCGCTTGCAGGTCCAATCGCCCCACTTGGCGGATGACTTCCGGTCGTAAATATTTCTCCGCACGCGCCATACCTTCTATTCTATCGGTGAACCACATGTTCGACGATCTCTTGCTGTTGCCCTCCGATTCGTTTCCCGCGGTTTGCCTGGAACCCGACGGCCGCTGCCGTCTGGACGCACCACGACCGCCGTTGTTGTTATGTGGCTCGTTTAATCCGTTGCACGAGGGCCACCGGCAGATGGCCCAGCGTGCTGCCGACTGGTTAGGGCTGCCGGTCGCCTTCGAGCTGAGCCTGATCAATGTGGAAAAACCGCCCCTACAGGAGCCCGAGGTCCGCCAGCGCGCTAGGGCTTTTCGCTCTCTGGCCCCGCTATGGTTGACCTGCTTGCCAACTTACGTTGCCAAGGCAGTCGTCTTCCCCGGCACGTTCTTCGTCGTTGGAGCCGACACCGCCCAACGGATTCTGGAGCCGCGTTTCTACCAGCAACCTCTTCACCAGGCGTTGGAGTTTCTGGGCAGGCAGCGCTGCCGTTTCGTGGTAGCCGGTCGGGTTGATTCCTCTGGGCGATTCGTGACCTTGGCAGATCTAGGGGTGCCTCGTGCCTTTGCCGATCTGTTCGTCGAACTTCCTGGTTTTCGACTCGATGTGTCGTCCACTGCCCTGCGTCAGTCAGGAAATGCTTGAGTGCAAAAAATAGAAGGAAAAAGAAAAGACGACTGCCGATGCTACCTCTCCCATAGCACCGGAGCCGTCTTGTAGTTTGTCTGAACCCTCTCTCCCAAGGCAGACGCTATAAAAACCGCACACACCGTGCCAAACGATACTAGGCAACCAAACTTAAATCAGATGATGTCGCAACATCCAAAAAAATCGGAACTTATGGTGAGATTGTCGGCCGCTCGCGGGTGCTTGGAGTGGCTAGGGTAGAGAGAGTGTACTGCCCACATGCTAGGCAAACGTGCCCACATTCCGTGCAAAGGGTGGTTGGAGTGCTTCGCGAAATAAGGGGAGGGTGTCAAGGGGTCAGGGGAATGGGTGCCTCTTCTTTGGAGACGGGCTTCCCTCGGTCACTCTCCCCATCCGGTTCGGCCAAGGTTGTTCGGTCTGGAGCTTTCACGCGGCACGACGGCGGAACCCTAGGCCGACGAGGTAGCGGTCTAGGACCATCTATGAATCGTGGGCGGCGTACTGCCCGCAGCACTGCTGGCCAGCGAAAGGTTTATCGACCCGCGTGAGACCCACACCGCGGCCACAGTCAACGCTCCGCTCGGCTGCCTTCTGTGTCGTACTCCACAACTTGACGAAGCCACCGCTACGGGCTGGTTTCGTTTGGCGGGTTGCCCCGTCTTGGCCCGCTTCGGCCGCGTAACCGGGTCCGGTCGCCTGAAATAGCCCGAGGGCGAGCCGGGGCATTCGGGCGGCTGGAAGGCTGTGGAGGAGCTCTTCCAACGCACCGGACGCGTCTAGCACCTGCACGTGGGCGGCCAGGTCATCCGCACTACGGGCGAGCACCCGTTCTACGTCGTGGGCAAGGGCTGGCTGGAGGCGCGCTTGCTCTAACCGGGCGACCGGCTCTGCTCACACGATGGCAACACCATCGCCGTGGAGGAGTGCTACGACACCGGCGAGTACGAGACGGTCTACAACTGCCGCGTCGCGGAGTACCACACCTACTTCGTCGGAAGTGAGGCGTGGGGCTGGTCGCTTTGGGCACATAATGCATGTGTCGGGATTCAGGGTGAAAGGTACGCAAGAAGGGTATTAAAGGATCGCGGATTCAGAACCATTGGGACGATCATTAACAAAAACGGTAATGGGATCGATATTCTTGCAAGGGATCGAAAAGGAAAATTATGGATCTTTGAAGTAAAGACCTCGACAACCGGCACAGTTCCGAGACTGAGTAAAGACCAATTCAAGGGGGCCCAGTACTTTGGGTGGGACCGCTTAAATATGGCAGCTGGCAACACGACTCATCCAACACAGGCATGGCGTTGGGCTTCCAGTAACCTTCGCGGCCCACATACCCAAAAGTTTGCCAAACGATTGATTGCTGAATTAGATCAAAGTGCCGGAGGCCCAGGCAAAGGTCATTCAGCGATACGCGGCATGGTTATCGAAATCACGAACTTTGTACCCGGCAAAGGTGGTGTGGGTTCCAACATCGTGTTCAAACCCTGGAAGTAACTGATGTCACGCAAACGTACTTGGAACATCGACTGGATGCTGAGAAATGACGAGGCTCGCATTAACAATCCTGGTGAAGCTATCGCCCTGCGAGATGAACAACTTCGAGATATTCGGAAGGGGCTGGGGGATCCGAAAAAGAAAGGATTATTCCGCATCTACTACGCTCTGCAACCTCTAGCCACTTGGGAGGCGTTGGTCGGCATTGTGGCGGTCATGAAAGAACAGCCGAATGCCTGGCAGCACATACGGCTATCGTTCCTGTACCGAGCCTGGGCGGTGCGAATTGCTGTTGCAGAACATGATTCTCAAGGAGATGCCGCCACAGGCTCGCTTCAGCTACGCGACAGGATAATCGAGTGCCTGGCCCACTCAATGGCGACACATGAGGATGATTTTTCCCACTGGTGTGGTGGCCGCATTGTGCGAAGCTTCCAACTGGGTGACAATGCATTCTCCCACGAGTATGGCACGCCCTACGAGCCGTTTGTGATCTTGTTGTATGCCCTGTGGCGGCGGGAAGTTGTTGATCTAAGCGCCCGGATCAGCTGTCCGTTGGGGCCTTATCAAGCACTCCTAGACGCTTGGGAAACGGAAGAGCAGTATCTGCGTGCTATCCTGGACATTTGCGAGTACCACTGCCAGCGTTGTACTGACTCACGAGGGAATCCTGAGCCGGGGTTGTGCAGCGCACCATACCATATGTTTCCAGCTGACATCCTAGCCGTCCGCCGTGTTCGCCGTGATTTGGGCTTGCCGGACCCGAATATCAAACACAAATTACTCGATACTCCAGCAGCCCATCCACCTAACACCCCACTCACGATAGACGGTTCATTGCTTGGGCAGATCGCTCAGCGTGTCCGGACAGATTATCCTGGGGTCACCCAC
>JBDNDE010000260.1:0-6768 GCA_046719305.1 Gemmataceae bacterium | reverse complement strand
ATATGCAAGGTGCTGGCGTTGTAGATGCCTGCCAACTGGTCTATAGGCGGCAGGCCAACGAAAGCGAACCGACTAAGATCGTATTCGTCGCGGCTAAGCACCCAACGAGCGAAGCTTTGGCCTTCCGTGTAGGCCAACTCGTGGCCGTAGTTGCTGCGTTCGGCTCCGACGATCAGGAACAGAGCATCGGGTCGGGCGGCGGCGATCCGTTTAGCCACTTGCATAAAGATATCGAAGCCTCGGACGGATTCCAGACCACGAGAAGCATAGGTAATTACAGGTGTGGATTCGTCAATGGTTCGATCGCCAATCTTGTTGCCGCGTGGCCGGGGCTGAAACAAATTAGTGTCCACCCCCTCGGGCAAAACCCGAATCTTGGAACGATATTCCTCTGGGGCCATGGCTAGCTGGGTGTGACTGGGTGTGTAGGCCGCTGTGCAGGCCCGCAGCTGCAACAACGTCAGGGCGTGATAGGTCGAGTGAAACAATCGTACTGCCTCCGGTGGCGGAAACGCCTCTCGCAGGATCATATCCGGCCCCCAAAAGTCGCCCGGCCATAATTCAAAAAAGCCGACGAACGGGCAGGCGTACAGATTGCGCAGGTACAAAAACGTGCCATAAGAGACATGACCCACCACCAAGTCGGGCTGCACCTCCGGCAAGCCCCGCAGGCCCCGATACACGGCCGCGAGATGCTCGATCAGGCCGTTGAGGCTATCGGGGTTGGTGAAGACCTCGGGCGAGGGCACATCATCCTTCAACCGGTAGTTGATATGAGTAAAGGGAACCTGGAGCTTCGTGGTATCTACCGAGGTCAGAAAAATGCACGGCCAGTTCAGCTGCGAGGCTGCATAGTGAGCGACCACCCCAAACTGAGCGGGGAAATTGGGGTGGATAAAAAGCGTTTGCATCGGGTTACTCCGTGTCGTCGGCGGCAGGGTTTAGACGGGCTAGGGCCATACGGGCGAGTTGCAGGCCCGGATCCAGGCGGAGCGCTTCCTCGTAGAGTTCGCGTGCCTGCTGGGGCTTCTTCTGCGTCAGCAACACAAATGCCAGATTGCACCGGGCCTCGGCTGGACGCACTGCCTTTTCAAACGCCGCTAACGCCTCAGGATACTTGCCCTGCTGGCCGAGTGCCAGCCCCAAGTTCATCCAGGCTTTGTCAAACTTAGGATTTAAACTGGTAGCCTTGGTGAAGGCTTCTTCAGCTTTGCTCCAATTACCTCGCTGGTATTCGTGCCAGCCCAGATCGTTCCACAATTCCGCATCTTTGGGTTGAGCTTTGAGCGCTTTTTCAAACTCATCGCGAGCCAGTTTATCGTTGTTAGCTCGGGAGTACAGCCGAGCCAACGGGGCGCTGACTTCGACCTTGGGATCGTACTCCCGCGCCTTGAGGTATTGCATGATCGCTTGTTCGGTGTGGCCCTGCGAAGCCAGGTTTTCCCCTACCACCATGCAAGCCTTGGCTGATTCCTGACGCGGCAATAGAGTTTCATCTCTGGAACGCTGCAGAGAACCAGCGGTATCAAAGAGGAGGCAGCCGCTGTTGAGCATCGCCACGGCGACCAATACGAGTCCACGCCAACAAGTCATGACCACCTCCCCATTTCGGATCCGATCAATATCCCAGACCACGATAACCCGGAGGAGCCATCCCTGCTCCACCGAAACCACCGAAGCCTCCCAAGCCGCCCAGGCCGAAGCCGCCCAGGCCGAAGCCGCGACCGAAACCACCTAGGCCGAAGCCCGCTCCGCCGAAGCCACCCAGACCGATGCCACCCAGGCCGAAGCCACCCAGGCCGAAGCCACGGCCCATGAGGCCGATTCTCCCCAGGCCACCCAGGGTGTAACGGCTCATGAGCATCTGCGGATACAGCGGGATGGCTTCCTCCCCGTAAAGCCCCTCGGCCCACGGACGACCCACGACGACACGCTTGTCGGCGTCGGCAACACCTGCTGCAAGTAGGCTAGCGACAATGACCGTTCGGCGTTGTTGATTCAAGGCCGCTTGTGGATGAGCTTCGATGATCACCGGATAGCTGGTACGGCTGAGGATCGCAGCAACTTTTTCCAGATGGGCCTCACCTGCCGGGCCGAGCTTGGCCGAGTTGGCCTTCCACTCACACTCGTAGAAAACAAAGTGATCCTGCCGGGCGGCTGCTACCTGGGCGGCGAAGATACGGGTGCTTGCAGCGCCGAGTGGTTCGGCGGGCAGCGCGGGCGGATGATCCTTGGCCCAGGCTGGCGTCCACAGGGGCAGCGTGCCCAGGGTCAACACCATCGCCAGAACCGTCTTTTTCGCGTGCATTGCAAAGACTCCTCCGAGTTATGGATTCTGCCTGAGTCGATTAACGGTTCCAGCGCGACACAGCTTTGGCTGGCGCTTGCGACGACGTCGAGCTACCGGGTATCGCTCCCTGGGAGTGGAAATCCCGAGGATCGGCTGGGGTTACAGTCACGGGGGCACCCCCTTCCAGTCCTGAGAGCGAAGCGGGTAATTGGCCAATCGGAGCGGATTTCGGACCAGGCAACATATCCATTCCCGGAGCTAACTCCGTGGGACCAGGCACCAGCTTGCTGGGCATCGGGCCATCCACGGGGCTGATCACTTCATGGGTCGGACCCGACGGCCCGATCAACATCGTGTGTTCCAGGAACCGGAACTGTTGATACCTGCGGCTTTTGTCGGTTCGCACCGGACTACGGAAGTCAGAGCCTGTGTGGCTTTCCATACGGCCCAGGACGTAAAACTCAAAGTCGTTGGGTTCCAACAGATCGACGCCCGGCAGTTTGGGTACATCTTCGCACTCTAATGGACGCACCAGACGCGGGGTCACCAGAATCACCAGTTCCTTTTCGCGGTGGCCTAGGCGATCGTAGCCCGCCAGGCGATTGAGCACTGGGATATGCCACAGGAACGGCAGGCGGTTGCTATCGTTGTCTAGTTTGCTCTCGATCAAACCGGCCACGGCCAGGGTTTGCCCTTCACGCAACTCCACGGTAGTGTTGAAGTTCCGCGTCACCAAGCTGGGGATGGCAGCTCCGTCGATGATGGTTGGAACGATATTGTTATCGCGGTCGCTGATCTCGGCGTTGATCGTCAGCCGCACCCGGTCGCGATCGGTAATGAACGGCGTGAAGGCCAGTTGTACCCCCAGCGGCACAAAGTTCACCCCTTGCAGATTGCCCGCGAACAGATTCCCGCCCCCGGTGATGACCGGCACCGGCAGCAGGCTGCCCGCCTGGAAGTTGGCCGTCTGACCGTTGATGGCCACGAGGTTCGGTTCAGCTAGGTAGCGGGCATAGCTGAGGTTTCGCAGGGCGGCAATGGCGAGTTGAATCTGGCCGAAGT
The DNA here is from genome assembly GCA_046719305.1 of Gemmataceae bacterium. Taxonomy (GTDB): domain Bacteria; phylum Planctomycetota; class Planctomycetia; order Gemmatales; family Gemmataceae; genus RGDT01. The sequence goes on along the minus strand of JBDNDE010000260.1, from coordinate 3,416 downwards.
CCAGAGCCACGGGCAGGTTCGCCACCCCTCCCAAGCCCGTCAGGCCGATGTTTTGATTGGGACCGACGCTGAAGGCGTTGAAGCCGCCCTGAGCCTGCAAGCCCAAGTTACCGGTGGTCCCGCCCACGAAGAACGAGCCGGCGTTGCGGAAAGCACCAAAGTTCAGACCGATCGAGCGAGCCGCGGCCCGGTTGACCTCGACCACCTGCACTTGCAACAACACTTGTTGTTCACCAATCACCCGAAGCATGTTCACCACTTGCCGATGCTGAACCGGCAGCACACGGCTTTCATTGGAGGGATCCGTCCCTGGACGGCCCAAGTCCGGCGAGTCGGCCGTCTCGCGCAGCACGTTAGACTGCACCATCCGCATGATCATGTTGGCCTCGGCAATGTCGCGTGCCTGGCCATAGACTGTGAGTTTGTCCCCCACCAGCGTCAGGTAGACCCGACTGTTGGGGAAGGCACGATTGACCTCTTTTTCCAGGTTCTTGTAAGCCCGCTCTAGCCGGCCACGGGCATCGGGATCGGGCAGCACCCGCACCAAAAAGCCGACCATCTCCGACTTGCCAGTCGCCTCGTCCTTGAACCAGATGTTCAACACGGTGGTACCGACTTTCATGCCCTGCAGCGTGATCTCTTTAGGGCTGAGCAATGCCGTGTTAGCTATCGTCTCATCGCCCACTTGAATCCGCCCAGGCGGCTTGAGCAGTTCAAAATTTTGAATCCGCCCGACGATCACTTCCAACACATTCTCCGGTCCGGCCAGCTGCTTGATATACTTAGCAGCATTAGCCGTTATGTGCGGAGTAGGAGTCAGCGGTAGCCCCGGCGGCGTCATGTAAGGATTATGCGTCGGAGGGGCTTCCGCCGGTGCAGATGCATTGCTCTCCATGAACTTGTTGGACTCCGCCGCAGGCTGGGTCGGCGTGGCCATCGTTTTGTTGCCGGTCAACTCCCAGGCTGAAGTCCGCTTAAGGAATTTTTCGTTCGTGGAGTTAGTCGGCGTCTGCCCGGAGGCAACGGCCATTCCCAGAACGAAGGCCCCCAAAGCAATCGGCGAAGCGGTTCGCCGTAGCCAATTTCGCATTCCCCACCCTCCCCCCAATAAAGGGAATCGGTCCAAGCTAATGAAGTAGCTGGCGATCCCAGATCGCTCACGCCTCACCCAACAGGGCGACCGGCGAGGCCGCGCCGCACAACATTCCCCCGAATGCTGAGCGGTTAGCCAACGAGATATCGATGTGGGGCAGGCAGATAGTCAGGAGTTCGCGGAATGTCAAGCCCATTTTTCAGATTCTACGCGACAGTGCATCCATACGTCAGCGATTCTTGGGCAGTCCCCTGCGATTGCAATCCTGCGAACCGTTTCAAGCCGGGGGCTGTCTCGGGTGTTATCCGCGTTGCGGCGCACGGCAATAACTGGCCATCCGATCTGGCAGCGGCGAGAATGAACTTTATTCGACTTTCCCGCGAGAGGGCGTTATGCGATCGGCTAATCAGATTCGTCAGGAGTTTATTGATTTCTTTGTTCAGAAGCATGGGCATACTTTTGTCCCTAGCAGCAGCGTTGTGCCTCTGGACGATCCCACGCTCCAGTTCGCCAACGCTGGCATGAACCAGTTCAAACCGATCTTCCTGGGCACCGAGTCACGCGCCTACACGCGGGTGGCCAATACGCAAAAATGCATCCGGGCCGGCGGCAAGCACAACGACCTAGATGATGTCGGCAAAGACACCTACCACCACACTTTCTTCGAGATGTTGGGTAACTGGAGCTTCGGGGACTATTTCAAGCGGGAGGCGATTCGCTGGGCTTGGGAATTACTCACCGAGGTATGGGGGCTTGATAAGACCCGTTTGCATGCCACCGTCTTCGAGGGCAACAAGGAGGAGGGCATCGACCGCGACGACGAAGCGGCTGAACTGTGGCGTAGCGAGACAGACATCAACCCCGAACACATCCACTTGGGTAACAAAAAAGATAACTTTTGGGAGATGGGTGAGACCGGCCCGTGTGGTCCCTGCACCGAAATTCACATCGACCGCACCCCGGACAAGAGCGGCAAACATCTGGTGAACAAGGGCAGCGACAAGGTGATTGAGATTTGGAACCTCGTGTTCATCCAATTTAATCGCAACCCCGATCGCAGCCTCACCCCTCTACCAGCCAAACATGTCGACACAGGGATGGGTTTTGAACGCGTCACCAGTGTCATCCAGGGCAAAGCCAGCAATTACGATACCGATGTCTTCGCTCCGCTGTTCGTCGCCATTCAACAACTCACGGGCGCAGCGCCCTACGGCGGCAGCCTGAGTGATCATCGCGACGTTGCCTATCGAGTCATTGCCGATCATATCCGCATGCTCACCTTTGCACTCACCGATGGCGCAGTGGTGAGCAACGTCGGCCGGGGCAGCGTCTTGCGTCGCGTCCTGCGTCGCGCGGAACGCTACGGCCGACAATATCTCGGTACCACCAAACCATTCTTGTGCGACTTGGTGCCGGCCGTGGTGGAAACCATGGGCGAAGCCTTCCCGGAACTGAAACGCCAGCCGGACAAGGTGGCCTCGGCCATTGCCGAGGAAGAGGAAGGATTCCTGCGCACTTTAGATCGTGGAATGAAGTTGTTTCATGAAGCGGCTGAGCGTACCAGATCGGCTGGAAGGACGCAAATTAGTGGTGTGGATGCCTTCACCCTTCAGGATACCTATGGCCTGTACCTCGACATCACCCAACAGATGGCTAGCGAAGTTGGTCTGAGTGTCGATGTGGACGGCTTTGAGCAGGAACGCCGCAAAGCGATAGAGATGGCACGGCAGGGACGCAAACGCTTTGAAATCAGCGCCATCAAAGGTGAAGTGCCGAAGATCGACGATTCGGCGAAATATGGTCCCTTGGTGACCAGTGGTACGGTGCTGGGCTGGGTAAAAGACAGCACCGTGATTCGCCAAGGCCAACTGAGCAACGCGGACGAGGAGGTCGGTCTACTCGTCGATCGCACCAACTTTTACGCCGAGCAGGGCGGCCAAATTGGTGACAGCGGCAGCATCAAGACAATGACCGGTACCTTCGAGGTGGACCGCACCCAACGCCTGGGTGACGCCGTCTTGCACCTCGGCCGCGTCACAGAAGGGATTGTCGAAGTTGGGCAACCGGCCACTTTGGAAGTAGGATCGGCTCGCGCTCATATCGCAAGAAATCACACAGCCACTCACTTGCTCAACTGGGCATTGCGTGAAGTTCTTGGAGAGGGCATTGATCAAAAAGGCTCTCTAGTCGATGCTGAGAAGACTCGCTTTGACTTTAGCTATGATAAACCGATCACATCGCAACAGATAGCTGAGATTGAGCGTCTAGTAAATGAAAAGATTTACGCTGATTTGCCAGTAACCCCGGTGGTGATGCCCTTGCG
>JBDNDE010000026.1:0-23078 GCA_046719305.1 Gemmataceae bacterium | reverse complement strand
GCCCCCGAAACGCCCGGCAGCATCCACGAGGGCGGCGAATTGGGTTACGCCCTCAGCCATGCTTTCGGTGCCGCTTTCGATAATCCCGATCTGCTGGTGGCCTGCATCGTCGGCGACGGCGAAGCGGAAACCGGTGCCCTGGCCACCAGTTGGCACAGCAACAAATTTCTCAACCCGGCTCGTGATGGCTGCGTGCTACCGATCTTGCACCTCAACGGCTACAAGATCGCCAATCCCTGCTTTCTGGCCCGCATCTCCAAAGACGAACTCACCAAATACTTCGAGGGCATGGGCTACAAACCGCACTTCGTCGAAGGGAGCGACCCTGCTCTCGTTCACCAGCAACTCGCCGCCGTCATGGACGCCTGCGTTGCCGAGATCCAAGCCATCTGGCACGACGCGCGTGTCAACGGCAATCTCCGACGTCCCATCTGGCCGATGATTGTCTTCCGGACGCCCAAGGGCTGGACTTGCCCCGATTATATCGATGGAAAAAAATGTGAAGATTACTGGCGTAGTCATCAAGTGCCGATGGGTGATATGAGCCGTCCGGAACATATCCAGATTCTCGAACAGTGGATGAAAAGCTACCGGCCCGAGGAACTCTTCGACGAAAACGGAACCTTCCGGGCTGAACTGGCCGCTCTGGCCCCTAAGGGGCATCGCCGCATGAGCGACAACCCGCACGCCAATGGTGGCCTGCTGCTGCGTGACCTGAAGTTACCTGATTTTCGCAACTACGCGGTCGATGTACCTGCCCCTGGTGCGGCCACAGCGGAATCGACCCGAGTGATGGGCAAATTCTTGCGCGATGTGATGAAGGAGAACTTGTCTAGTAAGAACTTTCGCATTTTTAGCCCAGATGAAAATAACTCCAACCGTTGGCAGGATGTCTTGGATGTTACCTCTCGCTGCTTTCTGGCCGACATCTACCCCGAGGACGACAAGCTCAGCCCCGATGGCCGGGTGATGGAAGTGTTGAGCGAACACCAGTGCCAAGGCTGGCTCGAAGGCTACCTGCTGACGGGACGGCATGGCTTTTTTAGTTGTTACGAAGCGTTTATCCACATCATCGACAGCATGTTTAATCAGCATGCCAAGTGGCTCAAGGTATGCAATCATATCCCGTGGCGGCGTCCTATTGCCTCGTTTAACTATCTGCTCTCCAGCCATGTGTGGCGACAGGATCACAATGGCTTTTCCCACCAGGACCCCGGCTTCATCGACCATGTGGTCAATAAAAAGGCCGAAATCATCCGAGTTTATCTCCCGCCCGATGCAAATACCCTCTTAAGTGTCACCGATCATTGCTTGCGCAGTCGTAACTACGTGAATGTGATTGTGGCCGGTAAACAACCTGCCCCGCAATGGCTGACCATGGACCAGGCGGTCAAGCATTGCACGCTTGGTGCGAGCATCTGGGAGTGGGCCAGCAATGACAAAGGCAGCGAACCCGACGTGGTGATGGCCTGCTGTGGCGACGTGCCCACCCTGGAGACCCTTGCCGCCGTGCAGATCCTTCGCCACCATTTGCCCGAACTCAAAGTACGGGTGGTCAACGTCGTTAATCTGATGAAATTGCAACCGCCTAGCGAACATCCGCATGGTCTAAGCGATCGCGACTTCGACGCTCTGTTCACCAAAGACAAGCCCATCATCTTCGCCTTCCACGGCTACCCGTGGTTGATCCATCGCTTGACCTACCGCCGTACGAATCATACCAATCTACACGTGCGTGGATACAAAGAAGAAGGTACGACTACCACCCCTTTTGATATGGTCGTACTCAATGATCTGGACCGCTTCCATCTCGTGTGCGATGTTATCGACCGCCTGCCGCAACTCGGTGCGCGAGCAGCCTACATCAAGCAAGCCCTGCAGGAGAAGCTTATCGAGCACAAGCACTACATTCGCGAGCACGGCGACGATATGCCCGAGATCAGCGGCTGGAAATGGGGCACGACCAAAGTCACCGCTAGCTTCGGCACCAGTACCGAAGGCGACAACGTCTGATCACCAAGGCCTCGTCGCCAACCGGTAAACACGGCCGCGCGTTCGCCTTGAGTCGCCGACCTCTAGTCGCCAACGTCTCGTTGCCACCCGTAAACACGGCCGCGCGTTCGCCTTGAGTCGCCGACCGCGCCTAAGGATAATCATGAGGTCCAGAGTACTGGGCCATCGTGTCTATGGCGGAGCGGAGGGCTGGGTCATGAAGGCAGTTTGGAACGGTGTGGTGATTGCAGAATCAGACAAAACCGTGGTCGTCGAGGGCAACCACTACTTCCCGCCCGATGCGATTCGTAAGGAGTATTTCAAGCCGAGCACCACCACCACCGTCTGTGGCTGGAAGGGTACCGCCAACTACTACACCATCGAGGTGGACGGCAAGCAAAACGTCGATGCTGCCTGGTATTATGCCAATCCTAAAGACGCCGCCAAGCAAATCGCCGGCTACATCGCCTTTTGGAGAGGGGTAACGGTGACCGCTTAGCAGCCTGGTTTCGATGGACCAAACGAACCGCACAATCGGCACGCCGCATCTCGCCTTACGGGAATACGACGGCTGCTCATCGTTGCAAAATCAAAGAGTAACAATCGGTCGAAAAGGGGTTCGCCTAGGCCAGCTAGCAGTTTAATCACCTCGATGGCTGCCAGAGCGCCGACGGTTGCCGCAACCGCACCAAACACAGGAAACTCACGCTTCCAATGGGGCGGCTCCTCAGGGTACAGGCAACCCAGGCAGGCCGAGCGACCCGGCTTGACCGTCAGCACCTGACCGGTGAAGTCGTACATCGCTGCATCGACGAGCGGCTTGCCGAGCTTGGCTGCGGCATGTTGCATGGCGAAGCGTTCGGCGAAGCGCGGGGCAGCACTGACGACCACGTCGGCCTGGGACACCCAGGCTTCGGCGTTGGCTTGGCTAAGGTTCTCTGCCAGGCTGACCAACTCGACCTCAGGGTTCAATGCCGACAAAGCAAGCCTCGCCCGATGCACACGCAGCTGACCGATGCCTTGGGTTGTCATCAGCACCTGCCGATTCAAGTCGCTAGGTCGCACTACCCCCGCATGGGCCAAAATCAGCCGTCCGACCCCGGCCATCGCTAACTGCTGGGCCGCTGCTCCGCCCACCCCGCCGAGGCGTGAGATGAGAACGGTTGCTTGCTTCAGACGCAGTTGCCCTTGTTCGCCAAATCCAGGGGTCCACATCTGCCATTCGTAACGAGCACGTTCCGCCTCGGAGAGCGTCCCCGATCCACCGCCGATTGGGGTCATCAGGGTGACTTCGGTTTCTCGCGTGAGCATGTCATCTAAATACAGACGTGTTTCTTGTTCAAAAATCAGCAAGCTTGGCCGCGGCTGGCCATCTTCTTCGCGTAGCAACAGGGTCCGTAGCTTGGGTTGCTGCCGGGCCAACTCACTCAGGGCTGCAGCTAGGGTCGTCGGCTCGTTCAGCTGGATCGTGTCGCCGCTCGTCTGGGCGGCCGTTCGCAGCTGACCTAGATAAAGGAAACGAATATTCATGCAGCCGCTCCTGCTCTTTCACCCACCCCATCTCGAGCCGAAACAGCCGGTCGGCCAGCGCCTTCGCCTCGGTTTTACTGTGCGTGACATGCAACACACTGACGCCCTCGCGGCGTTGCACCTGCTTGAGCAAGGCGATCATCTCGCCGCGGGTCTCCTCGTCCAGGGCCGAGAGCGGCTCATCCAGCAGCAGCACCGCCGGTCGAAAGGCCAACGCCCGCCCCAGTGCCACCCGTTGGGCCTCTCCTCCCGAAAGCCCCAGCGGCCGACGCTCCAACAACTTCTCGATCCCCAACAGCTTGGCTAGCTCGGCAACGCGTTCGGCTTGGGGTAGTTTGCGGACTTCCAAGGCAAAGGCCAGATGCTCGCGAACTGTCAGGGTGGGAAATAATGCCAGATCTTGCGGGACATAGCCGACCCCACGCGCCGCGGGATGGCGATGCGTCACGTCCTGATCATTCAGATAGACCTTCCCAGATTCGATGGAACGCAGCCCCGCTATCGCCTCTAGGATACTGGTCTTACCGCAGCCGGTTTTTCCCATCAGAACGGCATATTGGCCTTCTTCGATGCGTAGGTTTATGTTTTGTAACTCAAAGTTCCCCACTCGCAGATGCACCCGCTCCAAGGCGATCATGGCCGTTGTGTCCCCAAGGTTCGCAGGATGATCAGAACCACCGCCGAAACGAATACCATCAGCAACGAGACGGCGACGGCTCCGTAGAGGTTGCCGATGGACAGTTCAAGGAAGACAGTGGTGGGTAGCACCTCCGTTCGCAAACGGGTCGCCCCACTGAAGACGAGCACGGGGCCAAACTCTCCCAGCGAACGGGTCCAAGCCAGTGTGAACGCCGTTAGAATCCCCCGGCCACTCTCGGGCAGCACCACCCGCCAGAAGGCTTGGCCCCGGCTGCAACCCAGCGTCAAGGCCACCTGCTCGCGTCGCGGTGGGATTTGATCAAACGTCACCCGCATCGTGCGGACAGCAAAAGCGGCCGCCACTGCGAACTGGGCTAGGATCACGCTCGGAATCGCATAGGTGATCGGCACATACTTTTGCAAGGCTCGAAGCGGCGGTGTCTGAAACAGGATTAGCAGACACAGCCCGACCACCAGCGGCGGCAGCACGATCGGGATGTCCAGCAAGGCATCGAGCAGTCTCTTGCCAAGGAAATCGAACCGCGACATCAGATAGCCCAACGGCACCGCTACCCATACCGAGAGGATGGCCGAGAGCGTCGCGGAGATGAGACTGAGCCAAATGGAGTACTGGATTTCACGCGTCTGTAAGGACTCCCACACCTGTGCCGGTGTCGTGTAGGAGATGTTGGCTGCAAGCATAGCGACAACTAGCAGGACGTAGCAGCCACCTAGGACACCCGCTAACAGCAGGAACGGGGCGTCCGAAGGGTCTTTCAGAGTCGGTGGTACGCGACTGGGCCGATCGTTCATTGGCCCTTCCAAGTGAAGCCGTTCTTCTCGAAGATCACACGGGATTCATCGGCTCGAATCGCGTCGAGCAGCCGAGCTGCGAGGTAACGGTGTGTCGATTTTTTGCCCACGGCGTAGGGCTGCTCTGCAAAAGCACAGGGAATGTTAATCGGAATCGCCTCTAATTTATCTGCATGACCCGCTGCATTGGTGATGTAAGCGACCACGGCATCCAGGGAGCCCGTCAGCATCTGGTTGACGAGCATATCTCCGGTGGGCGATTGTACGGTGACGTTCTTCATCACCAGCGAAGTGGTCTTGTCTTCCGCGAGCGTTCGCTGCGTCAGCACCCCCATAGCGCATTGCTTTTCGTGGCCGATCCCCACTCGCAGGCCAGGCTTGCCCAAGTCCCCGAGCTTCTTGATGTGGTGCGGGTTGCCCTTGTGAACTAGGATGACCAGCTGATTGGCCGAAATAGTAGTACCGGCGTCAAAGAGGTCACTGACCTGTTCCATAAATTCGCGGTCGCAAGCAAAGTAAGCATCGGGCACGTTCTGATCGACACGCATTTGGCCAACCAATATACCACACCCGTTGTAGACACGTGTGACGATGCAACCTTCCCGTTTTTCAAACGCTTCGATGATCTTCTCTGTAGCGGGTCGCAGCATCGAACCGGCAAAGAGCTTCAACTCGGGGGTTTCGGCCCAGGTGTCGCCCGGGATCGGTGTGTAGCCATGTTCGCTAAAGACCGGATTGCCTTTATCAGCCGAGGCTAGATATCGCGCAAATCGCAACGCCGCGGTGGGTTGTTTGCTCTCGCGGACGATGCAGGCCGACAGGTTCACTGAAGGCAATTGCCCCGCTGGTATCACGGTTAACTCGGGCATCTGCTTGACTGTCACATCCCACACAAAGCCGGCATCGGCAGCCGCAAGTTGCACATCGGTGGCCACATCGTTCACGGTAGGCTTCTGCACGCTGATGCGTTGAGCAAACCTATCCCATTGGCCGCTAGCCTTGAGGTGCTCGGCAACGACTTTACCAACAGCGGCTGCATCCGGGGTGGCTTGAGAAATCTTTACGTCCCGCGTGAGCAAATCAGCCAAGTTAGCAATCTTTTTCGGATTGCCGGGGCTTACTACGAGGACGGGCTTCATGCTGGCCAGCGGCAAGACCTCGGCGATGAGTTTCTTTTCGCGAGCTTGGGCAACGTAGCTTTCATCGGCAGGGATGTAGAGATCAGCCAACGGGGCGACCTGGAGTTGTGAGAGTAACGTGTTGGAGCCGCCATATTGCAATTGAATCTCGACGCCGTAGCTTTTCTGATATGTTTCGGCCAGAGCGGCGATCGGAGCCTTGATGCCAGCAGCACAAAAGACAACGAGCTTGCCTGTGGAGGGGGCCGTGTTGCTAGCAAAAAACGGATTGACCGTCAACAAGGCCGCCAGACCTAAGAAAACCAACAGCGAGCTAATCGCCAGCAGGACGGAACGATTCATCCGAAGGCTCCGGTGGATTGCATCCAGGAACAATAGGCCAGTCACAGGTTATGTTAGGAACCAGCTGAGTGTCTGCCACGGGTTCGCGAAATCTTCATCGACTCTGCATCGGTCCCACATCGAAAAGGATGGCGAGTCGGCTCGACCTTGCTAAGATCCCCTGAACAGGAGACTTCGACCATGTGGCAGGTGATCTACCGGATTCCGCTCTACACCGACTACACCCCCGAGGGGATCCCGATTTATGGCTTCGGATTGATGCTGTTTCTCGCCTTTTTGTTATGTACCTGGCTGGCGAGCAAACGTGCCCCTACAGAGGGGATCCACCCCGACACCATCCAGGATATGGCGTTCTGGATCGTGGTCAGCGGCTTGATCGGGGCTCGAACCATGTCGCTCTTGACCCGCACCCCCCCGGTGTCCACTCTCACCGAGTTTCTTGTCGAGTTGCCACGCATCTGGGATGGTGGCATCGTGTTGTATGGTTCGGTCCTAGGCGGGCTGGTCGGCTTCTTCACCGCCTACTTTCTCTTCTACCGCCGGAAGGGGCTGAATATCCTACGTTTCCTAGACACCATCGCGCCGGCTATCGCGTTGGGGTTGGTACTCGGCCGCATGGGCTGCTTCCTCAATGGCTGCTGCTATGGCATGGTGGCCTGTGCCAATTGCGTGAGCGTGACGCCAGTTGGTTTTCCGTTGTGCGCACCGGCCCGTGAGGTGCTAGTGAGCAACGGTAGCCAAACAGTAGCCGGGTTCACTTGTTTGCCGTTCGCGTCCGAAGCGGGGGCCGGCGTCGAGATTGACTTGGTCGATCCACAATCGGCGGCCGCACGGGCTGGGTTGCAAGCCGGCGACCGAATTGTCGCGTTGAACGGCAAGCCGGTGCGAACATTTGAAGAGTTAAGCGTTGGATTGGCACTAGGTCCAAGCAGCGAGAATTGGCCGCGTGGGCGAAGTTTATTAGAACTGACGGTGATACCACGGGGCGAACACCAGGAGAAGACGATCCGTTTCACCCCCTACACGCTGGGTTTATATCCGACCCAGTTGTATGAGGTGATGAGCATGTTTTTGCTGATGCTGGTGCTGATGGCGTACTATCCCTTGCGTCGGAATCCCGGACAGGTGATGGCGCTTCTGATGATCGGCTATGGGTTGCATCGCTATCTGAACGAGCTGTTGCGCGATGATCCGCGGCCTAAAGGCGTTGAGTCCTACGGCAGTGTGATTCTGGTCGTGGGCGGGCTGCTACTTTGGGGGTGGCTACAGGCGTTGCCCAAAGCTCCGCCAGCGACGCCGCTCAGTTTGGAGCCGAAGCCGAGCGATTCGTCGTCGAGCGATCCGTCGGGGCAATCGTCACAGCAGCCAGCCGCGCCCCCAACAGCAGCCCGATGAGGACGCCACAGAGGTTAATCATTACGTCCAGGAGGGTGCCCGTGCGTCCGGGGAGAAACTGCTGGCCTAGCTCCGTCAGGGCCGCGTGAACCGCTAATATCGCCCACCAAGCTGTCCGGCGGGGCAGATAGGCTGCCAGATACGCCAGCAGAAAATAGACGCCCAAATGCAGCGCCTTGGCGACGAGGAAGCGGCGAGTGATCGGGACGTTGACCCAGTCGGAGATTTCCTTGGTCGAGGGTAACAGCAACAGGTAGGTCCAAATGCCCAAAAGGGTGAGCCAGCCCAGCACAAACAGGCAGCTACGCAGAGTGGTAGTTTTCATGGATTCCTTTCGGGGCGATGGTTCGAGCAAGAACTCTGTGTCAGTTCTTGAGATCGTCGGCCTTTTTCTGATACAGCGCGGCCTTGGTTTTGTCGCCGAGTTTGGCCCAGACGCGTGAGAGATCTAGATAAGCACGCTGGAGTGTGGCACGAGTGAATTTATTACGAGGCATGAATTTGACCAGGCGTTCCAGTTCGGGAATGACCTGTTCCAACAAGCTCCGCGCTTCCGTCAGTTCGCCCTTGAGACGTAGCGTCTCGGCTAGCACAAGCCGGGTTTCCAGTTGCAGCGAGCGTTGGGTCGGTCCAGCGATAATGCGCCCCTCCAGTTCGCGCAAGCTGGTCAGGGCTTGACGCATCTCCTTGATGGCTTCGTCGTTTTTGCCCTGAGCAGCGAGCACCAAACCCAACCGTTGCCGGGCACGAGCCGCCAAGGCGCGATACTCGGGAGCCTCGGGATAGCTGCGGGCCAGGTCGTCGGCCAATTCCAAAGCGCGGCGGGTGCGTTTCTCGGCCAAAAGCTTTTGCGAGGGTAGCAGCGGACGGGAACTGGCACTCATGAGGGCTTCGGCTAGTTCGGCGCGGTATTCGGGGACGCTGGGGAAGTCGCTGGCCAGCGATTCGAGCAGTTGCAAGGCATCGCGGCGGGCTTCGGCAGCGGACGGCCCAAGCAGCACGTTGCCCAACTCGTGATAGGTGCGAGCCATTAGGTAGCGGGCCTCGGGACCTTTGGCTTCCAGGCGTTGCAGGACGGCCAGGGCTTCGCGGAGGTTTTTTTCCGCCTCGCGTGGTTGCAAGAGTCGGCCTTGGATAGAGCCAAGCAGATGCAGAGTGCGAGCGCGTTCCAGCGAGTCACCTGCGGCCAGGGCTTGCAACGCTTGCTGATGGGCGGCTTGGGCATCAAGGGGGCGGCCCGAGGCGCGGTAGACGACACCCAGGTCGTTGCGAACCTGCACTTGTTCGGCCTGATCTTCGGGGCGAGTGTCCAGCATCTGCAACGCTTTGGCAAACGCTTGTTCCGCCTCGGGATAGCGGCCCAAACGCAACTGCAAGGTACCGACCCGGCGAAGGGCGGTGATGATATCGCGAGTTAAGCGGTCGTTGTCGCCGTTGGTCTGGGCAAAGCGTTCGTAGAATCGGATCATATCGGTCAGGACAGCGGCTGCCTCGCGGGAGACGATGGCGGGGGTGGGAGCCTCTTCGCCATCATCCCAGGGTGCCCCCGGTCGGGCGGGAGTGAGCCGGCCCGCGATGCGCTCGAAGCCTTGCAAGGCTAGGTCGAGATTCTGCTCAGCGCGGCTGCGTTCCCCAGCCTCGCGGACTAGCGCAGCGCGTAACTCGGCGGTGGTAGTTTCGGCGCGATTGCGTTGGTCGGCTTCACGGGCCAGCGCCTCACGCAACTCGCTGGCGGACTGCTCGGCCTCACGCCATTTCCACAGCACGCCAGCGAAGCCCAGGAGGGCCACTAGCAGCAGGGCTGCGGACAGTCCGGCCACGTTGGGGTTGCGGCGACACCAGCGGAAGACGCTTTCCCAGATGCTGATTCGTCGAGCTTTGATTGGGCGATCTTCAAGGAAGCGGCGTAGATCGTCGGCGAGGTCCGCAGCACTAGCGTAGCGGCGTTCCGGCTCCGGCGCGAGCAGGCGCGACAAGATCGTATGCAAATCGCCGGGCAAGCCGCTAGGTAGCTTCACCTCACTGGCCATGACGCGTCGCAACAGTTGGCCCGGGTCGCTGTCGTCGTAGACGGGTCGCCCACTAAGCAACTCAGCCATCGTCAGCCCCAGGGAAAACAGATCCGAAGCCGCAGAGGATTGGCCCTTGAAGCGTTCCGGGGCAGAGTAGCGTAGGGTGCCGGCCACATCGCCGGGCTGGGTGAGGTTGTCTTGCTCAAAGACTTTAGCCAGGCCGAAGTCGGTAACCCAGACTTTGCCATCGTGATCCAACAGGAGGTTGCTGGGCTTGATGTCGCGGTGCAAGACGCCCTGAGCGTGGGCATGGGCCAGGGCGTCGGCCACTTGTAGCATCCAACCGACGATGCGACGGGAGTTCTGGAGCAACGGGGTGGTAACGGCGGTGTCATGTCCGTGGCGGGCGATGGGCAGGGATTGGCGGGCCAGCCAAGCATCCAGCCCTTCGCCCTCGATAAAGGGCATCACATAAAAATGATGACCACCTTCCTCGCCGACGCCGAAGACGGGCACGATGTTAGTGTGGTGCAGGCGACCGGCAGCCTGAGCTTCGCGGCGGAAGCGATCGACGCCGGCCCGCGCTGCGCCTTGCAGCACCTTCAGCGCTACCCGCCGGCCCAGGGTGATTTGCTCGGCCTCGAAGACGATGCCCATCCCGCCGCGACCGATCTCCCGCAGCAGGCGAAAGTCGCCCAGCACGGTGGGGATGGCGGCCTCAGATACAACAGGCAGAGGCGCTTTGATTTCCTCTAGGATCAGGGCCGCTGGCAACACCTCGCGCAGCAGGTCGGCCCACTGGGGATAACGCGAGACATATTCACTGATGCTGGGTCGTTCGCCGAGACGGTGGCGATGGACAAACTCCTCGGTCAGCCATTCCACTGGGTCGCGATCCGGGTCGGTGTCGAATGCGTTCTGGTTCATGCGATGCAACCTCCCTGCCCTCCCAGTCCCTGGGAGCCGGCCAAGATCTCCCGCAGCCGACGCAACGCCCGGACATAACGGTTGCTAGCGGCGGCCTTTTGCAGCCCGAGGAGGGCGGCCACCTCGTTGTTGCTCAATTCGTCGAAGTGTCGCAACACCAGGATTTCGCGGTCGATGGGGTCCATGCCTTCTAGGGCTGCGGTCAGACGAGCAGCAGTTTCGGCTCGGCTAGCCGCCTGCGATGGCGAGGTTAGATGGCCGACCAGTTGCGCCGCAAGTGAAGGAGCGCTGGCCCAGGCCCACCCCTCCAGAGGCACCTCTTGGCCTGCGGAACGCATGGCGGCCCCCAGATGCTGGCGATGCAGTTCGACGAGGCGTCGGCCGGCCAGCAGACGCAGCCAGAGGGAAAAAGGCATCTCGACACGTTCGAGGAACTGAGGCAATCGGCGTTGGGCATCAAGATAGACTTCTTGCAAGACATCGCTAGGATCCAGGCGTGTTTTCAAGCGGGGATCCATCCGCCAGGCTACGAGTCGGCGCAATCGCTCCCGCTGAGCGGCAAACAGTTCCGCCAGGTAGGGCATGCCTTTTTCTCGTAATTCTGCCCGCACGGATTCGTCATCCATCGAGGCCTCCCTGATGGCCACTCCGGCACCAGGGGCACATTGTACACCGAACGAGTACCTTGGCTCGGGTGAGACTCGGCTTTACTCGCCGTTGCCGTCCGCCACCAAGTGTCCCTGCAGATACGGCGACGAGCGAAGCCGGTCTAGGCCAGCGGCTCCGATGCCGTTCCAGCCGAGGTCGAGCGAGCGTAAGCGGGCCAACCCAGGAAGTTGTGCTAGGCGTTCGGCACCTCGGCCCCGCACGCGATTGAATGCTAATTTGAGGTGCATCTTGGGTAGATGAGGACTGCGAACCAGAGCGACCAGACCGCGCGGGCCAATGCGGTTGGCCTCCAGATTTAGTACTTCCAGGCGGGCCAAGAGCCGCGAACGTGCCAACCAAACCAGCCCCGGCGAGCCGATCCGGTTGAACGGTAGCTCTAAAGCATGCAACGCTCCGCCCTCCAGACTGTGCGCAATCCGACGCAGACTAGCATCGCCTAAAGCCCCGTGCAATATCCGCAGCCGTTGCAGTTGCTCGATCGCTCGATTCCGCATCAATGTTCCAACTGGAGTGGGGCCACGGCTGTTGAGTATTTCGATTGCGGAGATGCCCTTAAGGCTAGAGGCCGCGAAGAGTTTGCGTAAGTCTCGGCGTTTCCAGCCTTCACAACGGATGCCTTGCAACCAGCCGATGCGAGCCTGCTCGGCGACTAGGGCCAAACGGTCGCCCTTGAGGATGGCCGGGCGTAACCAGACCCACAGTAAGCCGCGATGCAACGTCCAGTGCGTCAGGCCGCGTAACGCCGCCAGCGGGCCAAGCCAGGCCGGGCCATACACCCCGCGTATCTCCGCTAGGCGTTGTTCGACCCATAGTTGGCCGCTCAGTTCAGCATCGTGACGGGCACGGTGATCTAGGCGAATGTATTCGGCCCGCGCGCGGCCGGCCTCATCGCCGAACTCTTCGAGCCAGTCGGCTAAGACCAGACTAATCGCCGGCTCCTCACTTTTGCGAACGGCTTCAAGCAACACCGCGAGTTCAGATTCAGACATGACGCGACAACTCCTGTCGGACCAGGTCCCAGTTTCCCGCTTGGCTCGCCTGCCAGGCCACCAGTACTGCTTGTTGCTGCGCTAGCGTGAAGGGCACCGCCGCGCCTGGCTCGGGCGGCTCGGCGATCAACGTCGCCACTAGTACCGCCAACAATTCCGTTAGCCCCGCGCCGGTAACGGCCGAAATCGCCAACGTGCCTGGCGGCAAGCTGTTTCGCAGTGTTGGTACCAAATCGATTTTGTTCCAGACGACCAGAGCGGGACAATCCGGCAGTAACGGATGCTCGGCCGTGGCGTCGACCAACCACACAACCAGATCAGCCGCAGCGAGTTCTTGTCGAGTCAGGGCGATTCCCTGAGCTTCTAGCGAATCATCGGCTTGGCGTAGGCCGGCGGTATCGACAAACTCGATGGGCCAGCCCTCTACAGCCAGGGGCACGCGGACTAGATCGCGTGTGGTGCCCTGCAACGGCGAGACCACAGATCGTTCGTAACCGGCCAAGGCGTTTAATAGGCTACTCTTGCCGGCGTTAGGGGCACCTGCTAGGGCCACACGCCAAGGGGTGATTAGGTGTCGGCCGACAGCCACGCGGTTTGCCAAGCGCTGCAATTCCGTAGTGTCCGGCACAGCAGCCAGGATGCGAGCCACTGCACTGCGAAAGGCTCCGTGATGCTGATCCAGAAGGATGCCGGCCGTACGCAGTGTCGGGGCGTGTGGCAACCAGCGCAACGCCTCATCAGCGATGGTCTCGGTCCAAGGCACTACTTCGGCCCCGCGCTCGCTCAGACGTTCTGTCAGCAGTCGCACTACTTCGGGCCCACCGTGGCAGTGAATCTCGAAGCCGCCAGGCACTGCGACCAGCACGACGTCATCGTCGATGCAGCCGAAGCGCACCCGCCCAAGAGGCGGCGGCATAGTCAGGAGCTGGCCTTGCGGGGTGCGAAAGAGCGGCTGGAGGATGGCCCAGGCTTCGGGACCATATAGCCCCAGCGTGGCCAGGGCCGAGCGTCCCGGCGCGGTGAGCGTGGCCAAGCGTGTTGTAGTTGGCGTCGGCATCCAGGTGGTGGTCATGAGACGGTCTCCTTCGCCATGGCGTGCCCGTGAGCGTCGTCCACCGTGTCCCAGAGGGCGGCAATCCCCTCTAAAGTCAGGCTCGGGCACACCTCTACGCCCGGCAAGGCGTCAGCCAACAGAACGGCTTGACCACCGGTGAGAAACACCCGCGACGTTTCATATACGCTCACGCATCTTTGGATGCCTCCAACGACGGCCGCATAAATCCCTGCTTGCATCGCTGCCTCAGTCGCTCGCGCGGGTGGCTTCGGTATAGGCAACTGGAACGTCACCAGCGGCAACAACGCCGTGTAACTGTGCAACGCCTGAGCCATCAAGTCCAGGCCGGGGAAAATAACGCCGCCGCGAAAGATCTGCTGGGCATCCAGCAGGTCGACCGTCACCGCCGAGCCGGCATCGATGAGGGTGGCTGATTCGCCTGGTTGCAAGCGAGCGCCAACTGCCAGGGCGTTGAGCAGCCGATCAACGCCGACCTGCTGAGGTTGGTCCAGTTCTAGCCGCAAGGGTATCTGACTGGCTCGGTCGCACACCCGCACCGTGTGACCGCGTTGCCGCAACCACGACGCCAGATGCTCCGCGCGGGTCGGCCGCACGCTAGCGAGCAACCACTGCCCCGGCTGCTGTGGTAGGCAGTGTTCCCATTGCAACTCGTCCTCCGCGACGGCTTGCATCTCGCCGACCGTTCGCGTCTCATTGACTCCTTGTCTTGCTTCTGCGGCTTGCGATACGTCGCAGGGTTCTAGTTCGGCCCATTTGATGCGCGTGTTGCCGACATCGGCCACATAGCGACGGGTCATGGCACAGGCTCGCGTTTGTGCGGCGGCACGACTGCAGGCGGCGACGGCGCAGGGCCACGCAGTTGGTTGAGTTGCTCCACCACGCGACGAATCAGTTCATTCAACCCCTGTCCGGTGACCGCCGAGACAGCCAAGGGCTCCAGGCCAAGTTCATCGCGGAAACGAGCGCGAACTTCGCTGCTGCCGGTAAGTTCGGACTTGCTCAGCACTAGGATTTCGGGACGGTTAATCAACTCGGGACGATACAATTGCAATTCGCGGCGGATGATGCGGTAGTTCTCGATGGGGTTCGATTCGTCCATGGGCAACGGTTCGACCACATGAATCAACACGCGGGTTCGTTCCACATGGCGGAGAAACTCGTGGCCCAATCCGACGCCCTCCGATGCCCCCTCAATCAGGCCAGGAAGGTCGGCTAAGATGAAAGCTCGCTCGCCGCCCACCATCACTTGCCCGAGGTTGGGCACCTTGGTCGTGAACGGATAGTTGGCAATTTCCGGGGTGGCCCGGCTCAACCGGCTCAGCAGGGTCGATTTTCCAGCATTGGGCAGGCCGACAAGGCCGGCATCGGCGATGATTTTCAGTTCCAGCACAATCCAGCGTTGTTCGCCCGGTTCGCCCGGTTGGAATTGTCGCGGAGCGCGGTTGGTGGCCGTAGCGAACCACTTGTTGCCGCGTCCCCCCTTGCCGCCCGCGGCGATAACCACCTCATCGCCTTCCCGGACTAGGTCACGCAAGACATGGCCTCGGTCGCGATCGTAGACGATAGTGCCCGGCGGCACGGGGATGAGGATGTCGTCGGCATCGCGTCCGGTGCAGTTGGACCCTGCCCCCGGTGCGCCATTGTCCGCACGCCAGTGTTTGCGATTGACAATGTCCGCTAGGCTGTCGGTGCCGGCAACGGCCCGAAGGATGACATTGCCGCCTCGGCCGCCATCGCCGCCATCGGGTCCACCTTTAGGGACGTATTTTTCGCGTCGGAAGGAGACAGCGCCATCACCGCCATCGCCCCCCTTGACGAAAATTTCGACTCGATCCACAAATGCCATAGCTGCCACCTCAGGCCCGACCGATAAGACATTGTAGCGCCCCGCGCGGTGCTGTACTAGGGGGGTGTGGTGGGGAGTCGGTCGTGGGCAGGCATCATTTCTTTTTCTTATAATGGTTGCTCAACTCTCGCAGCACCGCCGGTGCCTCGGTTTCGTTCACCGATTTATACCCATAGCGAGCCACCACTTTGCCCTTGTCGACAATCAGAACGGTGAGATGGGCATCGCTGTTGATGTTCCAGTCTTTTGGACCATCCTTGCCTTGAAAGATGTTCAGGGTCAGTTGGCCATAGTTGACCGCCATCTGGACGCGGGGCAAAAGCTCCTTCAGCTTTTTCTCCTCCTGGGTGAGGAAAACTGTCACCCCCTGAACGCCTTCAAAGTCTGAGCCGAGCTTCTCGTCGATGGCTTTGAAGAAGCGATTCATAGGGCGGTCGAACTTTTCCTCGCCAACGATCAGGTACAGCGTCAGCTTGTCCTTGCAGGCAGCCGCTAAATCGACCGTCTTTTCCTTGGGGTCGCCCGTCACGGCGTAGGCTTCCAGCTTGGCAATTACAGTACCCTTCTCGGGTCCGCTCTCGACATCGGCTCCCAGAACGAACAAGCAGAGCATCACAATCATTAACAGTCTCCTGTGCGGAATCGACAAACTACCTCATCCACCTATCGTCGCGGCTTGGCCACGGAGGATCCGACAAAAGGCTTCGGCCACCTTTCGTGGTTCCTCCGCTGCTGCGATAGCCTGGCTCACCGCCACACGCCGAGCGCCAGCGGCAACCACCTCGTGTGCATTCTCAGGAGTGATCCCGCCGATGGCAAAGGCCGGTATTTGGGTAAGCGTGGTAGCTTGGCGTATGAACTCCAGACCAGCGAAAGAGTCGAACGCTTTGGTGCGCGAGGGAAAGGTTGGCCCTAGGCCGATGTAGCTGACTCCCTGGGCAACGGCCTGGCGGACCTGATCCAGATCGTGCGTGCTGAGGCCGATGATCGCGTCGGGGCCAAGCAAGCGGCGAGCCTCGCGGACGGGGAGATCGTCCTGCCCCAGATGGACACCGTCGGCCTCGACCAAGCGAGCGATGTCGGGGCGATCGTTGACGATAAACAGGATGCCGGCCAGGCGTGTCCAGCGGCGGACCTCACGAGCGCGTTGCAACAGTTCGCGATCGCAGAGGTGCTTTTCCCGCAGTTGCACCATCCCTACACCGCCTTGGGCCGCCTCAGCGATGGTCCACTCCAACGAAGAGGCTGTGTTAGCCGCCGAGAGCAGAAGATATAGCGACACCCCAGCCAGACGCTGCTGAGCCGTTTGCAGGTGCAGCAACGCTTTCTCAAGGGTGTAGGTCCGATAGCGCAAGCTCTCCACTTGCTGACCTAGTTGCGGACTGGCTACCTTGGCGTATTCCTCCAGACTGCGCAAGCTCTCTGCTAGCCGCCGTGTGGCAGCCATCCATACCGCCTGTAACGAGTCGCGGCGATACTCCGACTCAGTGCCCACGGCGGTGCCGACATCCCCCAAGGTGTCGCGGCAACGGGGCAGTTCCGGTGGACCATACTCGTTGAGGAGGCGGCTGAGTTCGTGGCGAAGCTCCTTAAACTGAGCGCACAAAAGGGCATCGTCGAGGACAAAGCGGGCGTGATCTTCCAACACGCGTAACGCCTCTCGGGCGCGATTGGCCGAGGCATCCAGAACCCGAGCCAGATCGACTTGCTCGGTGAGGTCAGCCAGGGCAATAGCGTGGATCTCGGGTTCGGGGGCCGGAGTCGGCAGCGGCAGAAGGCGTTCTTGCAGGCCCGATTGGCGTAGCAACTCACTCAGCTCCGGGGAGCGGGCTAGTGCCAGGAAGACGCTCTCACTGGTGATTACCTGTTCGCCGCCCCAGGGGTCGCCCCAGTTCTGAGCCAGTTCACGGGCTTGGTACAAAGACGCTTCCAGGTCGCTGGCCCAGGGTAAATCGGGCCCATCGGCTTGGGGGCGAGCGAAATCAGCGAGATTTAGCCCCGCTTCCCGGGCAAGGTTGGCCGCTTGGCTGTCCTCTTCAGTCATCAGCGCGTGCAACAGGTGCAGGGCGTGGACCTGCGCCGCTTGCTGGGCGCGGGCAATTCCTTGAGCCACCAGCATGGCCCGTTCTAAGGCCGGACTCAAACTCCATTGCATCCACTGCTCCTCCTCTTTCTAGTTTAGCTGGTCGCTAAGGCCTGAACAATCCACGCAGAGCAACCTCTTTCGCTAACCAAGGCCGCTAAACTCGCTTCGGGTGGTTCACCTTGTCCCCGAAATAGGTCGATGTTATGGACGTGTCGTCCAGGAATACACGACCTCCAAACCGTGGATGGATCCCCCACCATGAACCGCCTCCCTCGTTTGCTGGGCGGCCTCGTGCTACCCGGCCTGCTTAGCGTGTGTGCCCGTGGGGCCGACGCTCCGCCAAGCCATTTGACGCCTCCCCCCCTATCGGCTGGCTCTGCGGGAGTGCTTCCTGCCGGTCCACATGCAACCACCCCGACTCCGATTCGGCTTGAGCCACTGTCCTTGAGCAAGGCCCAGCAGTTGGCCCTGGAACGCAGTTCCCATGTTCGCGCGGCAGGGGCCTCGCTCACGGCGGCAGTGGTGCGACGAGATGCCATTAACTCACTCCGGGTGCCGACGTTTGTTGCTCGCGATTTGCCGGTACGCAAACAACAATCGGATCTTGGGGTCAGTGTGGCCCAGGCCAATCTGCATCTGGCTCAGATGAACATCAAGTATGCGGTCACCTACTCGTACCTGACGTACTTGTACGCCAAGGAGCAGGAACAAGTGGCCCGCGACGGGATTGCCGGGTTGACCGAATTGCGGACCAAACTACTGACCCCTGTGGATGGAGATTCCAAGGAGTTGCTCAACCCGGATGAATTGACCGGATTAAAACGACGCAACTTCTTGTATGTCGAGATTTTCTTACGCACGGCCCAAACCCGCCAACAAGAAGCCGAAGTCGGGGCGGAACGCGCGTTGAGTGCCCTGCGCGAAGCTCTGGGCCTGTGCCCCGATGCCCCTCTGCTTCTGAGCCGTGCCCGTCTGCCGCACGTCGATCTCCACTTGGATAAGCGGATCTTGCTCGATCTGGCTTGCAGCCGTCGCCCCGAGATTCTTCAGGCCAGCCTAGGCGTCGAGGTGGCTGGATTGGAAACCGAGGCCCAAGCCAAAGCCTCGCTACTAGCTTTTCGCATGAACACCTTTGCCAGTGCCTCGGACATCCATGCCCATCCGCTTCCCGAGGGCCGTTACGACCTGGAATACCGTCCTGGTGCGGTCGGCCCAGAGTATCCCACCACGCTGAATGGCCACCGCAAAAATCGGGTCGAGCAAGCCGAGGCTTGGCAGGATAGGGCAGGCTCGGTCGTGGAGCGGACTAAGGCCTTAATCGCCCTGGAGACGGACCAAGCTTATTTGCGGTGGGTCGAGGCCAGCAAAAAACTCCAGGGCTATCAGCGAGCTTATCGCGCCGCGGTGGCCCGTGTAGAAGAGATTCGCCCCGATGTGGCCGACGCCGAGCTATTTGCCACCAGCCTGACGACCTTGCTGGATGCCGGCAGTTTAGCATCGCAGTTGCGGGTGGAACTCAACAAGGCTCGCTACGAGATGCTGCTGGGGTTGGCCCAACTGGAGCGAGTGACGGCGGGTGGCTTCTGCGCCAGACTGGACGCGGCCCCTGATGCCCCTGATGAGGCTGCCCTAGCGATTCAAGCGGCCAAAGAGATCATCAACAAACGCCCCAAGGCCAAGGACGATGGGGCAGCGAATCTACCCAATTTGGAGCTTCAACCATGATGACCAACCGATTGCTGCTGAATCGTCGCTCTTTTTGTTTTGCAGGGGCCAGCCTGCTAGGGCTGACTGGCTTGCCGGCCTGGGCTAAACGCGAAGACGTGCCAAACCCGGTGAAGTTGGGCTTGGTCAAGTCGCTGTTCCGCGAGATTCCCGCCGGGTTGGTCCTGCTCGGCCTGCAACCGTTCAAAACCTATCTCGATGCCGAGATGGAAGTGAATAGTAAACTGGTGGCTGCGGGCGATCCGTTTGAGTTGGCCGAGGATCTGAAGAAAGGCGAGTTGCATTTGGGGGTGTTCCACGGGACCGAGTTTGCCTGGGCCAAGCAACGTTATGACAAACTCAAACCTTTGTTTATTGCGGTGAATGGCCAGCCGTCGCTCACCACGCATTTACTCGTACGGAAGGAATCAAAATATCGCACGCTTGCGGATCTACAAGGGCGTGTGCTGATCATCCCAGGACGCACGCGTGAACATTGCTGGTTATTCCTCGAACGCCGATGCGTCAAACCCGGTACGAAACCGCAATCGTTCTACTCCAAACTCTTTCGCATTCCTTCAGTGATCGAGGCTTTGGATATGGTTCAATCCGGCCAGGCTACTGCCGTCCTGGCCGATGGCGCGGATTGGGCGGCCTACCAACAAGAACAGCCTCGCAAGGCGGCCAATCTGCGTCCGTTGCTATCCAGTGAACCGTTGCCGTGTGCTTTACTGGCCAGCTGGGATGGGGTGTTGGCTCCCAAGCTTGTGGAAAAATTCACTATGGGCATGCTCAACGCCCACAAGAGCGAAAAAGGCCGTGAACTGCTCAAGGTGATGCGGATCACGGGCTTCCAGGCGGTGCCCGAGGATTTCGACAAGCAACTCGAAGCAGCGGCCAAGGCGTATCCGCCGCCTGCTAAGGGCTAGTGTCACTTCGACCGTTGCGACCGCGCTAGTCGGTTCAAGCCGAATCGTCGCGGTCGTAGGTCGTTAGTGCCCTTTCACATCCCACGCACACAACTCGCACATCATTTCTACATTTTTTCTTTGGCAACCGGAATCTTTTCCGCTACGATACTATTCTCTCCATTTGTGTCTGAAGTGTGAACCCACTGGACGCGTTCCTTCGGATCGTGGGAGAAAAGCTGGTTTGCTGGACGAGGAAACCAGGCAATCCCTCGCCGACAGCAAACCGCCGGTTGCAAAGGAGCGGTCGATGAGCGACAACGATATGGTCTGCTTGGCCACTACTTCGGATCCTGCGGAAGCTCGACTCTGGCGGCAAGCTCTCCAGGCCGAGGGCATCGAAAACCAACTCGGTGAAGACCTCACGGTCTATGTCGACAATGTCCCGTGGATTCAGGCCGACCTCTGGGTCCATCGTGCCCAGGTGGAAGCGGCCACGGCTGTTCTGGAACGCTTATTGACTCCACAACTCTCCTAACCTCTACACTGTGAGATAACCCGGCTTGAGAAGCTGTGGCATGCTGGCCGTACATCATGCCGCAGCATCTCATGGTGTTTTGTTCTCCGCGAAGGGGTTCCTCATGGATCTGGATCACGCCCTCCCGCTTGCTCGAACAGCACAACGCGTTTGGGCGGCCCAACCAGTCAAGCACCGC
Source organism: Gemmataceae bacterium (assembly GCA_046719305.1). GTDB lineage: Bacteria > Planctomycetota > Planctomycetia > Gemmatales > Gemmataceae > RGDT01. The sequence goes on along the minus strand of JBDNDE010000026.1, from coordinate 2,296 downwards.
CTTCGCCCGGTTCGAGTTCTGCGGCATCGCCTGGTGAGGGATTGCGATCGGTTGTTGACCGTCCTGTGTGAAGAATTACACAAGACAACTCTCGAAGCCTTAGGCGGCGATCTGCTCACCACCGCCGACGCCTTGGCCTGGCTGGAACGTCGGGCCGCCCAGGTTCTACGTCCCCGGCGTGTGCCCCGCAGCGACCGACCCATCGCCTTGTGGGGCCAACGCGATTGTGTCTATCGCCGACCACGAGGCGTCGTCGGCATCATTGGCACCTGGAACTATCCCTTATTTCTCAATGCTGTGCAGATTTGCCAGGCACTGGTAGCAGGTAACGCGGTGATCTGGAAACCCTCAGAGGTCGCGCCACGCTTTGCCGATATCTTCGCAACGCTGATGCGAGAAGTGGGCTGGCCGGAGCAGCTGTTTCAAGCCTTGCCTGCCACTCGTGAGGGCGGAGCTAGATTGGCTGATCTGCCCCTGGATCATGTCGTTTTTACCGGTTCGGCGGAAGTGGGGCGAAAGCTCGCCTCCCATCTCGGGGCACGGCTCATCCCCTCTACACTGGAACTGTCTGGCTGCGACGCCATGTTTCTGCTCGACGATGCCGATTGGTTGCTGGCGGCCAAGGCGGCGGCCTTCGGAGTCAGCATCAATCGCGGCCAAACCTGCATCGCCGTGCGCCGAGTCTTTGTGCCGCGCTCGCAGATGGAAGCGTTCAGCCAACTGCTTTTACAACTGTTGCCGCCCCAGCCGATGCCCTTGCAATTGCCCGCTCAGGAGCAGCAGGCCAGGCGGCTGGTCGAGGATGCCCTCGCCCAGGGGGCAAGGCTACTTTCTGCTCCGCTCGCTTCCCCCTCCGAGCCGTTCCATGGCCCGATCGTCTTGGCTGATGTCCGCCCTTGCATGGCCTTATGCCGCGAGGCCGCCTTCGCTCCGATTGTCGGCCTACTGCCCTATGACAGCCTGGATGAGGCCCTGCAAGCTGAGGCATCCTGTCCTATGGCCCTGTCTTGTTCCATCTTCACTGCCCAGCCCCAGAAGGGCGAGGCGCTGGCCGGCCTCCTGCGAGCCGGCAGTGTTTGCGTTAATGATGTCATTGCTCCCACGGCTCACCCCGCTACGCCCTTCGGTGGGCACGGCCAGAGCGGTTGGGGCGTGACCCAAGGAGCCGAAGGACTCCTAGAGATGACAGTACCCCAAGTTGTCAGCGTCCGTTCGGGACGGTTTCGACCCCATTACGAGCCCTCGCCCAACCAGGAAGGGCTCTTACGCGGTCTGCTGGCCGGCAGCCACGCCGGGAACCTTAGCGCCCGCTGGTCCGGCTGGTGGCTGGTGGTCCGCACTGTCCTAAAAGGCGTCTAACGGTTGTCCATCAGCGGTTGGGGGAGGAGGTCTTCCGAAGCTAGGATCAAAAAGCGAAGAAGGCGGATTGACGGAACCCGCCCCCGCCACCTCCGGGGTTTGTGCGCGATTACGACGATTTTCATTGCCATCGACGAACCACTACGCCCAGCAGTCCCCCTAATCCTGCGAGAATCAGTCCCCCCGGCTCAGGCACCTCTTGTGGCCCTCGGAGTACCTCGATTTTGTTGTCACGTAGGAAGCTTTGATTCTCCGCTAAGAACAACGGCGACCATAATGCGACATTTCCATAGCCCATTTCGCCGTAAAGATCCTCGTAGGGGTTGAAACTACCAAATAGCACTCCAGCTACTTTCCATTCACCATGATGCGGTACAAACAGAGGTCCACCACTATCGCCCGTTGCAGTGCCACCTTCTAGTGCTAGCGGTTCTACACCACCATAGCTGTTGGCCGTACCTGAAGGATCATCAAAGTCGGAGCGCAGAGTGACCCCCACCTCGTGTGCACGCGCGGGATCTTCCCCTAGATAGCTCAAGAGCCGGCCATCTTCAGGGCCAACATAGTCAATTGTGTTCTCAAAGGCGATCCGTGGATTAGCTCCTACAAGCTCATTCCCATAACCATCGCTCTGGACACCATAGCCCACAGCAACTCCGTGCATTCCTAAGGGATTGCCCGAGAAGACCCGCGCGGGAGTTACATCCTCGACCGGACGATCCAGAAACAACAAAGCCAGATCGTGTTGAGCTGGCTTCGTCGGCCAAGCAGGATGAAGAACCACGCGTTGGACGGAATAAGTTTCACCTTCTAAAGGGTAAGGATGGAAGCCAAAGACGACCCCAGACAGATCGCGAGTGACTTCACCAGAAAAATCTCCATCAAAGGCGTGCGCGGAAGTCAGCACTGTTTGCGGAGCTACCAAAACGCCCGTGTG
>JBDNDE010000259.1:0-6809 GCA_046719305.1 Gemmataceae bacterium | reverse complement strand
GTTACGCTTCATGTTGGCTGATCTCGAAGCTCGTACCGATTGCCGACTGGGCTTGCAACGGCTCGATGGCCTGACCGGGCTACGAGGAGTCCATCTCCGCCGGGCGCGTTATCTGGATGCCCTGGGCCAACACGCTGCCGCCACGCTAGAACGGCAACAGGTGGAAACGGTTTCCGGCTACGCGGCCTTGGATGCACTTCTGGCCGCGCAAGAGGCGCTGGCCCGCGGGGAGTTGGCCACGGCGCAACAGGAATTGGATCGCGTCCTGGTCCGGCAGCCGGATTCGTATTGGGGCCACTTCCTTCGGGGGGCGGTCCAGATGCGGATGGGCAACTCGACCGAGGCATTCGTCTCGCTGGGAGCGTGCATCCAACGCCGACCTCGTGAGGTCTGGCCCTACTTGCTGCGGGCTGGGCTGCGATTAAGCCGGGGCCAACTCGACGAGGCCAGCCGGGATCTGGATCAGGTTTCGGGGTTGGAGTTGAACGCCCTAGCTCGCTACTCCCTGTGGGTACATCGCGGCGTATTAGCGCTAGCGCGACGCGACCCACGCGGTGCCCTGGAACACCTTGCCGAAGCGGAAACCCTCTTGCCTGAACATCCGGCGGTGTATGCTAACCGAGCCGAGGCCCTCTGGCAGATGGGCGACAAGCCGGCTGCTTTGGAAGCGCTCTCGCAGGCCATCCAACGCAGTACTCAGCCGGCCGCCTTGTTGCGCAAACGGGCCGGCTGGTACGCCCAAGAGGGCAAGCCAAGCGAGGCCCTAGATGATCTGAGAGCGATTCGCCCAGCCCAAGCCGACGACTTCGCCGAACAAGCTCGCCTGTTGTATTCGATGCGACGCTATAAACAAGCCTTGGAATGCTGCTATCGGGCGTTGCAGCAGCAACCGAGTCACAAGACGGCTCTGCGAGTGCAAGCCGAATCGCTGCTGGAGTTGCATCGACCCCGTGAAGCATGGGCGGCGTTTAACCGCTATCTGCGGCAGCATCGCGATGCTGAGGCGTTTGCCCGGCGAGCGCGGGCCCGGGCGGAGTGTCAGGACGTGCCCGGGGTCCTGGAGGATTACACTCAAGCGTTGGCCCTGCGTGACGAGCCGGCTTATCGCTGTGGTCGTGGCTGGGCCTATCTGATCTCCAACGCGCCGGAACTAGCCTTGAAGGATTTCCAGCGCGCCCGCAAGGCTTTACCCACCGAGGCACAGTTAGGGCTAGCCACGGCTAAGCTTGCTCTGGGCCGAAACAAGGAGGCCTTGGCCGAGGTCGAGGCCGCGTTGCGACAACCGCCCACGCAACATCGACTGCTGTATGCCGCGGCGCGTGTCTTGGCGCGAACAGCTCCCCAGCCGGCTGCATGTTTGAAATGGCTGGAAGCAGCCGTGCTGGCATTGCCAGCGGGTCAACGAGCGAACTTTTGGCGCGAGCGAGTGCAGAAGGACGAAGCGTTCGCTGCCGTACGCACTGCACCGGGTTATCAAAAAATCCAAGCGCAGCACGCCCGTTAACACTCGGCAATCTAAACAGGGAGGCTAACCATGTCCCCGTCAATGCGATTGGCCTGTGAGCGGCTCGAAGATCGCAATCTACCCGCTGCCGTGATGAGTCTGTGGGAGCCTGCTCCGCCCCTGGCTCCTGAAGGCAACGCCGGGGGATATGGCCCCACGCTGAATAGTAGCCAAGCGGGATTGCCCCGCCTCACGCCGGGGCCGTTAGTCGTCGATCTTAATGGCGATGGACAACTCGATCTAGTCAGCCGTGATCTACAAGGCCGCGTTCTAGTCCGTCCGGGACTGGGCCAAGGCCGGTTCGGGGTGGCGCAGCTGTTGCCTGTGCAAGCAGAGTTGCTGGGTATCTGGCAAGAGCAACTAGTGGGCTGGGATGGCTCGGAAATGTGGCAGTGGTCCTCCGAGGGGGTTCAACGCATAAACGCCCTGGCCAGCTGCGACCAGGGGGGAGGCGTGATTCCTCTTTCGGTTCAAGGCCCCGATTGGTTCGCCCAGCTCCATCTCGCTGAGCAATCGCTCGAACTGATTCGCGGCGAACAACGCTTCGAGTTGCGTGTTGGGCCAGATGCCAATGGCCTGCTGTGGTGCCCGATGGGGTTGTTGCTCTCCAACCGTCTGGGTGATGTCTGGCGGATCGACCTGGAGGAACACGGGCCCTGCTGGGGGCCGCTCTTGACCGCCCTTCCCGAGGTGCACACCGGCGATCTGGACTGCGACGATCTGGTTGATGTGGTCTATCGCTCGTTGGTGGATCAGGAGGTGTGGGTTCAACTCAAGAGTGGTCGCAGCTACTCCTTGGACACTAAAACCCGCATCGGCAACTTGACCCTGGCCGACCTAGATCAAGACAGCTATCTGGATCTGGTAGTTTGCGATGAAATCGGCGGGCGTGTCTTGCTATATCGCGGGCAGGGCAACGGGCAGTTTGTGCCCCAGTGGCAACCGGGCCACGAGTTGTCTATCCCTGCACCGCGCTTTGTGACGGCGGCCCAACTGACCTCGGGGCCGTGGCTCGATCTGATTGTCGTTAGCACCCAGTTGGATCAAGTGCATCTGCTCTGGGGCCAACAAACCTCCCAGGGCTACGGCCTGGTTGCCGGTCCTTCGATAGAGGTGGGACCCCGGCCCACGGCAGCGGTAGTGCTGGACTGGACCGGCAACGCCACTCCCGACTTGCTCGTACTGAGCAGCGGCAGCAATCAGTTGCTTGTTCTGCCTGGACTGCCTGGACAAGGGCCGGGCATGTTTGATACCGCGCACGCTCAGCAAATTGCAGTGGGCACTAGTCCGCAACAACTGCTTGTGGGCGACTTCACAGGCAACGGCCAATGGGATGTTCTGACGCTTAATGCCGGCAGCGGGACGATGAGCTTGATCCCTCATGGGGCACAAACAGCCGAGGCCGTGCGGGAGATAGCCACGGGAGTGGCCTGGCCCTATCGAGCGGCTGTCGGGGACATCAACAGAGATGGGTATATAGATTTGATGGTGGAAGACCCTTGGCACTCCTCGCTGGCCCTGCTGCGCGGCGATGCTAGGGGCTGGAGTGTTGTCAACACCCTCGTCGGCTCCTGTCCCAATACCAGCGGCTTCCACGCGTCTCTGGGCAGTTCGTTGTGGGAGGTGAATTTCCAGTCGCTTTGGCCGGCTGAACTCACTCCCCCGCCAACCAGTGAGCCGCCCTTGACGCCGGAACCCGAAGGGGCCAAAGTGGAATTGCTCTCGTTGGGATCAGGCGTCGTAGGGCTGGTACCCATTTGGCTGGGTGAGGCGGGAGTCCCCCGGCCAGTCGTCCTGACGGCGGTGATTCCCGTAGGCGGACCGCTCAGCGACGACGATAACGAGGTCCTTCGTATTCCTTTGGGACATTCGGGGGAAAACACGGCCTTTGAGCCATCAGAGAACCTGCCGGTGGATTCCGAGCCGTTGCTTGGTTTGCTGCCGGGTCAAGACGATAGCCCCCCGCCGGATTTAGCCCCGGATGGCACCACGCAATCGCCCGCCACTCTGCAGATCCTGCCGTTGCCGGCTGCTCCGTCGGAGATCCCAACCGAAGCGGTCTTCCCTTCGCCGGTGGTAGTTCATCCGCCGATGGGGAGGCCTGCACCGGCCCCAGCAACTGGGCCAGTCGCCCCGCGAGAGGAGCCGCTGCGTGAGCCGTCTTCGCAGGCCGAGGCCAGCCTAGGACTGTCCGGACTGCTGCTGGCCTGGTGGAGTTGGCCGCGCCCTAGGCCAAGGGGAGCCTGCCGCTCCGTCTGCCTGCTCTCTGGCCAAACCAGCGTGGCGGGCAGACAAAGAGAGCAGGAGGTGTAGCGGGGATGACGATCGAAGGGTTGCTGGTCCTGGACAAACCACAGGGGATGACCTCGCGGGCTGCCGTCGATCACGCCTTGCGTTGGTTTCCGCGTCGGACCAAGCTCGGCCACACCGGCACGCTGGATCCCTTGGCCACCGGGGTGCTGGTGGTATGCGTCGGCCGGGCCACGCGGTTGGTCGAGTATGTGCAACAAATGAGCAAGACTTATCAAAGCATCTTCACTCTCGGGGCTATAAGCGCGACCGACGATGCCGATGGCCCTCTAACACCCCTTAACGCTCGCGATCCCGGCGAGGCGGCCGTGCGGGCTGAATTGGCCAAGCTGGTAGGCACCTTGCAGCAGGTGCCCCCGACTTATTCCGCCGCCCATGTCGCAGGGCAACGCGCTTACGATCGGGTCCGACGCGGGCAAACGGTGCAATTGGAGGCCCGTCCGGTACAGGTTTACGGGATTACCCTGCTGCGCTACGCCTACCCGGAGGTCGAGGTCCGGGTCGAATGCGGCAAGGGAACCTACATCCGCTCGCTTGCTCGCGATCTCGGAGCCGCCTTGGGGGTGGGGGCTTATGTCTCGATGCTTCGCCGTACCCGTGTTGGTCCCTTCACCCCCGAGCAGGCTACGCCGCTGGATGCCGTCGTGCCGCGCCTCTTACCGGCTTGGTTGGCTTTGGCCCAGTTGCCACGCGGTTGCATCGCTCCGCAGGATCAAGAGCGGTTGCGTCAGGGCCAAGCGGTCGCTGTCCAAGGCGACGAGGCCCAGCATGCAGCCATCTGGTGCGAGGAAACACTGGTGGCCATTGGCCGCATCCAGGGGGGACGGGTTTGGCCGACCAAGGTGTTGCTTTAGGGCTGATCGTCGCTTAGGCGTAGGCTTATCTCCGCAAACGCGCTCAAGCGTGTCAGCAGTTCCTCGGCAAAAAAGCGTGGCAAACGTCGGGCCAAATACTCGACCGACTGATCCTCAGCTAGCGCCGTGTAAGCGTGACCCAACAGCCGCACGAGATGTGGTCGTAGGTGTTTCAAGTGGCCGCTGCTTGGGGCAGGGATGACGAGATCGACCCACTGACCCGCGGGGCTATCGTGCCAGGCTTCGTACAGCCGCACCTCGGCGTGGTCCGTAAACCGTGCGATTAGGTCGGCTTGTTCGTCGGCAAACAGCTGTGCCACCGTCACGGGTAACGGTCCCAGCAACCCGTCCAGCGCCTGAAACACACTACAATCCGCTATCTCGGCTACAAGGCGCGCCGTGGTCATGATGCGGTCACGGCGGACGCTGTGAAGCCGCAGAAAGCGTTGGCCCTCGAAAGTGGGTAGACAGGGCACGCCACGTACGAGGGGACGCACCTCGTCGGCACCCGAGGGCCGCAATTGCACTAAGATCGGCCGCGAATCGTCCAACCCGTGCATGTCGCTGCGCATCGGCTGATGGGCGACACGCAACAACGCTTGAGCGGCCTGCACGGCCAGTAGCGGCGGCACGCCCGGCAGGAGGATCGGCTGAGCGCGTTCGGAAAGATCCTTGGCCGGTGAAAGGTTGATGCGGCGTAGTTCGCGAATGGTCTTGATGATAAGAATCTTACGAGCCGGCGGATAGAGGGTCAGCACCACATCCCAGCGACGCCCGGCGCGAAAGCACCAGTCCTCCTCCAGGTCGGCCATCAGACGGGCCAGAGCGTTGCCCTCGGTCGGGGCCTTGAAACGCAAAAAGGCTGCACGCCGTTCGTCGCCGTGTTCTTCGAGCCAGTCGGAGTAGACCAGCCGGGTTGTCTCGTCGAGCGGATTCTCATCCAAGGCCGACAGAAACGCTTCCTCTGCGTTGTGCAAATGCTTCAGGGCCAAGGGGGTATTGGTCTGGGGCGTCATGGGATCGGACTCCAGAGGGGATCGTGGTTCCACTTTAGCGTTAGCGGATCGGCCCCCCCTCGACAGCCTTTGCCGAAACAGAGCCATTGGGGCCAGGCGGCAAAGCTCCAGGCGGTTCGGGGCGGACTAACAGCCAGGAAAGCACCACCACCGCTGCGAATGACAGATAGACCGGGATCAACTGCTCCAACGGCTTGCGTGTGTAAATCAGCTGGTTGGCCCAAGCTCCTAAAGGCGAAGCGCCTTGGAGGTTACGCAGTTCCCCGCCGCGCAAGGTACGCTCAAATTCGTTGATGGGACATTCATGACCGACGATCGGTTGCATGACCACCAGCAGCACCGTTAGCAGGTGAATCAAGCGCAACCAGAAGCGGCGCACCCAACTCCAGCCCAGCCCGCCGCCCAGCAGCACCAGCAGCGGAAACAGCAGTACCCCAGCCATGAATGCTAGATGGGACACGGCGATTAGGTCGGCCAAGTGTGGTTCAGAAAGCGAAGCAAACAAGGCTCCTAGCCCGAACCAACCCAGCGGCACTAGCGGTTGTACGGCCAAGATGGCCAGCAATAGCCCCCAGCGTACACGGTGCGGTTGAGAGGAGGAGGTCGGCCTTAGGCAGCGCAGTAGCAAGCTGAGCAAAGCCGCCTGGGCCAGCAGGAAGTACAGCACAAACAACAGGCGTAGGGCGTGATCCATGAGCGGCTCACAGAAGGACAGGCTTGCCGAGTTTGCGACGAACAACGCTGAATTGCCCGGCGTGCATCAACGTATGATTGGACTGGAGCAGGATCAAGGCCCCCAGGGTCGGGGCCAACTGAGCCAGGGGACCGTTTAGAGGACGATCCAGGTCAGCTTCGCTTAGAGCGGCCAGGCCGCACAAAGTTGCTTCGCGTGCTTGATTGAATAGACTGACATACGCTGCGCGTTCCAGAAACCCCGTGGCCGGCTCCTTCCCTGCCATCTCTTTGTTGTGTTGGGCGGCAAACCCCTCGGGCAAACTCGGATAGTGTGCCGCGGGCAGAAAGTCGGCCAACGAACACTCGGTAAGGATGAGGTGGCCGACCTGCCAGGCGATGTGATTGGCCTGGGGCACAGGCCGCACCAACAGATCGGTATCGGAGAGATCC